>NZ_JBVJMD010000068.1:0-36393 GCF_055584385.1 Streptomyces sp. NPDC104096
TATGACCTCGCCGTCGGCGATCGCGTAGAGGCGCTCGACGCGGGCCTTCCTGGCCGCGTAGTCGGGGTCACGCGAGGCTTTCCAGGTCTTCACGCGTTGAAAAGAGACGCCTTCCTCGCGGAGCAGGATGCGCAGGCCCTCGTGGCTGATGTTCGTCGACCACCCCCTCGGCGACCAGGAAGTCGGTCAGCTTGACCGGACTCCAGGTCGAGAACGACAGGCCGTGCTCGACCGGCCTGGTCTTGGCGATCTTCTTGATCTCCCGGCGTTCGGGCAGGGGGAAGGTCCTCGGCCGGCCGCCCTTGTACTTCGGATGGAGCGAGTCGAAGCCGTCGGCGTTGAAGTCGTGGATCACGTCCCGGACCCGGTCCGCGCTGGTGAACGTCACCTCGGCGACCTTCGCCACGGGCATGCCCTGCGCGGACAGCAGCACCATATGGGCCCGCCGCCAGGTCACCACCGAACCGGTGCCCCTGCGGATAATCCGCAGTAACCGCCTGCCCTCCTCGTCGTCGATCTCCCGGACCCGCACGCGCTCAGCCACGTGATCATTCTGGCCGCCCGCGGCCACCCCGCACGGCAAGACAACGCATCATCACGGGGCGAACGTTGCTTGATGCGGCACTGGCGGGTGACCTCAGTCGGAGATGTGCCGTTGGTCGGTGGTCGTCCGGGTCCGGAGATTCCGCTGATCGGTCGGTGCGTGGTTGTTTCGCCTCGGGGGCCGACGGGGACCCGGACGCCGTCGGCGCGCCGAAGCTCCGCCTGGCGGGCCGGCGGCAAATGACCGTTCCATCTGATCCAGGTGAACGGTCCGCAGAGACGTGCCGGAGCCACGGACCCCGTCTTAGCACTTCCGAGAGTCAGGCTCTTTGCGCCCTCTCCATCACCGCCATGCCGCGACATCAAGGGAAGTCATCATGAAGGCAGCGGTATACGAAGGACCGCGAACGGTCACCGTGAAGGACGTACCGGACGCGAAGATCGAACACCCCTGCGACATCATCGTCAAGATCACCACCACGAACATCTGCGGTTCGGACCTGCACATGTATGAGGGCCGCACCTCGTTCGACTCCGGCCGCACCCTGGGACACGAGAACATGGGCCAGGTGGTGGAGGTCGGCTCGGCCGTCCGCAAGGTCCAGGTGGGCGAGTATGTGGTCCTGCCCTTCAACATCGCCTGCGGCTTCTGCAAGCAGTGCGAGCAGGGTCTGACCAACTACTGCCTGACCATGCAGCCGGACCCGGCCCTCGCCGGAGCCGCCTACGGATTCGCCGACATGGGCCCCTATCAGGGCGGCCAGGCGGAACTGCTGCGCGTGCCCTACGGCGACTTCAACGCGCTGCGTCTGGGCGAGGACGCCGCCGAGCGGCAGACCGACTACGTGATGCTCGCCGACATCTTCCCCACCGGGTATCACGCCACCGAGATGGCCCATGTCAAACCGGGTGACCAGACGATCGTCTTCGGGGCCGGTCCGGTCGGGCTGATGGCGACCTACTCCGCCCTCCTCAAGGGCGCCGGCCGCGTCTGGACGGCCGACCACCAGCCCGACCGGCTGCGCAAGGCGGAGGAGATCGGGGCCATCCCGATCAACACCGCCGAGCAGAACCCGGCGGAGGTCGTCAAGGAGGCCACCCTCGGCCTGGGCGCCGACAACGGCTGCGAATGCGTCGGCTACCAGGCACACGACCCCCAGGGACACGAGAACGCCAGCCTCACGCTCAACGGCCTGATCGACTCGGTCAGGTTCACCGGCGACATCGGCGTGGTGGGCGTGTTCCTGCCCCAGGACCCCGGCGGCGCGGAGGCCCAGGGCGAGCTGGAAGCCCAGGGCAAGGTCCCGATCGACTTCGGCATGATGTGGTTCAAGGGCCAGCACATGGGCACGGGGCAGGCGCCGGTGAAGAAGTACAACCGGGCGCTGCGGGACCTGATCGCCGGCGGGAAGGCGAAGCCGAGCTTCGTCGTCTCCCACGAGCTCAGCCTGGACGAGGCCCCCACCGCCTACGAGCACTTCGACGCCCGTGACGAGGGCTGGACCAAGGTCGTCCTGCATCCCAACGGGCACGGCAACGGCCACAAGCGGTAAGAGACCCGGGGCCGCCGTGTCCTCTGTTTCCCCTGGACCGGTCCGGTCCCCTGTTTCCCCTGGACCGGTCCGGGGGACGGGTGGCGATCTGTCCGTCCTCCGGACGGGGCCGGGGCAATCGCCGCGCTCCGGCCGGACCTGAACCAACAACGGTTGCCCGCGCTTCGGCCTGGAGGACGGACGGCGGACGCAGCAGTGTCCGCAGTGGCAGCACCCCTTCCAGCGGCTGCGGCCGCCAGCCAGCCAGCGGGTCATGTGGGAGGCTTCCTTGCCCGACGATGGCCGCACCTCAACCAGGCCGACGCGACGCGGCAGGGCATTCCGGCCGGGCGGACACCCGTGACGTGGCTGCGGGCTTTCGGGGAGGTCGTGCGATCCGGGCTCAAGATCGAGGAGACGCGGCTGGAGCCCCTGCTCGCGCTGCGTGCGGCCGCTGGGGTGGCGCTCGTCATCGGGCCGGCGCTGTGGCTGGTCTCCCCCGCGTATGCCGCGTCCGCCGCCCTCGGCGCCTACTCCGCGGGTGGGGCCACCTTCCAGCGCAGCTGGCGTCCACGCAAGGTGATCGCGCTCGGCGCGGGCGCGGGTCTGGCGCTCAGCACCTTCGTGGGCTACCTGGCGGCGGGGCGACTCGTGACGTTCCTGCCGCTGCTGGCCGTATGGGCCTTTGCCGCGGGAATGGCGTGGGCCGCCGGATCGACCGCTGGGATCGTCGCAGCGACGACCGTGGGCAGCATGCTGGTGACCATCACCTTGCCCACGAGCATCGGGCGAGCCCTGGAGCACGCCGGGGTCATCGCACTCGGGGGCGTGACGCAGGCCGTGCTGATCTTGCTGTTCCCGATCCGGCGTTGGGGAGCGCATCGTGACGCGCTCGCCGACGCCCTGGCCGCCGTGGCGGACTACGCCCGCCGGTTGCGGCACGACCCGACCGCCCCGTTCGACCCGGAGCCGTTGATGACGGCCCGGGACGCGGCTGCCGTGACGCCGTCGCAAGCCCGCACCCGTCCCCCCGTCCTGCACGGCCCCCGGGGACTCGCCGAGCGCATTCGGCCGGTGGTCGCGGCGCTCGCCGACCCGGACGTGGGCGCCCCGGCGGAGGGACCCGGGCGGGATCGCGCGCGGGAGCTGCTCGACGCGGCCGCCGACGTCCTGGATGCGGTCGCCCGTTCGATCCGCTGCGGCACTCCCGCCGAGGTGCGGCCCGAGAGCACGGACGTCCTGCGCGTCGACGAGGAGCACGAGGTGCTGGAGGGCCCCGCGCGGCAAGCCGCCAAGCGACTCGTGGAACTGCTCGGCGAGGCGTTGGAGATCGCCGGGAGCGGCTGCGCGCCCGGGAGGACGCCCACGCCGTCCGGCCCCGCCGGCGCCGAGTTCCTGGTGCGCCCGACAATGCTCCGGCTGGTCCCGGTCGTCGTCCGGGCGGTCCGCCGTGAGCTCCGCCAGGACTCGCCCGTGTTCCGGCACGCCGTCCGCCTGGCGGCGGTGGCCACGCTCGGCTATCTGATCGCCGCCCGGCTGCCCCTGGGCCACGGCTACTGGGCGCCCATCGCCTCGGTGATGGTGATGCGGCCGGACTTCCACCAGACGTACGCGCGTGCGGTGGCCCGTCTCGCCGGGACCCTGGCGGGGGTCGCACTCGCCACCGGCATGGTGCGGGCCCTGGGCCCGGACGCCCATGTGTTCGGCGCCCTGGCGGTGGTCTCGGCGGGCCTGTCGTACACGCTGAACCGTACCGGCTACGCCTACTCCCAGTGCTTCACCGCCGCGTACGTCGTCTTCCTGCTCGGCATGGGCGGCCAGGCATGGGAGCAGACAGTCCCGGAGCGAGTGGTGCTCACCGCGCTCGGCGGGGCCCTGGCAATGCTGGCGTACGTGGTGTTCCCCGCATGGGAGACACCCCGGCTGCCGGGCCGGCTCGCGGACTGGCTCGCCGCCAACGGCCGCTACGCGGCCGCAGTGCTCCGCGACTACGCCGAACCGACCCGGGAGCATCACGCCGACATGCGCAGGGCACTGCTGGCGAGCAGGGAAGCACGTGCCGCCTGGCAGGGGGCATACGAACAGGCAAGGCAGGAACCGGTCCGCCCCAGGGGTCTGACGTCGCGCGAGGCGCGGGAGGCGCAGGAGGCGCTCAAGAGGTTCGGCCGGGTGGCGATGCTCATGGAGAGCCACGTCCCGCGGGCCGACAGCCGTGTCGTCCCCGAGGCGGAGCGGTTCGCCGAGGCCCTGGAGACGGACACCGAGAAGGCAGCAGTGGCCTTGCGCGAGCACAGGAATCCGGACTGGGGACACGTGGAGGAGGCGCTCCACGCGTGGGAGGGCGCCGCCGGGGACCGGAGCCCGGTCGTGCGGCGCGAGGCGGAACTGCAGAAGCAAGCCTTGGAGGACCTCGCGACAGCCGTGAGTCGCACACCCCTGGAACGGGACGTCGGATCTGCTCGCGAGGAGCAGCGAGTGCGGGCGGCCGCGGCGGCGGAAGGTGACGGTCAGGAGCCGCGCACCAGAGTGCGTGACGAAGTCGGCGACGGGGAGCGCCCCGCCTCCTGGAGCGGGAAATAGTCTCCCGGCCGCGTCGAGCGCTGCCACACGTACACTGCTGTCGCCATCACGAGGATCAGCCCCGCCACGATGAGCAGTTCGACCCCCTCGACGTTCCACCGGAAGGACTTCTCCGCCTCGGTCGTCACGATGAGCACCCTGCGGATGCCGGCAATCAGGCCGACGACGAGGAACGGCTCCGCGTCGAGGGTCTGGTTCCTGATGGTGAGGCGAACGGTGTGGAGGAGCTCGGCCACGATGGACAGCACCAGGCTGCTGTCCAGGGCGGAGCGAACAGCTGTCGGCCGATCCCGCCGCGGACCGGGCAGGCGCCGACCACCAGTGTCGTCGCACCACTTCGTCGCCGCTCCCTTCGCCGGGATCGTGCCGGCCCAGACGGTGCTGTGTGCCACCCTGCTCGGGCGTGGCGCAGTGCTGCCTGCGGGCGGCGTCCTTCACCGCGGGGCGGGGAGGTGACCCGGGCCGTTCGGATCATGGCATGGCGGGCCCGGCCTTCCGCCGGGCCCGCCACGTCGGCTCCCCCTCGGAGCCGGACCGCGTCCTGCCGTCAGCGCTGCAGGGTCAGCAGACCCGGACGGTAGGGCAGGAGGCCGTAGTCGCCGCCGGAGTTGGGGCTGCGTCCCTGGTAGAGCAACTGCAGATTGCAGGCATCGACGGGCATGGTCTGATCGGGGCCGGTGCGGATCAGTTCGCCGTGGCTGATGTCGTTGGTCCAGGTGGCGCCACTGTTGACCTTGCCGGCGAAGGGATTGCTCTCGGTCGCGGCCTGGGGTGTCCAGGAGCCGTTCAGACTGGTGGCCGTGAACGAGCGGAAGTACCGGCCCTGCGAGCCGATCGCCTCGACGATCATGAGGTAGCGGTTCTGGCCCTGCAGCTTGTAGACCTGCGGAGCTTCGAACAGGTTGTTCGTCGTATCGCTCATGATCACTGTCGAGGTGGAGCCGAAGCTGCCCGGGAAGTTCCCGATCGGCATGCCGGCCCGGTAGATCTTGCCGTTGTCGCCGGCGAAGAACAGGTACATGTTCGTGCCGTCACCGATGAGTGTCTGGTCGATGGGACCCGTTCCGGAGCCGGAGATGCTTCCGGAGAAGAGCACCTGCTCGGACGACCAGCCGTTCGGGTCGGTGGGGTCGCTCGACGTCCGGTAGGAGAAGGCGGTCCCGCCCCACTGGTAGGCGAGCACCCAGATGTTCTTCGGCGCGAAGTAGAAGAGCGTGGGTGCGACGGTCGAGCTGGACATCGTGTTCTGGCCGGCCGAGGCCATCTCCGACCAGTTGGTGAACAGGCCGAAGTTCATCGAACCCCACCTCGTCCCCGTGTCGTGCGTGGTGGCGTAGACGAGTTGTCTGCCGTTGTAGGGGGCGACGGTGAAGTCCTTGAGCGAGACCCACCCCTGCTTGGGCTGCGCCAGCGCGCCCGTCGACGTCCAGCGGTAGGTCGACGGGAGATCACACGAGCCGGGGGTGTCGGCGCCGACCTTGACGAGCTGCCACTGCTGGTTGGTGCCGCCCCAGTCGTCGTACTGGACGATGTTCGCGTTGTCGGCGGTGGAGGCGCCCTGTACTTCGAGGGCCTTGTTGCTGTGGCGCGAGATGAGCCTCACGTAGCCGTCCGAGCTGTCGGCCAGCCGCCACTGCTGGTTGGTGCCGTTCAGGTCGGTCCACTGGACGATCGAGCCGCCGTTCGCGGTGGACCAGTTGTAGACGTCCAGTGCCTTGCCCGAGTGGCGGGACTTGATGCGGTAGTAGCCGTCTCCGGAATCGACGAACTGCCACTGCTGCTGGTTCTGGTCGTTCCTGGTCCACTGGGTGATGCGGGCGCCGTCGTTGGTCGCCATGTTGTAGACGTCCAGGGCTTTGCCGCTGTTGCGGTTGACCAGCACGTACGAGGCGTTGGGGTCTATGGTCGCGGCCTCGGCGGGCTGGGCACCGAGGAAGGTGGCCAGCAGCAGCAAGGGCGCAAGGACGCCGAGTAAGCGTCTTGGGCGGACCGGGGACGGGTGGCGAAGCCACATCAGAGGGCCTCCTTGGGGTTGGGTACCGCCGATGAACCGCGGAGCGGCAGCCGTGCCGGGGGTAGGATTCGAAAGTTTCGCGGTGATCTCGGGTCTGTGACGCCACAAGCTAGGAAGGCGAGGCCCTTCGGTCAAGGTCTGTCGTCGATCTGTCCGCAAACAGTTCCTCCCTCCGGGGCGCGAGAGGCCCTGGCCTCGACGGGAAACTCCCAGGTGGTTCGCGATGGCGGCTCTCCGGTCCAGGGTTCGCCCGTCTTGACGGAGCTTCGAAAGTTTCGAGATGAAATCGGAAACTTTTCTGTCGCAAGGATTGACGAGTCACCGTCAACCCTCAATCATCTGTCTGGCAAACCGACCGTGGTCCGAGATATCGAACAATGTGGGTTCTGGGCAGACCGTGCCGTACCGCAGAGCCGCGCACGGCTGCCCGACGGATCCGCGCGCCAAAGCACCTGCGTCACCCCGCTTTTCGTCCCGGTGAGGCTCGCACCGACGCATCCCGGCTCTCCGCGCGGTCGGAGAGGGATGCGACGCCGCGTGACGGCCTCCCGGCTGAGCCGCGATGGGAGTACCCCCATGCCTGTGTCGAAAGACCGCTGCCGCCCGGCGTACGTCACTCGGCGGCCGACCGGGCCCGTCCGTGCCGGTCGAGATCCTCCCGGGGCCCATGAGCGCCGTGTCCGGTGATCCCGTTATTCCTACCTTGGAGGCACAGCCATGGGCTCATATGTCCTTCCCGGACCCGTTGTCCGGCGGAAGGTCCGCGTTCTGCTGCTGGCGCTGGTCGCCGGTGTCCTGGGTGTGGTCGCCGCGCTGGTCGCGCCGCCGCCCGCTCGGGCCGCCGAGAACACGCTCGGCGCCGCGGCGGCGCAGAGCGGCCGCTACTTCGGCGTCGCCATCGCCGCGAACAGGCTGAGCGACTCGACGTACGCGACGATCGCGGCCCGTGAGTTCAACTCGGTGACGGCCGAGAACGAGATGAAGATCGACGCCACCGAACCGCAGCGGGGCCAGTTCAGCTTCACCGCCGCCGACCGCGTCTACAACTGGGCGGTACAGAACGGCAAGAAGGTGCGCGGCCACACCCTGGCCTGGCACTCCCAGCAGCCCAGCTGGATGCAGAGCCTCAACGGCAGCACGCTGCGCCAGGCGATGATCGACCACATCAACGGCGTGATGAGCCACTACAAGGGCAAGATCGCGCAGTGGGACGTCGTGAACGAGGCTTTCGCCGACGGAAGTTCGGGAGCCCGGCGCGACTCCAACCTGCAGCGCACCGGCAACGACTGGATCGAGGTCGCCTTCCGCACCGCGCGCGCCGCCGACCCGTCCGCCAAGCTCTGCTACAACGACTACAACGTCGAGGACTGGACCTGGGCCAAGACCCAGGCCGTGTACGCCATGGTGCGGGACTTCAAGCAGCGCGGCGTGCCGATCGACTGCGTCGGCTTCCAGTCACACTTCAACAGTGGCAGCCCCTACAACAGCAACTTCCGCACCACCCTGCAGAACTTCGCCGCCCTCGGCGTCGACGTGGCCGTCACCGAACTCGACATCCAGGGTGCCCCGGCCTCGACCTACGCCAACGTGGTCAACGACTGCCTGGCCGTCTCGCGCTGCCTCGGCGTCACCGTCTGGGGTGTGCGCGACAGCGACTCCTGGCGATCGGAGCAGACGCCGCTGCTGTTCAACAACGACGGCAGCAAGAAGTCTGCCTACACCGCCGTCCTCAACGCACTCAACGGCGGCTCCACCACGCCGCCCGCGGACGGCGGAACGATCAAGGGCGTCGGTTCGGGCCGCTGCCTGGACGTGCCCGGCAGCAGCACCACCGACGGCACCCAGGTCCAGCTGTGGGACTGTCACAACGGCACCAACCAGCAGTGGACGTACACCGACGCCGGTGAGCTCAGGGTCTACGGCAACAAGTGCCTGGACGCCGCCGGCACCGGCAACGGCGCCAAGGTCCAGATCTACAGTTGCTGGGGCGGAGACAACCAGAAGTGGCGCCTCAATTCCGACGGATCCGTTGTCGGCGTCCAGTCCGGCCTCTGCCTCGACGCCGTCGGGGGCGGCACCGCCAACGGCACCCTGGTCCAGCTCTACTCCTGCTCGAACGGCAACAACCAACGCTGGACCCGCGCCTGACCGGGCCTGCACGAAGACATCGCCTGTGATCGCGAGGGTCGCCGCCGTGGTGGCGGCGACCCTCGCGGCCGGCCCGGCCGACGAAGGGTGTCTGCGGATGGGCATAGGCGTTGGCCCGGAACTCCCGCCACAACGCCGGGGCCTGGGGTCGGCCGACGCGGTGCGGCCGTCTGCCTCAGCGAACATTTCGGCGCCTGACCGAGCTCTGCTCAGCCGTTCCGCTCGCCCCGGACAACCTCCTGCACACCGGCCCCCTGGACGCGTTCGACAAGACGCAGGCCGGCATCAACCAGATTGACACAGGGCAGTGTGGTCAGGATCGTGCGGGGCCGGCGAGAAGAACCACAAGAGGGTCAGCGGCAAGGCGCTGACGTGCCTGGAAGAGATGGACCCGGACTGTACTGGGGCTGATGCGCAGTTGCTGCGCCATATGGGCTGTCGGCGCGCCGAGTGTCCACAGCCAGGTGACCTGCCGCATGCGACGGGGGAGCCTGTTGAGTGCTTCGGCCAGTCCGCTGTTGCGGAAGCCTTCGACGACCACCTCTTCGGAGCTTCGCTCGGCCTCGTTGCTGTCCAGGGGTTCTCCGGAACGAGCGGAATACGGGGGCGTTCGGCGGCCGTCACGGTGGTGCGCGGGTGCGTCCGCGGTCGGTCATGAACCCAGACGGTCATGAACCCAGACGGGTGCGCAGCCCAGGTTGGAGGAGAGCGCCGTGGGCGGTGACCATGTCGTCGCACAGACGCCAGATGTCCTCGACCGGCAGGGCCGCCGCCGTGGCTGGGTCGGTCATTGCCGCGTGCCTGATGTGCCGCGGGTCGTCCTCAACGGCCGCCCGCACCACCAGGTCGTTCGCGCTCAGATAAGTGCGGTTGAGCGCCGCGAGCTGAGGCGGGAGGGAGCCGACGCGGGTGGGCTGGACGCCCAGCGGGTCCACCAGACACGGCACCTCGACGGTGCCGTGCGCAGGCAGATTGTCGATGAGGCCCCGGTTGGGGACGTTGCCGTAGACCGTGCGCGGGGTGCCGGTCACCATGCTGTGGATGATCTGCGGTGCGTACTCCATCGTCCCCTCGACGGCGACCGGCGTCCCGGCGGCCAGCGCGTCGCGGGTACGCTCGTAGGTGGCGACGTTCTCGTCGACGATCTTGAGGTACTGGCCGATCGGCAGCCGCAGTCGTTCGACCTCGCTGTCGTGGTGCAGATACCAGGGAAGGTACTCGGAGGAGTGCTCGCTGGTCTCCGTGGGGTAGTAGCCGAGCCGGCGGTACATGTCGACCCGGACCCTGCGGCGCAACTGGTCGTCGGAGGAGATCAGTTCGTCCAGCTTCGGGTAGAGGCTCCGGCCCTGGTGCTCGAAGCGCAGCACCCACGCTTGATGGTTGACGCCCGCAGCGTGGTAGCTGATCTCCTCGTAGGGCACCTTGACAAGGTCCGCGAGGTCGCGCATCGTCCAGTACACCGAGTGGCACAAACCCACCACCCGGGTCAGGCCGGTGGCCTGCGTCAGGTACTGGACGTTCATGGCCATGGGGTTGGTGTAGTTCAGCAGCCAGGCCTGCGGGCAGACCTCGGCGATGTCCCGCCCCAGATCCTTCAGGAACGGGAACGTGCGCAGGGCGCGGAAGATGCCTCCGATGCCGAGGGTGTCGCCGATGGTCTGGCGTACGCCGTAGCGGGCCGGTACCTCGAAGTCGGTCCGGGTGGCCTCGACCATGCCGATCTGCACGATGTTGATGACGAAGTCGGCGTCGGTCAGGGCTTTGCGGCGGTCGGTGTCCGCGGTGACGTCCGGCGTGGCGCCGAGGACGTCGGCGATGCGGACGGCGGCCGCGTGCGCGGTGGCCAGACGCTCGGTGTCGATGTCGTGCAGCGCGACGTGCGCGGACTTCAGTTCGGGGAACGCGAGGAGGTCGGCGAGCAGTCCCTGGGTGAAGACGACGCTGCCTGCGCCGAGGAGGACGATCTTGGGGGCGGTGGTCATACCGGGCATTCCTCGGTCTCGGAAGGGCGGGCGAGGGCTTCATCCCGCGTGGGCTGTGCGGTCATGCCGTCGTGGGCACGGGTGGAGGTGGCTTCGCGGACCGCGCCGAAACGAACCGCTCTGGTGAGGGGCGTTGCGTCGAGCGGACCGACGGTGATGTCAGGGTCGGTGTCACCGGTGTCGAGCAGCCCGAAGGTGTGCGGCACTGAGTTGTTCCTGCCTGGGTGGTGTGTCGGGTGACGAGTGGGATCAGCCTTTGAGACCGGTCGAGGTGATCGACTGGATGAACGCCTTCTGCGCGCCGAGGAAGGCGAGCAGGACCGGCAGCACGGTGATGACGTTCCCGGCCATCACGGCTGCCCACTGTGTGTGGTGCTGTCCCTGGAAGGTCGTGAGGCCGAGCTGGAGCGTGTACTGGGTGTCGTGGTTGATGGCGATCAGTGGCCAGGTCAGGTCGTTCCAGGTGCTGAGGAACGTCAGGACGGCCACCGTGCTGAGGGCCGGCCGGGACAGCGGCAGTACGATCCGCCACAGCACGTGAAGCCGTGAGCAGCCGTCGATCCAGGCGGCCTCCTCCATTTCGCGGGGCAGCGAGAGGAAGAACTGCCGCAGGAGGAACACCGAGAACGGCGTGACGAGGGACGGCACGATCAGCGCGCCGAGCGTGTCGATGAGGCCGAGCTGCTTCATCACCAGGAACGTGGGGATCATCGTCAGCTGGAACGGGATCGCCATCGTCGCCAGCATCAGGCCGAGCAGCAGCCGGGAGCCGGCGAACCGCATCCGGGCGAACGCGTAGCCGCCCAGGGTGCCGAGCACGAGGTTCGCGGTCACCGTGACGAGGCTGACGAGCAACGAGTTGGCGAACCAGCGGGGGAACATCGCGTTGCCGAGCACGTAGCGGTAGCCGCCCAGGTCCAGACGGGAGGGCCACAGAGCCGGCGGGAAGCGGTTGATCTCCGCGTTGCTCATCACCGAGCTGAGCACCAGCCAGATGAGCGGTACCGCGAACAGCAGCGCCATCGGCGCGAGCAGCAGGTGCCAGGGGCTGAACGGCAGCCGTCGGCGTCGCCGGCGGGTGTCGGGCCGGACGGTCGGGGCGGCCTGCGCGGCTTCGGCCGGAGCGGAGAGGGCGGTCATGCGGTGGCTCCCTGGAGTCGGCGGCGGGCGATCTGGAAGATCAGGCCGATCAGGCCCAGGGCCGCGGCCAGAACATACGCGGAGGCAGCGCCGTACCCCGCGGTGGCGTTCTTGAACGCCTGCTCCCAGATGAAGTAGACGATCACCGTGGTGGATCCGAGGGGTCCGCCCTTGGTGGTGACGTACACGAGGTCGAACGTCTGGAGGGCCTCGATGGTCTGCCACAGCAGCAGGAACACCGAGACGGGCCGGAGCGTGGGCAGGGTGACGTGCCGCAGGATCCGGAAGCGGCCGGCGCCGTCCAGCCGGGCCGCCTCGATCAGCGAGGCGGGCACGTCCTGCAGCGCCGCGAGGTAGATGACCATGCAGAAGCCGGTACCGCTCCACAGACTGATCGCGACCAGCACGGGCAGCGCCTGGGACGGATCGTTGAGGAAGCCCTGCGACGGGATCCCGAGGTGGTGCAGTACCGCGTTGGCCGCGCCGAACTGCGGGTCCAGGATGAACGAGAACAGCACGCCCTGCGCGGCGGAGGAGACCACGAACGGGACGAAGAACAGGGTGCGGTAGAGCCCGACGAAACGGAGGTGCCGGTTCAGGGCGAGGGCGAGCAGCAGCCCCACCGCCATACTCGCCGGCACGTACAGCCCGGTGTAGAGCAGGGTGTTGTGCACGGCCTGGCTGAAGTGGGGGTCCTGGGCGAGGGCGCGGTAGTTGTCCAGGCCCACCCAGCGGCTCGGGGTGACGAGGTCGTCGGCCTGGAAGGACAGCAGCAGCGACCAGACGATGGGCACCACGCTGAGACCGAGGATGATCAGGACCGCGGGCGATACGAACGTCCAGGCCATCGCGGACTCGGCGGCCCGTCTGCGGCGCTGGGCGCGCCGGTTGTCCGGGGGCCGGGGCAGAGTGATCGGGGTGGGCACTCGGGACACGGCGGATCTCCTCAGCGGGGTATGAGCAGTGCGGCGTTGGCGTCGGCGGCGCAGGAGCGCAGTGCCTGGGCGGGACTGCTCCGGCCCAGCAGCACGGCGACGACGGCCTGTCCGAGGGCCTGCGAGATCTGCGGGTAGGCGGCGTGCACGGGGCGCACGCGGGCCGAGTCCAGTGCCTTGGTGAACACGTCCAGGCCCTCGGTGTCGTTCTCCTGGTGCTGCCAGGCGGGCAGGTCGCGGGTGCGGCGGCTGAGCGGGAGACTGCCCGCGTCGATGTCCCAGCGCACGTCCTGAGCGGGCTGCATCAGCCAGCTGACGAAGGTCTTGGCTGCCTTCGTGCGGGCGGCGCCGTTGTCGAACACCGTCCAGGTGTCGGGTCCGCTGATGGTCACCGGCCGGCCGGAGAAGGTGGGCAGCGGGACGACGTGATAGTCGATCTTCGCCTGCCGGATGTCGGGGAGCTGCCAGGGTCCGGTGACGGCCATGCCCATCCGGTCGGAAAGGAAGACCTGGTACATCTGTTCGCTGCCCGGCTTCGGGTCGACGTAGACGCTCCTGTCCCGGGCGAGGGCGGCCACCACCTCCAGGGCGCGGGTCCCGGCGTCGCCGCCGAACCCGATGCGCTTGCCGTCGTCGGCGACGACGTCCCCGCCCAGATCCCAGATCATGGGCCACATGCGCCAGACGGTGTCCTCGTCGCCGACGCCCGGCCAGCCGGTGCCGAATCGGCCGCGGCCGACGTCGGTGAGCGCCTTGGCGGTGGCGACGAAGTCGTCCCAGTGCCAGTCCGCTTCGGGCAGCGGCAGTCCGGCCTGCTGGAAGAGCTTCCGGTTGCAGACCACCGCGAGCGAGTCCAGCAGCGCGGGCGCGGCGCGTACCTGGCCGTTGACGGTCACGGCCTGGCGCGCCGGGAGCCAGTAGTTCGTCCAGGGCGTGCCGGCGTGCCCGACCATGTCGGTGAGGTCGGCGACCTGAGGGCTGTGGGCGACGCTCGCCAGGTCGGAGCCGAAGACGTAGGCGATGTCCGGGTAGGAGCCGGCGGCGAGGGCCGCGGTCACCTTCTGGAGCATCGCGTCGGCGAGCACCCCGCCGCCCAGCTCCACCCGGATGCGGGGGTGGCTCCGCATGAACGAGTCGGTCAGGGATTCCATGGCCTTCTTGCCGGTGTCGGTCTGCCCGTGCCACATCTCGATCGTCACGGTGCCGTCGGCACTCACGCCGTCGTCGCCGCCCGCCGCGCAGCCGGAGGCCCACAGGCCCGCGGCCGCCGTGGTGGCCAGAGCGGCGCCGGTGCGCAGCACGGCGCGCCGTCGGGGCTGTGCGCTGCGGGTGAGCGCGGACATGGGTACCTCCCGTGCGGAGTTGCGGGACATGCGCAGTGCGTCAGGGATGCGTTCGGTGTACGGCGTTCCGGTCGCGGCGACGGCGGGTGGTCCCGGCGGGCCCGGCCGGCCGGCCGGTGCCGGTCCCGGACAGCCGGAACGCCGTGGGCCGGTGCTCAGGGCCGGGCGCGGAGCGGGACGGGCGGCCGGGTGCGGGCGCCGGGCGACCGGAGGGGGCGGCCCGCACGTGAGGCGCAACCGACCGTGGTCGTCGTGGCTCGCCGTCCGCGGGGAGTCGCATGGATTCGGATCATGTCCAGGCCCCAGAACATGGTGGGTACGTCCCCGCCTCGGACCCCGAGGTGGTCCTGGCGACTCAGTCCGGACTCCTGGCGCGTGGTCAGCTACCGGCTGGGCGTACCTCTGCTGCCGAGTGCTTCGACTACGGCGTTGACCAGGAGTTAAGCGATGGTGCCAGGAAGCTGTCAAGAGGGAGGCGATGATTGGATGTGCGTGAAACGCCGAGGAAACCTGCATGATTGAGCACCAGGCGATGCCGGCCTGTGACGGCTCACCGAGCCGTCACAGGCCGGCACGCGGTTCAGGGCGCGCCTGAGGTCGTGATCAGTGCGGGATGCGCCTCGGCGGGTCCTGCGGACGTCCTAGCAGGTCTTGCGGACGTATCCACTGCTGCCGGCCGGTGAGACGTCCACGTCGCGCTGGACGATGCTCAGCGTGCCGCCCCACCCCCTGCACGCCTTCGACTTGCCGGAGTTGGTGTACTCGATCACGATCACGTTGTTGCCGAAGGCGCTGGTGTAGTCGCCGCACTCGTCGTACTGGCCGCACTCCTCGGCCACGGCGAAGTCGAGGCCGTTGGCGGTGCGGTTGCCGGCCAGCTCGGGGGTGTTCTTCTGGGCGATGGCCAGACCGTCCGCGTGGGCGCGGGCGGAGAGCAGCTTGATGAACGCCTGTGCGTTGTTCGCCGTCAGGCGGCCTCCGGAGCGGGTGTAGCTGTCGTAGTTGTCGGGCTCGACGGCCTGGAAGCCCTTGTCCCGGCAGCCGTCGATCTGGGATCCGATCTGGCTGGCGATCCGCTGGCGCTTGGCGTCCGTGCCGACGTCGAGGAGTGCCTCGCCCCAGTCCTTGTCGTAGACGACCTTGCCCGCGGAGTCGCGCAGCAACAGGTCCGACGCCCACTCGCCCTCGGCACCCGGTTGCGCCTGGAAGGCGTTCACGTAGCAGATGTTGTACAGGCCGGCGGCCGGGGAGGCGGTGTGGTCACGGGTGACGACCCTGACGCCTGCGGGCGGCGTGTAGGCGCCGCCGATCTGGTAGTCGAAGCCCGCGTGCGTGGGCGGCAGGGACACCGTCGCCGCCTGCGTCGAGGGCGCCCCGACGAACAGAGCGCCGGTCAGCGCGGCCGCGCCGATGACCGTGCCGGTGAGTTTGACAGTGGTGGTGTTGAGGTGGCTCATGTCGTGAGCTCCAGAGGAAGCGGGCACGTCCCCGCCTCGGACGAGTGGGGTGTCCTGGCGACTCGGGCCGGGCTTGCGGCGCGGGGCCTGCATACCGGCTGGGCGTGCCTCTGAACGCGGAGCGTGGCTCCGGTGTAGTCCGGGAGTAAAGCGATCGCCTGTGTCCATGTCAATGGGTTGCGAAGTCCCTTGTTTCCCACGGCAGTTGGATGCTCGCGTGGTGAGACGCGACAGCCGGCGGCCAGGCGTGGCAGAGAGTGGGCGGCGCGTCGACGACGCGTCCCGGCGGAGAAAGAATGCTCGAAACTGCTTATTACAAGCGTTGATTGAGCACCTTCGAGCATCTAAGGTCGTCGGTGTAACGGTCGATCGGGGAGTGCGGTGCCGGCCCCGGGCGATTCGTGACGCGTCTCTGCCGGCCACCGCCCACCCTCCCGGCACCGCGGCCGACCCTCCGACAGGCCCAGGACATCCAGGCGTCGGCCGTGTCTCCCTGTCCGCGACGAAGGGATGCCTCATGACCAACCGGCCGGCCGCGCGGGAACTGCGCGTCGGTGTCGTAGGCACCGGCCAGCGAGCCGGGCTGGCCGTCCTGGCCCAGCGGCCCGGCTCGGCCCGCGTGGTCTCCTGCGCGGATACGTCCGAGCGCGGACGCACGGACGCCCGGAAGCTCTTCGGGCCCGACGTCCACGTCCACGAGCGCTACGAGGACATGCTCACGGACGACCTCGACGCCGTCTTCGTCCTCACTCCGGACGACCTGCACACCGCGCCGGCCCTGTACTTCCTCGAAGCCGGCGTCGCCGTGTTAGCCGAGAAGCCGCTGGCCGTCGACCTCGACGACTGCGACCGCGTCCTGGCCGCCGCGGCCCGCACCGGCACCCGGCTCTACGTCGGACACAACCTCCGCCACCTGCCGGTCCTGCGCACCATGCGCGGGCTCGTCGACGAAGGGGCGATCGGAACCGTGCGGGCGGTGTGGTGCCGGCACTTCGTCGGCCACGGCGGCGAATACTACTTCAAGGACTGGCACGCCGAACCGGCCCGCACCACCAGCCTGTTGCTGCAAAAGGGCGCACACGACCTGGACGCGATCCACTGGCTCGCGGGCGGCTACCGGGGTTTATTCGCAGTGCACCGGGCTTCAGCCCGGTGGTGAAGCGAATCTGAGAACTGCTCTGACCTCGGCTATGTGTACGGATCCGCACTGTTCACTTCAGCCCGGGTCAGTGCGGCTGGTTCTGCCGCTCGATGTACTGCTTCACGATGCTGAGAGGCGCGCAGCCGACCGAGCCGGCGAAGTACGAGCCGCACCAGACGCGCTGTGCCCGCCAGTAGTGGCGGACGAGGTCGGGGAACACCTGGCGGGGTCTGCGCGAGGACACGCCTTTGAGGGAGTTCACCAGTCTGGACACGGCGACCTTCGGCGGGAAGTTCACGAGCAGGTGGACATGGTTGGCCTCGCCGTTGAACTCGACCAGTCCGCCTCGAAGTCCTCGCACACGGCCCGCATGATCTCCTCGCAGCGCGTCAGGTGCCGGTCGGCGAAGACGGAGTGCCGGTATTTCGGCACGAAAACCAAGTGGACATGTATGCGGAAGGCACAGTGGCGGCCGGTGCGAACGTTCTCATCGATACCCATAGACCAACTGTGTAGCGTGATCAGTGTGCAGCTTCGGTACAGCTTCCGCCTGTACCCGAGTGCCAGTCAGCGCATGGCGTTGGCACGGGCGTTCGGGTGCGCGCGGGTGGTCTACAACGACGCGCTCCGCGTTCGGGAGAGCGCCCGCAGCCAGGGGCTGCCGTTCCCGAAGACCGGGGACCTGTCGAAGCAGCTCATCACCGAGGCGAAGAAGACCCCGCAACGAGCGTGGCTCGGCGAGGTCTCCGCCGTTGTCCTGCAGCAGTCCCTGCGCGACCTGGACACCGCCTACCGGAACTACTTTGACGGCCTGAAAGGCAAGCGCCTCCGTATGGGCGCACCCCGGTACAAATCGAAGCGGGACACCCGGCAGGCCGTCCGTTTCACCGCGAATGCCCGCTGGTCCATCACGCCGGGCGGGAA
The DNA here is from genome assembly GCF_055584385.1 of Streptomyces sp. NPDC104096. Lineage (NCBI taxonomy): Bacteria > Bacillati > Actinomycetota > Actinomycetes > Kitasatosporales > Streptomycetaceae > Streptomyces > Streptomyces sp. NPDC104096. The sequence goes on from NZ_JBVJMD010000068.1 coordinate 17,740, forward strand.
GCTGCGCCTGCCGAAGACCGGCGACCTGAAGGTCAAGTGGTCGAGGGCGCTGCCGTCGACACCGTCCACGGTGACGGTGGTCAAGGACAGTGCGGGCCGGTACTTCGCGAGCTTCGTCGTGGAGACGGACGCCTCCGAGGTGCTGCCGCAGACGACGCCCGAGGTGGGCATCGACCTCGGGCTCGGACACTTCGCGGTCCTCTCCGACGGCCGGAAGATCGACAGCCCGCGCTTCCTGCGCCGGGCCGAGAAACGCCTGAAGAAGGCGCAGCGGGACCTGTCCCGCAAGCAGAAGGGCTCCAGCAATCGGGCCCAGTCCAGGGTGAAGGTCGCCCGCGCGCACGCGCGGGTCGCCGACGCGCGACGCGAGTTCCACCACCAGCTCTCGGCAAGGGTCATCCGCGAGAACCAAGCGGTTGCCGTCGAGGACCTGGCGGTGAAGGGACTCGCCCGCACGCGCCTGGCCAAGTCCGTCCACGACGCCGGATGGTCCGCGTTCGTGAGCATGCTGGAGTACAAGGCCGCCCGGTACGGGCGCACCTTCGTGAAGATCGGCCGGTTCGAGCCGACCTCACAGGTGTGCTCCGCATGCGGCGTCAAGGACGGACCCAAGCCGCTGAACGTCCGCGTATGGACGTGCTCGGCATGCGGGACCGTCCTCGACCGGGACGCCAACGCGGCGGTCAACGTCGCCAAGGCCGCCGGACTGGCGGTGACAGCCTGTGGAGCGCAGGTCAGACGGGCACCCGTGTCCGCACAGCGCGGCGAAGCAGGAACCCACCCGAAGCCCTCACCTGTCGGGTGGGAGCAGGCGGGAATGCTCGGCCTTTGGGCCGGGGAGGATGTCAACAGCAGTGCCACTTCACACCCGACTGCTGGCGCAGCTACACCATCATCGGCGACGAGGGCCGGATCGAGAATCTCGGGGACGGCGTCGAAGGCGATGCCCCGTCGATCAAGGTGTGGAACCGGCGCCGTTCCGGCTACCGGCCGAAGGCCGATCTGACCGTTCTCCCCACCGAGGCGGTGGACGGCGCGCACGGCGGTGCGGATCAGTCACTCGTCGACGAGTTCCTGCGCTTCGTCGCGTACGGAGGCTCGACCGAGTCATCGCCCGTCGCCGCCCGCGAGGCCGTCGCGACCGGCATCGCGGCCACCACGTCCCTGCGCTCGGGGGGCACCCCGGTCGACGTCCCCGCCCTCGCCCCGCACCTGGCCGACTACTTCGCACGCCACCAGCCGGGTTCCCGCGACCCGGTCTCCCGGATCGCCTGAATCCTCCTACGCGTGTCACATCCAGGACACGGTGCGGCGAAGGCGAGTCACTGAGGCGGCCTCGACCGCCAGCCGGGGATGTTCTCGAAATGCACGTCGTAGCGGTCCTGTTCGGGGATCAGCGACGCGAATTCCGCCTCACCGCGGCTGATGGCCGCCAACTGCTCGAAGTAGCCGAACCGTTCGATGCCGGGGCTGAGTACGACGACCATGTCGGCCACGGTGTCCTCGGCCGCGCCGAACACGTGGGGGAGGTGGGGTGGTATCACGACGAGACCGCCCTTTCCCACCGTGGTCAGCGTGTCGCCCAGGCGGAAGAGGACCGACCCATCGAGTACGTAGAACAGCTCGTGGGAGAGCTTGTGGTGGTGCGGTGGAGCTCCGTCCGCGCCGGTCCCCAGTGTCAGCCGGCTGGCGCTGACCGCGCCTCCGTCGGCGAGCAGTTCGAACGCGCCGTTCTTGAGCAGCGCCCCGGTCGCGTCGCCGGGTTGCACCACCAGGGAAGGGTTCGTGGAGTTCACGGTGGTTCCTTCGGTCTGGAATCAGGGAGGGGTACGAGAGGGCGTTCGCGCTTGCCGGGTCAGCGCGAGGCGGGAAAGCCCAGGTCCGGGCCGGCCGCGACCTGCGCGGGCTCGGGCCAGCGGCTCGTGATGACCTTGCCGCGGGTGTAGAAGTGCACTGCTTCGCTGCCGTACATGCGGTGGTCGCCGAAGGCTGAGTCCTTCCAGCCGCCGAAGGAGTGGTAGCCCACTGGCACCGGCATCGGCACGTTCACGCCGACCATGCCGGTCTCGACCTCCAGCTGGAACCGGCGGGCGGCGCCCCCGTCCCGGGTGAAGATCGAGCTGGCGTTGCCGAACGGCGAGCCGTTGACGATGCGCAGGGCGTCCTCATAGGTCGCGGCGCGGACCACGCACAGCACGGGGCCGAAGATTTCGTTGCGGTAGGCGTCCGAGTCGGTGGCGACCCTGTCGAGCAGCGAGAGGCCCATCCAGAACCCGTTCTCGAAGCCGTCGACGGTGAAGTCTCTTCCGTCGAGCACCACATCGGCTCCCTGGGCGGCCGCGCCCGCGACGTAGTCCGCGACCTCGTCGCGGTGCGCCTTGGTGACCAGGGGGCCCATCTCGGACGCCGGGTCACTGCCCGGGCCGATCGTGACCTTCCTGGCTCGGTCGGCGATCCGCGACACCAGTTCGTCGCCCGTCGACCCGACCGCGACCACCACGGAGACGGCCATGCAGCGCTGACCCGCGGAGCCGTAGGCCGCGGTGACGGCCGCTTCCGCGGCGGCGTCGAGGTCGGCGTCCGGCAGTACCAGCATGTGGTTCTTGGCCCCGCCCAGCGCCTGAACCCGCATACCGGCCGCGGATGCCCTGGTGTAGACGTGACGGGCGACCGGCGTGGAACCCACGAACGACACAGCCGCCACGTCGGGGTGGTCGAGCAGCGCGTTCACCGCGGTCTCGTCGCCGTGCACGATGTTGAGCACGCCGTCGGGCAGACCGGCCTCGGCCGCGAGCTCGGCGAGCAGCATGGACGCGGACGGGGCCTTGCTGCTGGGCTTGTGGACGAACGTGTTCCCACAGGCGATCGCCATCGGGAACATCCACATGCTGATCATCGCGGGGAAGTTGAACGGGGAGAAGCCGACGATCACACCGAGCGGCTGGCGAATGGAGGCCACGTCAACACGGCTCGACACCTCGGTCGACATGTCGCCCTTGAGCGCCGTGCCGAGTCCACAGGCCAGTTCGACGATCTCCAGCCCACGGGCCACCTCGCCCAGCGCGTCCGCGTGAACCTTGCCCTGCTCGGCGGTGATCAGCGCCGCGAGGTCGTCGCGGCGTGCGTGCAGCAACTCGCGGTAGCGGAAGAGGACGGCGGTCCGCTGAGCGAGCGACGACCTGCTCCAGGTCGTGTAGGCGTCCTTCGCCGCGGCGACCGCGGCGTCGACCTCGTCGGCACCGGCCAGCGCGACCTGGGCGGTCACCTCACCGGTCGCGGGGTCGGTCACCGAGCCCCAGGTGCCGGAATCAGGGGCAGCGGCGTCGAAGGGCCTGCCCCCGATCCAATGGGTGACGGTCTTCATCGGCGGAACTCCTCGAAGCTGACTGCGGCGGCTGCTGAGGCCCATGTCCTTCACCTCAGGTGCCTCGACCTCGGCCGGGCTGTCCGCGGTCCTGTCAGGGATCCACTGCCCACGCCCGGCGGAGCGGGGCTGCTGACATCGAAGCTACGTCGCGGATCGGCCCGTTCCCGCGCTTCGGGGACCCCTGGCCCGAAGTGCCTGTGTCGGGTCCCGAACTGTCGTGGGGCAGGTCACTCGGAAGTCGTTCCAGGGGTGGCGGTGAAGGCCGCGGAGCGCCGGGCAGCGGCTCGGCGGTCGGGACGGTGCCGGTGGCCGTCAGTGAGCGAGCATCGTGAGCGTGGTGTGTACGGTCGCCGCTACGGCGTCGCGGGCCGGACCCAAATACTTGCGCGGGTCGGTCAATGCGGGCAGTGAGTCCAGTGTGTCGCGCACGACGCGGGTCAGGGACATGTTGAGCGCCGTCCCTATGTTGATCTTCACGATGCCGGCGCGGACCGCGGAACGGAGTTCGCCGTCCGGGACTCCGGAGGAGCCGTGCAGCACCAGGGGGACCGGAACCGCTTCTCGGAGCCGTTCGATGAGCGCCTGGTCCAGCGTCGCCGACCGTTCGGTCATGGCGTGGCTGCTGCCCACCGCGACCGCGAGGGCGTCCACGCCGGTGCGCGCCGCGTAGTCGGCGGCTTCCGCCGGGTCGGTGCGTACACCCGCGGCATGCGCGCTCGCGGGGGCGTCCGGCTTGCCTCCCACATAGCCCAGTTCGGCTTCCAGCCAGAGCCCCGCGTCGTGAGCCCAGCGCGCCGCCGAAGCGGTGGCGGCGACGTTCTCGGCGTAGGGCAGGGCCCCGGCGTCGAACATCACGGAGGAGAAACCGCAGTCGGCCGCCTGGTGCAGCAGCTCCACGTCGGTCACGTGGTCGAGGTGGAGTGCGATCTCGACCGTGCTGGACCGGGCCATCGAGGCGGCCGCCAGAGCGAGCGGACGGAGCTGGCCCCTGTGATACCGCACGGCGTTCTCGCTGATCTGCAGGATCACCGGTCGTTCGGCCGCTTCGGCGCCGGTGATGATGCCCTCGGCATGCTCCAGGGTGATGACGTTGAAGGCGGTGACGCTACGGCGTTCGGTCGCGGCGTGGGCGACCAGCTCGCCGGTGGGGGCCAGAGGCATGTGTGTGCTCCTCGCGCGGGGGCTGTCTGAACCTGCGATGTCCGTGTGCGGTGGTTCGGATCAGGCCGGCCTGCGCGGGCCTGGCGTGATCCGAACCACCGGAGAGCGGGGGTCTACGGGCCCGTCAGCGGCGCCGACTGAACCCGGGGTTCGGGGGTCTCTTCGCGCTTCTCGTCGGCGTACACCATCAGAGTGGATCCGCCGAGGGCGAGGACGATGCCGATCGTCCCCCATATCGTGGGCAGCGTCTGGTAGATGACCAGCGACAGCACGATGGTGAGGACGGGCGCCAGGGCGTTGGTGATCGGTGCGACGACGCTGGCCTTGCCGCGGCTCAGCGCCATGACGAGGAACAGCGCCCCCACGGCGTTGAGGACCTGGGTACCGGCGGCGAGTGCCGGAGCCTGCCACGGGGCGTCGGGCAGCCCGCCCATCATGAGGACGGCCACGGGGACGAGCAGCAGGCCGCTGATGGTCATCCACCCGAACGTGGTGGCGTCGTTGACGTCGGCGAGGGCGGCCTTGCGCATGAAGAACGCCTGGGCGCCCCAGGCCACGCAGATGAGGATGGACAGCAGCAGCCAGGACCCGGTGCCGGCCGAGCCGTGGTCGCCCGCGGGGATGCTGATGAGCACGATGGCGATCAGCGCGGCGACCACGCCGATGACGGCCAGTCGTCCGATCCGCTCCCTGAGCATGGCCACGGCCATCAGGACGGTGATCACCGGGGAGAGCGAGACCACCGGGAAGATCAGGTAGGCGGGACCGTTGGACAGCGCCTGGAACAGGAGGAGTTGACCGCCCGCCCCGGTGAGTCCCGCCGCGAGCCCGTAGACCGCGGCGATCGGCCGCCGGTCGAACCGCTCCCGGCGCAGCGCGACGGCTGCCGGCAGCAGCATGGTGAAGGCCCAGATGACGTAGATCATCTCGTTCGGGTAGCCGTACCGTTCGGTGGGCTGGCTCGAGAACGCTCCCCAGACGCCCCAGAACAGGACGAGCAGACCCGCGTACAGGATCCAGTTTCTTTGGTCACGCATGGCGGTTCTCCGTGGTGGTGATCTCCGAGGTGGAGCGCAGGGCGGCGAGCGCTGCGTGGTCGAGTGGGGTTCCGGCGAGTTTCGCCGCGTAGATGGCCGCGCCGACCACCGGTTCGAACAGCGGGTGGCGCAGTTCGTAGCGGGCCGTGCCGTCGCGGAGTTCGGTGGTGAACGCGTCGAGCACGGCGGCCGAGCCGAAGACTCCGCCCGAGTAGGACACGGGGACGGGTTCGGTCGCGGCGAAGCCCAGCCGACGGCGCGCACTGTCCACCAGCAGGGCCAGTTCCTGTCCGGCCTGGGTGAGGACGGCGGCGGCCTGCGTGTCGCCCAGCCCGGCCGCCTCCACCACGAGGGGACTCAGCGAGGCGATCTCGCTGCGGTGCCCCTGCCACCGGTTGAGTACGACGTCGATCACTTCGAGGTCCGTGGTCAGATCGAGATGGCGGCGCAGGAGTTGCGCGAGCGGACCCTCGGGCAGCCGGCCGTCGCTCATCCGGGAGAACACGTTCAGCGCGCGGGCGGCGATCCAGTACGCCGACCCCTCGTCGCTGAACAGTTCGCTCCAGCCTCCGGTGCGCACACCGCGGCCGTTCCGCTCGCCGTAGGTCATCGATCCGGTGCCGCTGATGACGTTGATGCCGTCCACCGCGCCGAGCGATCCGGCCCAGCCGCAGATCATGTCGTTGTCGCACGCGTAGCGCCGGTGGCCCAGCACCTCGCCGGGAACGGCGTCCAGCGCGGCGACGTCGCCGGGCACCTCCCCGTACCCGGGCAGGCCCAGGAACGCGTAGGCGATGTCCGCGGGCGTGATGCCCGCGTCCTGCGTCACGGCCCGGACTCCCTCGCGCAGGACCTGCGCGACGTGCTCGACACCCCCGGTGGCGTTGTCCGCGAAGTAGTAGGCTCCCTCCGCGACCGCCCGGGCCCTGATGGTGCCCGCACCGTCGATGAGGCAGAAGGCCGTCTTGGTGCCTCCGCCGTCCACACCCAGAAACATCGTTGTTCCTCCGCTCGGCTCTGTCTGGACGCTGTCAGGCGACGTCGTCGCGTCGCTGGGGGAGCGGATGCACGGTCACGCCCTGCACCACGCGGTTCACCTCTCCGGAGGGGAACGGGTTGTCGGGCCGGATGCCCTGGTGCAGGGACGCGCGCAGCGCGACCAACTGCGCGCACAGCACCGCGGGAAGGGCGAGGACGGTGTCGTCGACATCCGCGAGCCCGGGAAGCAGCCAGGTGCCGTCGTCGGGCAGTCCGTCCCGTGACGCGGAGACGGCGACGACGCTGCCCTGCGGCAGCCCCGCGCGCAGTTCGACGAGGATGTCGAGGTCGTAGCGGCGCGTGTAGGGGTCGTTCGACACGTAGACGACGACGGCCGTACGGTCGTTCAGGACCGACTTGGGGCCGTGGCGGAAGCCGAGTGAGGACTCCGAGGACGCCACGAGCGCGCCTCCGGTCAGCTCCAGCAGCTTCAGGGCGGACTCCTGGGCCAGCCCCTTGAGCGCGCTGCTGCTGCCCAGGTACACCAGCCGTTCGGGTTCGCGGGCCAGCAGCGCCTCGATCTGCGGGCTGAGGCCGCCCGCGGTGATGTGCTCGGCCGCCGTGGCGGGGGCCTCGATGGCGTCCGTGGTGAGCGCGCCCAGGGCGAGCAGGGACGCCAGGAGCATGCCGGTGAAGCTCGACGTCATGGCGAAGCCCTGGTCGTTCGACGCGGCGGGCATCAGCAGGACGTGGGAGGAGGCGCTCTCGCCGTGGAGGCGTGCCAGCTGCCCGGCGCTGTTGCAGGTGATGACGAGGTGGTGCACGTGTGCCAGGACCTGGTCCGCCAGCCGGGTCGCCGCCACACTCTCGGGGCTGTCCCCGGACCGGGCGAACGAGACGAGCAGCGTGGGGACGTCGTCGGGGAAGGACGCGTGGGGGTCGGCGACGATGTCGGTGGTGGAAACGGCATCGGTGCGTCGGCCGGTGGCGCGCGCGACCGCGGCCCGGACGACTTCTCCGGCGAAGGCCGAGGTACCGGCTCCCGTGAGGACGATCCGCAGGTCCTCGTCGGCGAGCAGGGGTGCGAGGAAGGCGTCCAGGGACGCGCGTCCACCGGCGATGATCGCCCCGACCTCACGCCACACGTCGGGCTGCTGGACGATCTCGGCGGTGGTGTGGTCGGCCCCGCAGTCCTGCGGCACCAGGTCCTGGGTGGTGGTCTTCACGCGTACTCCTTGTCATGGGTTCGACATGCACGGTCGTAGTCGCGCAGGACGTCACGGACGTGATCGACCACGAGATGGCGCGGCGTCGCGGCCAGGGCCCCGGTCCGGACGCGCTGGTATTGGTTGGGCAGGTGGGCGCTCAGCAGAGGGAGCGGGATGTCGAGGCCCGAGAGGTTGGTGAACAGCCGGTCCTGCGCCGCGGCGATCTCGGGGTCGGGCCAGTAGTAACGCATGCGGTCGCTGTAGCTGTAGCGCCTGGCCAGCCGCTGATCGTCGGCGTCGCCCCCGTAGTACCCCTCCCACCAGGAGGGCTCGTCACGCATCCGCCGGTCGACCACCTCGCTCAGCCGGGACCGGGATCCGGCCGGTACGAGTTCGTCCTCGATGTCGGCCAGCGCGAACAGGGCCTCGCGCAGGGCGAACGTCAGGCCGGGGCCGACCTTGAGCACCGCCCAGTGGTCCTCCACCAGGCCGGCCAGTGCGTCCACCGTCTGGTAGTCGGTGGAGTGGGCTTCGAAGACCATGCCGGGTTCGTCGGCGAGGACCGTGCGCAGCTCGGCCGTCCGCTCCTGCCGGTAGTCGAACACCTGGAGGTGGTCGAACTCCACGCCGGGCTGTACGACCAGGGCCATGACACGAGGCCAGACCCCGGCCACACCGTGCTCCTCGAACGCGCGCCGGTTGTGCTCCAGCGTCACGCGAGCCGCCTGCGGGCTGGTGGCGGCCATGCCTTCCAGCGTCTCGTGCGCCCCTCCCGGCACCGGCACCTCGGTTCCGATGACATAGCGAAGGGCGTCGGCGGAGTCACCCGCGGTGGTCTCGGCCACGCGCACCAGCCGTGCGGTGCGCTCGGCGACCAGGCTGTCGGTCAGCGGAGCGACGTCGTCGGCGCAGACGAAGCTGCAGTCCAGGTGGATCTTCGTGAAGCCCGCCCGGACGTATGCCGCGACGAGCTCGTCCGCTTCGGCCATCGCCGACTCCGCGGGCAGTGACCGCCACCGGTTGGGTCCCAGGTGGTCTCCGCCGAGCACGACCCGGTCCAGCGGCAGCCCGTGCCCGGCGGCGATGCCGTGCACGAGTTCCCGGAAGTCTTCGGGCCGCATGCCGGTGTAGCCGCCGTACTGGTCCACCTGGTTGGAGGTCGCCTCGAAGAGGACGGTGCCTCCCGAGGCGAGGGCCTGGCGGACCGCTGCCTCGATGACCAGCGGATGGGCCGAGCAGACGGAGGTGATGCCGTGCGGTTCGCCTGCCTTCTGGTGGCGGACCACTTCATCCAAGGGGTTCCACATGATCGCTCCAGGGTTCTCCGGAGGGCTCAGCCGCATCTGTCGGCGCGCCTTCGGAAACGTGACTGGAACGGTACTGGTCTCATCATTGGCCGTCAACGGTCTGTTATTGGTATGCTACTGGTCTGCTCCAAACTGGTATACATCTGGTATGTCTTCTTCGGATCGTGGTATTCCCCAAGGGCTGTTGAGCGGGGACGCTCTGCCGCTGTACACCCAGGTCGCCGGACGCCTCCTGGACGACATCGCCGAGAAGGGTGCCCGACCGGGAGACCGACTGCCGTCGGAGCGGGCACTGGCCACCCGGTACGGCGTCTCGCGCGTCACCCTTCGCTCCGCCCTGAACGAACTCGCGGAGCGCGAGGTCATCGAGTCCGCGCCGGCCCGCGGATGGTTCCTCGCCGAGGGCTACGAACGAGTCGCCCCCTCAGCGCCTCCGGCGGCACCCGGTCAGGCGGCGGCCCAGTCGGTGCAGGGCTTCGCCGACTACGCCGAGCAGCAGGGACTACGACTCCGCGACTCGGTCCTGGAGGCCAGGGTCAGGCCTGCCACGGTTCAGGAGTCCGAACACCTGAGGGTCGGCCCGGGAGCCGCACTCTTCGAGATGCGCCGACTGCGCTACCTGGACGACATCGTCGTGGTGCTCGAGCACAACCGGCTGCCTCTCGCCCTGTGTCCGAAGCTGGCGGAGACGGACTTCACCAAGGACACGCTCTTCGCCACACTCCGCCGCGCCGACCCGCCACAACTGCCGAAGGTCGCCGACTACTCCGTGGAGGCCCGCCACCCGACGGCGGAGGAGCGGCGACTGCTCGAAATCACGGACGCGACTCCTGTGCTCGTCGCCACCCAGCTCGCCTTCAACCAGAACGGCCAGCCCCTCGAACTCACCGCGGCCGCGTACCGTGGCGACCGGTACCACTTCCGGGCCTCCATCACGGGGTGAGTGTGGACAGAGGCCGACCCCGGGGAACGGATACCCCGGCGACGTGACTTGACGGGGGGAGGGGCTTCCGGGCAGGACGCGGGACCCCCGGGGCCGGGGACCGGAACGGCTCAGGCCGGGCAGCGCCGACAGACATGTAACAAGCTGTCAGACCCTTTGTGGATCCAGATCAGTTGACCGCCAGTGTGATGCGCCAGAAATCCCGAGGGTTGGTTCTGCTCTGTTATCTGGCCGGTGGTTCCGACCTTGGTGAGGTAGTCGGCGAGGGGGTTGAGGATCTCGTCGGCTGTCTTGGTCCAGGTGAAGGGCCGCGGGTTTTCGTTCCAGGTGTCGATCCAGGCGGTGATGTCGTCCTCCAGTGCCTTCACGGAGGTGTGGACGCCGCGGCGGATGAGCTTGTCGGTCAGCAGGCCGAACCACCGCTCCACCTGGTTCATCCAGGAGGAGCCGGTGGGGTGAAATGGACGTGGAAGCGGGGGTGTCTGCTGAGCCACGTCCTGATCTCGGCGGTGTTGTGGGTGGCGTAGATGCCCCTATGGCTCGTCAAGCGGCAGCAGACGCCACGACTGTCGCCGGAGGCCGGATGTGCCGGTATAGCTCTCGGGCGACGCAGCGCTTGAGGCAGCGAATGGTCTCGCGCTTGGACATGCCCTCGGCGGTGCGTCGCTGCAGATATGCCTGGGTGCGTTCGTCCCAGCGTATGCGGGACTGGACGATGCGGTAGAGAGCGGCGTTGGCCTGCCGGTGACCGCCGCGGTTGAGCCGCTTTCGCTGGGTCTTGCCAGAGGATCGTTCGACCGGACTGGCGCCGCACAGAGCCGCGAACGATGCCTCATCCGTGAGCCTGTCGGGGTTGTCACCTGCGGCGATGAGCAGGACCGCGGCGCTGTCGGGCCCAACTCCGACCAGCCCCAGCAGTTGTGGCCGACTGGTCCGGACAGCCTTGGTGGTGCGCTTGGTCGGCTCCTTGACCTCCTGGGAGAGGTTCTGGACCCGGCGGGCGAGCATGCGCATCGTGAAGACAGCCTCGCCTCGATCGTCGTCGAGTGCCGCGCAGGCGGCTGTCAGGGCCGGGTTGGTCAGGCCGGTGAGCAGTTCGCGCAGATCGGGGTCGACGACCAAGAGGACGGCCTTGAGCTGGTTCATTGCCTGCGTGCGTGCCTTGACGGCTGATTCCTTGGCCAACCGCAGCACGCGCATGTCCGCTGCGGGGCCGTCCGCAGTCTTCGGCGTGGTGGTGGTGCGTCCCGAAAGGACGGCTCGTGCGGCCGCGTCCGCGTCGACAGCGTCGGTCTTGCCGCGCTTGCGCCGGGTGGCGCGGTCGGGCTGGTTGACCTCGACGACGTCAATGCCCTCCCGGCGCAGGGCCCGAGTCAGCGCGATTCCGTAGGAGCCGGTGCACTCGACGCCGGCACGTCGGACAACGCCAAACGATCTTGCCCAGGCGATCAGTCGGTGGTAGCCAGCGGCCGTGGTCGCGAATTTCTGGTGCGCGAGAGAGGCTCCCAGGGTGGTGATCACAGCGGCGACGTGGATGTCCTTGTGGGTGTCGACCCCCAGGATCACTTCCCCGGCCAGAGCTGGGGCGTGCTGCGCGGGCAGGTCGAGATGGGGCAAGCTGGCGACGGTCATAAGGCTCCTCGGACTGGGGCTGGTGGCCGACGCCGGTCCGGCGGGCGGTCAGAACTGTGACGGTGCCTTGTGCAGCAAAGCCCCCATCGGGACACGCTCACCGGGCCAGCGGCGGCAAGTGCCGCAGGGAACCGGAAGCCGACAGATCTACTCCAAGGCATCTGCGGCCAGTTGTCGCACGGGTCAGGCTCCGGCCTCCTGCGGCACCCCATGATCCTCACAGTGGTCGTAGTCGATGCTGCCGACGCTGAGCGAGTTGTCGGGGGCGGTCTTGTCCCAGCTGTCCATCCAGCCGTCGAGGGTCGTGCAGTGCCCGGCGGTGACGATGTAGGGGTTGCCGTTGTAGGTCCAGGCGAAGCCGGTGGTGCAGGCCGAGAACTTGTTCGACGCCTCACCGGAGGGCGAGTGGGCCTCGTAGCCGGCTCCTCCTTGTACGGGTTCTTGTCGCTCCACCGGTCCGCGGTCTCGTTAATCTGCGTGACGCCGGGGTTGACGCGGACGGTGATCATGTCGGTGCCGTACCGCCGTCCGAGCCGGTCCGCGAGTGCGTCGTCCTCAGCTGCGATCTCGACGACGACCTTGTTGGTCTCGGCGTCGACCTCCGCCGAAGCGAGGGCTGCGGCGCCGATGACGTCGTCCTCGTCGAGGTAGAGGACCTCGTCGGCGACGGAGTCGAGTACGGCCTGGCTGTGGGCGTCGCTCGTGGCGGCCAAGTGCTGTGAGACCACTGCGCTGGCGATGGCCTGAGAAGAGTGATGCGTCCGAAGGCGTGTGTCATGACCTGGCTGGGGATGCTGGTGAGGTCAAGGCGGTCCGGTACGCGGGTGTGCTGTGCGCGGCTTTGCCATGCGGGGAGTCGGCCTCGGCCCGCGTGGGCGGGGAGGTGCTGCGCGACGTACGGGTTGAGTTCGGCTTCGGGCAGGCGGAGGTCCACGTCCGTGGTCAGGGCTGCGGTGATCACTTGGCGGAGGCGTTCGTGCTCCTGACCGAACTGTGCGAAGTGTTCGGTGAAGGTTCGGTGGGCGAGACGGTAGACGGTCTGCTCGGCTTCGGTGTCGAGCATCAGGTACGGCGTGGCCTCTGCGGTCAGGTCACTGATCGCCCTGTCGATGATTGCCGTTTCCTGGGGAGCGATGGCCGCGGCGATCGTCGACCAGATCCCGTCACGGACCGGACGCCCGCGTCCTTGCGCGAGTGCCAAGGCGTGGAGCAACGGCCGGAAGGCCTGATGCGGCGTCATCAGGGGATGTGCCTGCGACGATCGGTACCGGAACGCGCACTCGCACCCCGGAAATGCCACTGCTCGCTGGTGCTTACGGGATGCTGCCGCCCGGGTTGATTTTAGGCCTAAAGGCACTCGAACGGCGTACGGGCTGGGTCGTTGGGCCGTGTCCTTCGGTGGTGAGGGGCGCCGGTCGGTTGAGTGTTGTCACGTTGCTGCTGCGATTCCGCTGTGCCGGCGTGGTGCCGGCCCTCGCGGTGGCGGCGAAAGGACTACCTCTGATGCGAGTGACCCGGACAATGTTCGCCTCCGCGGCGGTTGCCGCGGCCGTCGCGCTCTCCGCTCCCGCCGCGCATGCCGTGTCGCTGGTCGGACTTCGGGCGTCGGACGGCGGTAATTCCCACGGCAGCTACGGCAAACAGCACGGAAAGGAACACGACCACAAGTCGTCGGGGGAGAACGGGGAGGACGGGGGGTCTCAGTTCGAGGGTGGCGCGCAGGAGGAGGATGGCGCGCAGGCCGACGGTGGCGCCCCGGACATGGGAGGGGACGAGTCCGGAGCCGAGGAAGGCGGCAACCCGTGGAAGAAGAAGGGCGGCAAGCCGCACGAGCAGCGGCAGGCCCCGAGCGGCGGTGTGAAGGCCGGCGGCGGTGCCCTGGCCATGGCTCTGGCCGACGACGGCGGCAACCCGTGGGAGAAGAAGGGCGGCAAGCCGCACGGCGACGACAACGCGGCGAGCGACGACGAGCAGTCGCAGGGCGGCCCGGACGGCGGGGACCAGTCCGAGGGTGACGCGCCGGCCGCGGCTGGGGACGACTCCGGAGCCGAGGCGGGAGCCGAGGAAGGCGGCAACCCGTGGAAGAAGGGCGGCGAGTCGCACCAGAAGCAGCAGGCCCCGAGCGGCAGCGTGAAGGCCGGCGGCGGCGGGCTGGCAGAGTCCGGAAACGGCCTGGCCGCAGGCTCTCTGCTCCTGGCTGGCGGTCTCGGCGCGGGTGCCTACATGCTGCGGCGCCGGAGCGCGTCGGATGCTGTCGGGGCCTGATCGGTCCTTGCCGGGTGCCGTTCGGTCGCGGGCGCTGTCGCCCTGGGAAGGACGACAGCGCCCGCGGCTGCGGCCGCGGTGCCGGCGTCCCGCCGGCCCGCCGATGTCCGACCGCCGCCCCAGTTGATGAACAGGCCTTTGTCCAATGACTCTCGCGCAGCAGGCCCCGCCCGATGAGACCCCCAGTCGAGCCCCCGCGCGTCATGTCGGCCCTGCCCTGCTGTGGCCGGCCGCGGCGGCGGCCCTGGGCGCCCTGCTCATCCACCACTCGCTGACGCCTCCGGCTGATGCCAAGCCGCCGGAGCTACCAGCCGTCGTCGCCCCGCCCACACCTCTGCACTCGGTCGCACCTCCGGGATTGCCCCCGTCCGTCGCCCCGCCGCTGCTGGGACCAAATGCGATGGCACGTCCCTCGGGGCCCGCGCTGCCGCGGTCGGAACCAAAACGGATCGTGATTCCGCAGATCGGGGTGAACGCACCGTTCACGGACGTGTCCCTGACCCCTTCGGGACAGTTGAACACTCCACCCCTCACCGACAAGAACCTTGCGGGCTGGTACAAGGGCGGAGCCTCACCGGGCGAACGAGGAACGTCGGTCGTGGTGGGACATGTCGACACCAAGTCCGGCGCGGCGATCTTCGTGTATCTGCGCTTCCTCAAGCCGGGCAACACTGTGGACATCACCCGCGCCGACGGCATCACCGCCCGCTTCAAGGTGGACTCGGTCCAGGCGTTCAGCAAGGCCCACTTCCCCAACGCCCGGGTCTACGCCGACGCCCCGACCGCCCAACTGCGGCTGATCACCTGCGGCGGGACCTACAACCGCAGCGCCCACGAATACGAGTCCAATGTCGTCGTATTCGCACACCTCGACACATCGGGACGTTCCTGAGACATCGACCGGCCCACTGCCTCGACCCCGCCGTCCCGTACGGCGGGTCAGTGTGCCGGGGCTCGCCGGCCCGCGGCGCGTCGAGGACCCGTCTCCTCCGCACCAAGGCAGCCCCCTCGCATCTCGTCCGCTTCATCATCATGGCGCAGCCAGAGGGCGTGTCAGTGAATTTATGTAAGTGGTTTGGTTCTACTGGATGCTGAGCCGGTCTTCGAAGAACAGCGAGAACTGGTTCAGTGCCTCTTTCCAGTGTGCGGCGACGTGGTTCGCGTCGCGCGCTTTGGGGTTGATCTGCTCGCGGACAGCGAGGTAGAGGACCTTCAACGCGGCCTGCTCCGAGGGGAAATGGCCGCGGTTGCGGGTGGCCTTGCGGAGCCGGAAGTTGATCGACTCGACCATGTTCGTGGAGTAGACCACCGTCCTTATGGCTGGCGGGAAGACGAGGTAGGGCGTGAACTCCGGCCAGGCTGACCGCCAGGTCCGGACGATCGCCGGGTAGCGTTGGCCCAGGTCGGAGGCTTCGAAGTCGTTCGATGCCTGCTCGGCGGCTTGCTCGGTCGGGGCCGCGTAGATCGCTCTGAGGGCCGGCACCAGTTTGGGGTGGTCCCGCGCCGAGGACAGCGGAGCGAGGCCCTGGTCAGGTGGATCACGCAGGTCTGGACGGTGGCCTTGGGCCAGGTCGCGGTGATCGCCTCGGGCAGGCCCTTCAGGCCGTCGCAGGCGACGATGCAGACGTCCTCGACGCCCCGGTTGCGCAGTTCTGACAGGACGGCCATCCAGGTGGTGGCGCTCTCGCCCTCGGAGCCTACCCACAGGCCCAGGACGTCTTTTCGGCCGTCCATGTCGACGCCGACGGCCAGGTAGACGGGCTTGGAGGTCACCGAACCCGAGCGGATCTTCACCCACAATGCGTCGATGTAGATGATGGGCCAGACAGCGTCCAGCGGCCTGTTCTGCCAGGTCACGAGCTCGTCGACCACGGCATCGGTGACCTTGCTGATCAGGTCGGGGCTGACCTCGATCCCGTAGATCTGGGCCAGGTGGGAGCGGATGTCGCGCACGCTCATCCCGCGGGCGTAGAGCGAGAGGATCCGGTCGTTGAACCTCGGCGAGCCGCCGGGCATTCTTCGGAACCAGATGCGGCTCGAAGTCACCGTTGCGGTCCCGCGGAACTGCCAGAGCGATCGCGCCGGCGTCGGTGAGGACCGTCTTGGGCGAGGTCCCGTTGCGGGAGTTTCCCGACCCGTGTCCGGTGCGGTCGCCCTGCTCATAGCCGAGATGCTCACTCATCTCGGCTTCCAGAGCCCGCTCCAGAACAGCCTTGGTGATCTCGGTGAGCAGACCGCCCTCGCCGAGCAGGGCCGCCCCGCAGGCATCGGCCCTGTCGAGCAGCCGCTCGGCGGCTTCCTACACCATCTCGTCCCCGGCCGCAGAGGCAACCAGTTCCGTCTTGTCTGTCATGACTCGTCCGATCCGCCCGGCCCAAGAGCCCGAGGTCGAGCCCCGGGCCAGGCTGTCACATCACGGACTTACACGATCTTTCAGATACGCTCTGCACCGGATGACGTTTCCCGCTTGGTAGTTGAGCGTTTTCCGATGGCTCCCGCGGCTCGTGCCGCGGTGTCGCGGGGCATTACGATCGCGGGCATGGCGAGGCGGGGCACGGATGGGGGAGCGGCGGCCAGTTCTGCCGCTGTGTGGAGCGCGGATGTGGTTGATCACCGGCGCGTGGTGGGGCCGCTGGCGTACGACGTGTTCTGGGTCCCGCGAGATCCGTTGGCGCGTCGGGGTGAGTTGCGCATCGAGGGCGAGGTCGGATCGGTGAGGTGCGTCGACTCCGCCGGTCGTACCCGATGGACACATCACTGTGACGGGAGGCCCAACGCCGCTCATGTGTCCGGCGATCGGGTGCTGGTCACCACGGACTCTATGGAATACACGGCCTGGGGCATGCTCGGCCCGGCGCTGCTTCTCGATCTCGCGGACGGGCGGCTGGTCGCGGAGTTGCGCGGGCAGAGCGCGGCCGCGCGGGGCGGCGGCCGATTCGTACTCGGGCTCGAGGGCTACGAGTTCTTCGACACGTGGGAGTATGACCGCGACGGCAACGAGACCGATGCCTGGCGTTCCTACGGTCACTATGTCGTGGGCACTGGTCTGCGTGTCGTAGAGGCCGACCGTAGGGTGCCGACCAGCGGCCGGGTCGTCCGGCTGCTGCCCGGCGGAGTCGTGGAGCGTGGCCCGCACCTGTCCGACGGGACGTCGCCCGAGCCGCTGGTCCTGCGCGACGGCACGATTCTCGTCCTGGACGGCGGAGCGGTCCGCGCGGTGGGCCGTAGGCTCGACAGCACCGTCCTCGTCGAACTCGGGGATGCCGCGGCGGACAAGCGGCCTCGGATGTTCCGGGCGTTGCGGTGGGACGGCGACCGGGTCGCCGCGTTCGTGGCCGAGCAGCACGCGGACGATCCCACGCGCTACACGCTGGACACCTGGACTCTCGCCCTGCGCCACCGCGCCTGAGCCGTACAACGGGCCGAGCGCTTCACGCCCGCTATGAGGCCGACAACCACGCTTAGAGGTCGTTTTCTCCTGTTGTTTCATCCTGGAATCTGCCGTTTGGTCTACGGTGTCGGGTCGCGCCAGGAGATGGTGTTCTCGCCGGTGAGGCGGCGGGCCATCAGGTCTGTCATGACGAGGTGGATCATGGCTTCGGAACGGGCGGGCTGGGTTTCGCAGTCGCGGGCCAGGCGGCGGTGGAGCATGAGCCAGCCGTAGGTCCGCTCGACCACCCACCGCTTGAGGATCGGAGTGAATCCCCTGGTCCCGGGCCTGCGTTGAGTGATTTCCATGTCGATTCCGAAGGCGGCGGCGTGCTCGACGAGGTGCTGGCGATAGCCGCCGTCGACCCACACCTTGCGGACGCGGGGATGTTGGGCGGCGACCTGGTCCAGGAGCCGGGCGCCGGCGATCGAGTCCTGCACGCTCGCCGCAGTGACCAGCACGGCCAGGAGAAGCCCGATCGTGTCGGTGACGATGCTCCGCTTCCTCCCGACGATCTTCTTCCCGGCGTCGATGCCCTGGCTGGCGCTCAGCACGCTCGTCGAGGTCTTCACGCTCTGCGCGTCGATCACGCAGGCCGACGGTTCAGCCTCCCGTCCTTCCTGCTGCCGCAAGAGCTGCCTGAGCAGGCCGTTGAGCTGCGCGAACACGCCTTCCTGCTGCCACCTGGCGAAGTAGCCGTAGACCGTGTTCCAGTGCGGGAAGTCATGCGGAAGATAGCGCCACTGGACCCCGGCCCGGTCCACATACAAGATCGCGTCCATGATGTCGCGCAGGTCGTGCACGGGCGGCCGGCCGAAATCCAGGGCCCTGCCACGGCGCTCGAGACGCCAGGCGGCAAGGACCGGTTCGATCAACTCCCAGCGGGCATCGGACAGATCGCTCTGATACGGGCGTCGCTTCGGCATGTTTTTGGCGTATCGCCACAGACCGAGTGCGCCCAGGCGTACGGCAACATCAGCGGAAGCACACAGGCGGCGAAGGTCGGCGTCCGGGGATGAGACAGGCGCAAGCCATGTTCCACCCCACCCGTCACCCCGTCCGACTCACATGCCCCAACCACACGAGCGACCTCTTCCGTACCGCATTCGCACACTTCAAGAATCAGACTATTTGATCGCAAGCTAGATGAAAACGACCTCTTAGAGGTCGTCTGAAAAGCCTGTCAGCGGGCTGACCTTGCAAGGCGCCGCATGAGGAGCATGGCCATGGTGAGGTAGATGACGTTCTCCGAGCAGACGCGCAGGTACTCGTAGTCCTTCGACAGTCGGCGGCATCGTCCCAGCCAGGCGAACGTCCGCTCTACGA
>NZ_JBVJMD010000069.1:0-36153 GCF_055584385.1 Streptomyces sp. NPDC104096
CCGCCGCGCGTCCCTGGCTGCAGTCACGCTCTTGATCCCGAACGGCCACCGCCCAGCGGGCTCCGCGACACGGCCGACATCACGAGTTCAAGTTCAGTAGCGCGCTCCAGTGCGCTGCCGCGAGCTCAGAACAGCAGAGGGCCCCGGGCCGCACAGCGTGCCCGGGGCCCCATCCGGCAGTGTCAGGATGTCGCCCACTCCAACCCGAGGTCCGACAACGACTGGAGCTTGTCGGACCTCGGGTTGGAGCGCCTGGTCTTCGTGTTCGAAAGGAACACCCCGGGCTTGACCGGATACTCCTGATCGTCGGTCACGATCGTCCCTGTGTGTCCCCTGGGAACGGTCACGGAGCCGGTGCGGGCCTTGTCTGGGCCAGGGCTGCTACGCCCTTCCCGAAGGCGCTCACGGGCGCCGTGGACGGCTTCACGGCTACTTCCGGCTCCGGTTCCGGGGCGGGCGGTGCGATGCCGAGCCGCTCCAAGCATTCGTGCTGCCTGTCCGTCAGGGCCTCCCGCACCTCGGGTTTGCGCTGCCGCGCCAGCCACTTCCCGATGCCCATGCCGTGGCCGTGAATCCGGACAGGGCCCGCCGGATCGTCCTCGTCACGCATCACCTCACGCGGCGCGGCGTAGTGGTGAACAGTTGCGCCTGATTGCAGGGAAATCATAGAGATGAAGCGGTGTTGTCCGGGGTAGCCACAAACATGTCGCGGGCTACCAGTGGCTTGAGGCGGGAGGATAAGTCATGGGGGCGGGGATGCGGATGAGGAAGTTCTTCTGGGCTGCGGTGGCGGGTGTTGGAGGGGTTGGGCTCATCCTGCTGACTCCATTTCTCCTCATGGCAGTTGGGCCTGAAGACGCAGATTGGGCAAAGTTGAGCCAGATCAGCCAGGCTTACGGGGCGCTGTCGGTCATCCTTTCCGCTGGGGCCGTCGCTGGAGTCGCGGCCTCGCTGGCGTATCAGGCCAGGCAGACACGTATTGCGACGGAAGAGACAACCTGGAGTGCTCACCGGGAGCTTCTCCTCTTGGCGCTCGCTAAATCTGAGTTCCTTACGTGTTGGGAGCCGCCGTCCATTTCTGTGACGCCAGATGAATGGCGACGCATTATTTACACCAACCTCATAATTCAAGACTGGGAGAAAACTTATGTTCTTGGCTTGATGACCGAAGCGCAACTGTCCAGGACTTTTGAACTGCACTTCCAAGGGGAGACGGCGAGAGATCACTGGTCGAACTCGCGAGAGCACTACTTACGCTATGCCGATAGCGGGATGAGCCGGAAACTTCGGAACTTCGCGCACATGGCGGATCGGTGCTACGAAAACGCGGTAGCTGCCGGTCCAGCGGTCCGGGCGAGCAGCTACTTCACTTCACCCGTGCTCGTACAGCCACCGCCATCGCAGTCATGATGGGCATCGAAGGTCTCACGCCGCCCAGTCGAGTCCGAGGTCGGCGAGTGTGGTGAGTTCGTCGGGGGGTGAGTTTGGAGCGCCTGGTTTTTGTGTTCGATAGGAACACTCCGAGTTTTACCGGGTGTTCCGGATCGCCGGCTCCGGCGTGCGTGGAGTACTTCCAGAACTGGCGCTACACCGACGTCCACAACCACTGCGGCGATACCGTCTCCGTCACGGTCGAGTACACGAACGGCCAGTGGGCTCCGTGCCGCGTCATCGAGCCCGACGGCTGGGCGACCTTCTCCGGCTACGGAACGAACGGTAACTACGTCACGGGGCTGCGGACGTGCGACCCCGCCCTCGTCACCGCCGAGGGCGCCTGAGCGGGCCCGCTCAGGGCAGGAGCCCGAGCGGCTCCTGAACGAGCTGGAGATACCGCAGCGCCCCCGATCTCCTAAGAGTCATCACGTAATGAGGTGATGCCCACCCGATGTCTGTGCGGGGCCAGCAGGCCGGGGTGGCGTGCCTGCTCCGTACGGCCGGCTGTTCCGACGTGGGCCTTGTGCCGCTTAGTTGCGGGTCGGGTCTCATTCGGGGTAGGTCCGGTACCGGGTGGTGGTGTTGTGCCGAGCAGAGGCCCGCGGCCGGAAGGATCCGACTGGTGGGCTGCCGCGTGGGTGCGGCCCCGGGCGGGGCGGGCACCGCGCTGCGGTTGACTCGACAGTGCTTCTTGCAGCCCTTCATCGAAGAGAGTCTGTGTGTTGCGTGCCTGGACTTTGTCCAGGCACGCAGTGCTGGGGTCGTCGGCGTTAGTGAGGCGCACGTGCGCGGCCAGCGCGCCGGAGACCTTGTCCCGGTCACCAACGAGCCCGCAGGCGGTGCAGGCGTGGATGCGGTCGGCGAGGGTTTTGGTGACCGTCTCGCCGCAGAAGCACGTCTGGGACAGTTTGGTGGTGAAGGTGGAGGCGCGAAGCATCCGCCCGCCGGTCTTTTCGCACTCGCGGGCTATGGCAGCGATGAGCCGCCCGGGTGTGGTGGCTTGCAGTGCTTTGCCCCACAGGCGGTACCAGGTGCGAATGTCGCAGTCCTCGACGGTCAGGTTCGCACCGTGGTCAGCCACGATGTCTGCGGCGATACGGCGGGCGCGGTGGTCTTTCGCCGCGGCCGCGGTGGCGGCGGCTTCGGCGAGGCGGGCCCGGTTGAAGCGGTAGCCGGCCGACAGCGCATCGCGCCGGTAGGCCTGCTTGGGCGCCCCTGCCTTGTTGGCAGCTCTCGCTCCGCCGGGCAAGGCAACGTGCCGCGCGGGCAGGCCTGCGGCTTGGCGGTGTTCGGCCCGGGCCTGCTGCCGTTTCGACGGCCCGTACTGGGCAGGGTTGGACGCTCTGCGGGAGCGGTCGAGGGCACGTCTGCGGCCTCGGTCCTTGCGGCGGGCTTTCGCCAGCGCGGCAAGCTCCGCGTCACTGGGTTCGATGCGGGTTGCTTCGACGTCGCCGTCGGCGGGGTCGAAGGTACTGGGGAAGGAGACGACGGAAAGGTTGGAGACGTTCCCGTCGATGCCGCCGACACGCTGAAGTGCGGCCGCCGCCGTGCGCCGGGCCTTCGTGGCTTGGGATGCGTAGCTGCCGGTCAGGACCATCAGGTGCGCTTCGTACGCCCACCCGCCCGGCGCCGCTGCGGCGCGGCGGCGCACGAGGTCGATCTTGTGCCAGGTCTCCGGATTGTTCAGGAAGTGCACCAGGTAGGGCCACCGCCCCGAGCCTGACGGCAGGCGGACGGGCAGGACCAGATCACCGCGACTCGAATCCGCGCCGCCAGTGAAGACGACCGCCAGCGGCCCGGTGTGGTCCCACCAGGTCGCGGCCCGCGTCTTCGGTGTGTTCTTCGCCGTGACCTGGCCTGTCGCGATGCGTCCTGCAGGGCGCACGGGTGCGGGCAGCTGCCGCGGCTGTTCGAGTACCCCGGTACCTGCGGGAAGCGCGGCAGCCTGCTCGGGGGTGAGGACTTGGCAGTCCATGCTGCGGTGGCGGTAGGCGTCCAGGTGCCCGGCGAGCGTGCCGTGAAGGCGGAAGGTCTCCCACTTGCGGCCGGTGGTGTGTGAGCGGGCACGGCCCGGGATGCGCGTGTAGTCCCACCAGCGGCCCACCCGGGGCCGGCCGAACGTGCGGCCGGAAGCATCCGCGAACAGATGCCGGCTCACCGAGGTCTCGAAGACCTCGTCGGCCTGGTGCATCATCAGTGCTTTGGTGACGTGATGCGCGAGATGGTTCGAGTTTTCCATGTGCCGGTAGGCGCGGCGTTCCATGCCCTCCCGGGACAATCCGAGCTCCAGTCGCCACGCTTTCGCGTCCGTGTCGCGGCGGACAACTCCGGCCCAGTACGCATCGACAGCATCGCGAGCATCGCGCTGCAGCGCCCGTTTGACGGACCACATCGCCGAGAACAGGTCCTCGGTCCGGTGCCGGGTGGCGGGGTCGTGGACGTCGAGCGGCAGACGGATCACCGCAAGCTCAGTATCCGCGTCCCGTGTCCAGCGCTTCTTCTTGTTCTTTCCCCGGTACCGGCGAGCAGCCGCAGCGGAGGAGGCCGCGGTGTCACGCAGTGCTGTGCTCACCAACGCTCCCACCTCCCCCTTTTAGCTGATGCCGGACGCCGTCACCTGTGCGCAGTTCGACCAGCGCGACAACCAACGCCAAAGCTACAAGAGCCCACTGACAACGCCCGGTGCTACGGCAGGACTTCGGTCTCTACGATGGCCTTCATGCGCCTGCGTCTTGCCCACTGCACGTCGGCCGGCCTTCGTGCCTGGACCGGTTTGAGTGGGCCGCAGCTGCAGCATTTGGTTCGGCAGCTGTGGGAGCTTGCACCCGACACCGGCCGGGGCCGGCCCTGGGCACTGCCGTTCGCCGACCGTCTCCTGCTGGTGGTTCTTGCCTATCGGACCAACCTCACCATGCAGCAGCTCGGCTCACTGTTCGGCATTTCCCGCGCCGCAGCCCACCGGGCCATCGACCGGCTCGCCGAACCGCTCGCACAGCTCCTCGGCCCGCCGCCGACCGATAGGCGGGAGTTGTGGGTCGTCGACGGCACCCTGATCCCCGTCCACGACCAAAGGCGCACCGCGAAAAGCAAGAACTACCGGCGCAGCGTCAACGTGCAGATCATCTGCCGGGCCCGCGACCGCCGCGTCGTCGCGGTTGGGGACGCCTGGCCCGGCAACCGCAACGACGTCATCGTCTTCCGCGAAACCCTCCACAGAACACTTCCCGACCATCCCCGCCTGTCCGGCGACGGCGGCTACCGCGGGAGCGACCGCATCCGAACACCACGCCGCGGACCGGACGGCCGCATCATCAAAGACCGCAACTACCGCCGGTTCCGCAAACGCCGGACTGTCGCAGAACACACCATCGCCCGGCTCAAAGACCACCAGATCCTCCGCCAATGCAGGCGCCGAGGCGAGGCGGTCAACCACGCCGTCGCCGGCGTCGTCGCACTCCACAACCTCAAGATCGACATTCGGTAACCGAAACACCCCGTCGCGGGGCAACAGTTTCCTGCCCGCATTATGTGATGGCTCTTAGCGGATGCATACCGGCGGCCGGGCGGTGGGCACGAACTCCACACCGGCCCACGCGGCCCTCACACCAGGCGTGCGCCCGCGGCCCCCGCGCGGCAACCGGTACACCGGCTCGGGAAAGTCGATCTGGTCGGAGCAGGACCTTCCCTGAGCCCGGCTTCGGATCGGCGCCGGGCCCTCCCGCGTACGGCGGGCCCGGCTCAGGCGACCGCAGCCAGGGTGTCCGCGAGCCGTCGCCGCGCCGCACGCGCCGCAGGGAGCGCCGCGAGAGCGACCGCACCCAGCACAGTGGCGGCCCCGAGGGCCAGCAGCAGTGGCCCCGGGGGGCTCTGCGCGATGCCCGCCCCGATACCGCTCGACACGCCCTGCTGGTCGATCAGCCAGAGCGCGAGCGGCACCCCGACGGCGGCCGCGGCGAGGAACGCCGCCAGCGCCGTACAGCCCGTGGCCGTCATCGTGACCGCGGTGATCTGGCGCGGGGACAGGCCGATGGCCTTCAGCGCCAAAAGGTCGCGCTCGCTCTCGCGGACCGAGCCACCGATCGCCGTGAGCAGCTCCACCAGACCGATCAGGGCCAGGACGAGAACGAGGCCGGCCACGACCCCGCGCAGCGGCGACAGTTCGTCGGCCGGGTTGGTCGCCGCGTGCACGTCCAGCTCGTCGTGGGCCGCGACGGTCAGGCGCCGGGCGACGGTGTGCGGGTCCGCACCGGGCCGCAGGCGCAGCTGGTAGAGCGCCGGGGTGATACGCGGGTCGTTCTCGCGCAGGGTGTCGAGCGAGGTGGAGATGACACGGCCGGCGTTCTCGGGTTCGATGCTGCGGCCCACGATGTGCAGGATCTGCGGCTGATCGCCGACGGTCATGCGGACCCAGTCGCCGACCCGCACGTTCAGCAGGTCGAGCAGGCCCTGGCCGGCCACGGCCTCGTCACCGGTGCGGGGGGAGCGGCCCTCGGCGACGGCGTAGGGGTAGGGGGAACGGGCGGTGCCGAGGCCGCGCAGCGCGATGGTGGCCGTCTGGCCCGGGACCAGCGCGGCCACCTCGACACCCGGGTAGACGGCGGCGACCTGCGGATCGCGGCGCAGCAGGCCGGGCACGTCCGCATCGCCGAGTCCCTGGCGGGTGTGGACGGTCAGGGCGGCCGGGACACCGATCCTCTGCGGCTCGCTGTGGAAGCGGTCGAGAGTGGTCCACGCGCTCATCGCCACGACGATCAGCAGCAGGGGCAGCGCGAGGCGCGCCACCGTGGTCAAGGACCGCACGGGCCGCGCGACGGCCGCGTGCCAGCCGAGCACCAGGCCGGCCGGCACCCCGACGTCGATGGCGCGCCGCATCACCGCGGACAGCGGTCCCCTGGACCGGGCATGAGCGATCAGCGGCCGCAGGGCCCGGCGTACGGCGGACCGCGCGCCCCGGCGCGCAACCGGGCGCGCTGCCTGCGCGGGTCCCGAGCGTGCCGTCGGTGCGGGCCGGGTGCCCGGCACCGGCGGCACCCGGCCCGCCCGCCACGCGGCCAGTCCCGTCGTCGCCGCGATGAACAGCACGGCCCCCGCCGGGATGGCGAACTGCGCCACCGTATGGCCCGGCAGGACGCGCCACATGCGGACGGCGTCACCCAGGCGGCCCGGGACGTGGCCGCCCACGGTCTCGGTCACGGCCGCCGCGGCCAGCGCGCCGAACAGGGCGTACGCGATGTGCTGGCAGACGAAGACGCGCACTACCTGGCCGGGCGTGAATCCGATGGCCTTGAGGACGGATATGTCCCGCAGGTGGCCGCGGATGCGGGTGGCGATCGCCCCGTGCACGGCGAAGCCCGCCGCGATCAGCGCCCCCAGGCCGAACAGGCCGAGCACCTGGCCGAGAAGCCGGTTGTCGCCCTGCGCCTCGGCGCGCGCCTGCTGCCAGGTGGAGACCTCACCGATGGCACCGGCGCCCAGCAGGGTGACGGCGCGCTGGACGGCGTAGTCGGTGTCCGAGGGGTCGATCAGCCGCAGTCCGACGACCTGGCCGGTGGGGTGCGCCACGGCGGTGGGCAGGGCCCAGACCAGGCCGGGCTGCTCGCCGGGGCGGTAGCGGTCCTCGGGGCTGTCGGCGACCCCGACGACCGTGACCTTTCCGGCGTCGCCGGGCAGCGTGAGCATGTCACCGGGACCCGCGAGCAGGGCCCGGGCCAGGCTGCTCTCCAGGACTACTCCGCGGGGGGTGCCGGGGGCGAGCCAGCGGCCCGAGGCCAGGAGAGGTCGTCCGACGCGGGGGAGGCCGGGGGTGGCCCGCAGTTCCACGGAGGCGCGGGTGCCACGGGCGGAGAGCGTCGTCGCGGAGGTCGTGTAGGGACCGGCCACCGCCTCGACCCCGTCCACGTCGGTCAACTCGCCGAGGTCGGTGGAAGAGCCGGTGTGGAGCCAGACGTGAGCCCCGTGGGCCTGCGTGAACGTGCGCTGCCAGGGGTTGGTGGCGTAGCCGAACAGCGCGGTGGCCAGCAGCAGCGACATGACGATGCCGGCGGTGGCGAGCACCAGGAAGAGCGCTTCCCCGCGGTGGGTGCGCAGATCGGAGTGTGCCCAGCGCAAGGTGGCGCGCATGAGATCCATCCCTTTCGGGGTCGTCGTACGTCCGCGGGCCGGCGCGTCAGTCGGAGAGTTCGAGGACTCCCGACGCCCCGGGCCGGCGCGAGGGCGTGCTGTCCAGCTCGGCGTCGTCGGCGATCCGGCCGTCGAAGAAGCTGATCACCCGGTCCGCGGCGCTGGCGAGCCGGGCGTCGTGGGTGACCAGGACGATGGTCTGCCCTCGCTGGTGGAAGCGGGACAGCAGCCGCATCACCTCGCGGGTGCCTTTGCTGTCGAGGCTGCCGGCGGGTTCGTCGGCCAGCAGCAGCGGGGGATGGTTGACCAGGGCCCGGGCCAGCGCGACGCGCTGCTGCTCGCCGCCGGACAGCTCGCCCGGCAGGCTGCGTTCCTTGCCCGCGATGCCCAACTCGGCCAACAGCTCCTCCCGTTCGGCGCGCGCCCGCTTGGGGGAGGCGCCGGCGAGCAGGGCGGGGAGTTCCACGTTGTCGGCGACCGACAGGTTGGAGACGAGGTTGAAGAACTGGAAGACGATTCCGATGCGCTTGCGGCGCTCGACCGCCCAGCGGGCCTCCCGCCAGGTGTCGGTGCACTCGCCGTCCAGCCACAGGGAGCCGCTGTCGGGCTGCTGCAGTCCGCCGAGCAGGTGCAGCAGGGTGGACTTCCCGGCCCCGGACGGGCCGGTGACGGCGACGAACTCGCCGGGGCGGACGCTCAGGTCGACGCCGCGGACGGCGTGTGCCGGGCCGCTCTCGCCGTAGTGCGTCCGTATCAGTCCCGCTGCGCGCAGCACGGGAGCGGGGCTGTCGCTCACTCCAGCTCCTCCAGATCTTCCTGGCACCGTTCCAGCCAGTCGAGGTCAGCCTGGAGGTGCAGCATCGCGCCCTCGATCAGGAGGTGGGCGATGCGGTTGTCGCGGTCTTCGGCGGTGGCCAGTTTGGACAGGTTGCGCATGGAGTTGAGGTACTGGCGCCGTTGTCTGTTGATGAGGGCGATCCGGTCGGCGAGACCGGTCCCGGGGGCCAGCGCCAACTTCATGAAGAAGTCGTCCCGCACCCTCGGCTCGTCCTCGGGCCGTTCGAACCAGGCACGCAGCTCTTCCTGCCCGGACTCGGTGAGGCGGTAGACCTTCTTGTTGGGCCGGCTGGACTGTTCGATGTCCTCGCCCTCGATGAGTCCCTGCTTCTCGAGGCGTCCGAGGGTCACGTAGATCTGGCCGACGTTCGGCTGAGGGTACGCGGAGCCCAGCAGTTGCTCAAGGCCCTGCTTCAGCTCGTAGCCGTGGGCAGGACCGCGGGCCAGAAGGGCAAGGAGGGGTTGACGCACTACCGCCGTCCTCCTGTCCTCGCAGAGTTTCTCCGGCCCCTAGTATCGCCCATACCTAACGGGTATACATGGCCTTCGGTCGTGACGATGCTGCAGGCCGGTACGTGTCCAGGGAGGAACCTATGCGGTGGATCGACTCCGCGGGTAGGTGCCTCCTCGTTCTCGGCGTGGTATTGACCGGGTGCGTCTCCTCGAACGAGGGTGACAGGGACGACGGCGGGGGCGGCCGCGGGCCGCTGACGCTGGCCACGGCAGGTGACCTCACCGGTTACCTGGGCACGGTGCTCGACGGCTGGAACCGCTCGCATCCCGGTGAGCGGGTCACGCTCGTCGAACTGCCGGACTCCGCCGACGAGACGCACGCGCAGATGGTGACCGATCTGCGCGGGGGCGACCGGAGCCGGTTCGACGTCCTGAACATCGACGTCAACTGGACCTCGGAATTCGCGGCCGCGGGATGGATACGTCCGCTGGCCGAGGACCGCTTCCCGCTCAAGTCGTTCCTGAAGCCGGTCGTGGAGACGGGCAAGTACGACGGGCGGCTCTACGCGGTCCCGTACGTCACCAACGCCGGGCTGCTGCTGTACCGCAAGGACATCCTCGCCAAGGAGGGTGTGCTTCCGCCGACGACCTGGGCGGAGCTGGAACACGACGCGAAGACCATCGCGCCGAAGTACGGACTCGACGGCTACGCCGGCCAGTTCCTGCCCTACGAGGGTCTGACCGTGAACGCCGCCGAGGCCGTGTACTCGGCGGGCGGCACCATCCTCGGCGACGAGGGCGACCGGGTCACCGTGAACTCCGCCGCGGCCCGCGAGGGCATCGACTTCCTCGCACGCGGCGTACGCGAGGGCTGGATACCCGAAGCGGCCCTCTCCTACAAGGAGGAGGAGTCCAAGCAGGCGTTCCAGGACGGCCGGCTGCTCTTCCTGCGCAACTGGCCCTACGCGTACGCCGGCGCGTCGGCGCCGGGTTCCCCGGTCGCCGGGAAGGTCGGCGCCGTACGCCTGCCCGGACCCGACGGACCGGGGAGCAGTGTGCTCGGCGGCTCCGATCTCGCGGTCAACACTCATGCCCGGCACCCGGATTCCGCCGCCCGGCTGATCGCGTACCTGACCAGTGAGAAGGTCCAGCGTCAGGTGCTCACGCTCGGCGCGCTGCCACCGGTGCGCTCCGCGCTCTACACGGACCCGGACCTGGTCGAGAAGTTCCCCTATCTGCCCACCCTGCGCGCGAGCGTCCTCAGCGCCGCTCTGCGCCCCAAGAGCCCGCGCTACGACCAGGTCAGTCTGGTGGTGCAGGCGGTGGTGCACGACGCGATGACCGGACACGAGTCGTCCGACGCGGCCGTGCGGCGGCTGGCGAAGGAACTCGCCGCCATTCCCGGGCGCTGACCCTCACCCCTCTAGTTACATGTTAGGTAACGCCAAGATCTCAGCTCGCCTCTCTGTGGTCTGATTTATGGGCATTAAAGGGGCTGATACTCCGTAGCCTGTGCACTTTTCATTGACACGCTCCAGACACGCCTACTTAACATGCATGCATAACCACTAGGCACATAGAGACAGGCACTGGGTTGAACATGCACCGCTGGTGGCGCGACGCAGTCATCTATCAGGTGTACGTCCGCAGCTTCCTCGACAGCACCGGAGACGGCATCGGCGACCTCGCCGGGGTCCGGGCCGGACTGCCGTACCTGAAGAAGCTCGGCGTCGACGGGATCTGGCTGAGCCCCTTCTACCCCTCGCCGCAGCACGACCACGGCTACGACGTCGAGGACTACTGCGACGTCGACCCGACCTTCGGCGACCTCGCCGAGTTCGACCAGTTGATGGCGGCCGCCGGGCGGCTCGGCATCCGCGTCCTCCTCGACATCGTCCCCAACCACTGCTCCTCCGAGCACCCGTGGTTCAAGGAGGCCCTCACCGCACCACCCGGAAGCCCCGCCCGCGCCCGCTTCCACTTCGCCGACGGCCGCGGCCCCGACGGCTGCGAGCCGCCCAACAACTGGCACGCCATGTTCGGCGGCCCGGCCTGGACCCGCATCACCGAACCCGACGGCCGACCCGGCCAGTGGTACCTGCACATGTTCACCCCGGACCAGCCCGACTGGAACTGGCGCAACCCCGAGATCGGCACCGAGTTCGACCGCGTGCTGCGCTTCTGGCTCGACCGGGGCGTCGACGGCTTCCGCATCGACGTCGCCGCCGGCCTCTTCAAGCACCCCGAACTGCCCGACTCCGACGATCCCGAGGCCGATGCCCGCACCCGCGACTCGGTCAACCCCCTCGCCTGGAACCAGCCCGAGGTCCACGACGTGTGGCGCCACTGGCGAGCGGTCTGCGAGGAGTACACCGCCCGCGACGGCTCCGAACGCCTCCTGGTCGGCGAGGTCTCCGTCCCCACCGCCCGCGAACACGCCCGCTACGTCCGCGACGACGAACTGCACCAGGCGTTCTTCTTCGACCTGCTCGGCGCGCCGTGGAGCGACGACGCCTTCCACAAGGTCATCTCCGAGGCCATGCAGGACATCGCCGGCACCGGCTCCACGGTCACCTGGGTCCTCAACAACCACGACCAGGTCCGCACCGTCACCCGCTACGGCGAACCCACACCGGAAGGCAGCGGCCTCGGCCCCGCCCGCGCCCGCGCCGCCGCCCTGCTCATGCTCGCCCTGCCCGGGGCCGCGTACATCTACCAGGGCGAGGAGCTCGGCCTGCCCGAGGTCATCGACCTGCCCGACGACGTGCTCACCGACCCCATCTTCCGGCGCACCGGCAGCCGCGACCGCGTCCGCGACGGATGCCGCGTCCCGCTGCCCTGGTCCGGCCAGGCGTCCCCGTTCGGCTTCACCTCCGGAACCGAGAGCGCCCGCCCCTGGCTGCCCCAGCCCGACTACTTCGCCGAGTACGCCACCGACCGCGCCCTCGCCGACACCCGCTCCTTCTGGCACCTCTACCGCGACGGCCTCCAACTGCGCTCCAGCCTTCCGCAGCTGGGCGAGGGAACGCTGCGCTGGCTGGACACCCAGCCCGGAGTCCTCGCCTTCGTCCGCGGCGACGGCCTCGTCTGCGCCGTCAACTTCACCACCGCACCCGTGCCCGCGCCGGTCGACGGCACCCCTCTTCTCGCCAGCGGCCCCTGCCCGACCGGGGTCCTCCCCGGCTCGACCGCCGCCTGGTGGATCAACGACCTCTGAACATCCGGCAGTCACCAGCACTCGAAGGGACATCAACGATGATGCGACGACGTACGACCCTGCTCACGAGCTGCACCGCCCTCACCCTCGCCCTCGGCGCCACCGCCTGCGGCAACAGCGACCCGGTCAGCGCCGGCGGCGGGGACAAGGCCCTCAGCGGCCAGACCGTCACCGTGGCCGGTGTCTGGTCCGGCACCGAACAGAAGAACTTCCAGAAGGTCCTCGACGCGTTCAGCGCCAAGACCGGCGCCAAGACGCAGTTCGTGTCCACCGGTGACAACGTCTCCACCGTAGTCGGCAGCAAGATCGAGGGCGGCAACGCCCCCGACGTCGTCATGGTCCCGCAGGTCGGCGTCCTCCAGCAGTTCGCCAAGCAGGGCTGGCTCACCCCCCTGTCGGCCGACACCCAGAAGTCCGTCGACGCCGGCTACGCCCCCGTGTGGAAGAAGTACGGCAGCGTCGACGGCACCCTCTACGGCCTCTACTTCAAGGCCGCCCACAAGTCGACGGTCTGGTACAGCCCCGACGCCTTCAGCCAGGCCGGCGTCAAGCCCCCGGCCTCGTACGACGACATGCTCAAGGTCGGGAACACGATCTCCGACTCCGGCCTGTCCGCCTTCTCGGTAGCCGGACAGGACGGCTGGACGCTCACCGACTGGTTCGAGAACATCTACCTCTCCCAGGCCGGCCCCGAGAAGTACGACGCCCTCGCCGCCCACCAGCTCAAGTGGACCGACGCCTCCGTGGTCAAGGCCCTCACCACCCTCGGCACGCTCTTCAAGGACAAGGAGCTCGTCGCGGGCGGCCAGAAGGAGGCCCTCAACACCGACTTCCCGGGCTCGGTGGAGAAGGTCTTCGGCCCCAAGCCCGACGCCGGCATGGTCTACGAGGGCGACTTCGTCGCCGGGGTCGCCCACGACCAGTTCAACAAGACCATCGGAAAGGACGCCGACTTCTTCCCCTTCCCCCCGGTCGACGGCGGAAAGGCTCCGGTCGTCAGCGGCGGCGACGCCGCCGTCGTCCTCAAGGACGGCAAGAACGCCAAGGCGGGCATGAAGCTCCTCGAATACCTGGCCACCCCCGAGGCGTCGGCCGTCTGGGCGAAGGCGGGCGGCTACCTGTCCCCGAACAAGAACCTCCCCCTCGACTCCTACAGCGACGACGTCACCCGCGCCACCGCCAAGTCCCTCGTCGACGCGGGCGACTCCGTCCGCTTCGACATGTCCGACCAGGCCCCCGCCGCCTTCGGCGGCACCAAGGGCGCGGGCGAGTGGAAGCTCCTGCAGGACTTCCTGCGGGACCCGTCCGACCCCACGGGCACCGCGGCCAAGCTGGAAGCGGCCGCGGCCAAGGCCTACAAGGGCTGACGGATCATGACATCCACCCTGGTCGAGGAGACGGTGAGCCCACCGTCCACCGGACCCGCCGAACGGGCCCGCCGCTCCCGGCGGCGGGCACGCCTCGGCGCCGTCCTCTTCGTCTTCCCGGCGCTGCTCCTGCTCGGCGCCCTCGTCGTCTACCCCGTGCTCTTCTCCGTCGGCCGCAGCTTCTTCGACGCTTCCGGCACCCGCTTCGTCGGCGCCGACAACTACACCGAGATGTTCCGCGACCCGGCCACCCTCAAGGCCGTACGGAACACGGCCATCTGGGTCGTGGTCGCGCCCACCCTGCTGACCGGCCTCGGCCTGGTCCTGGCCGTCCTGGTCGAGAAGGTCCGCTGGGCGACCGCGTTCAAGCTGCTGCTGTTCATGCCCATGGCCGTCTCGTTCCTGGCCGCCGGCATCATCTTCCGGCTCGCCTACGACGAGGACCCCTCCAAGGGCGTGCTCAACGCGGCCGTCGTCAGCGTCCACGACGCCTTCACGGACACCTCCGCCTACCCGACCGCGAGGGCCCGCGACGGCCACGGCCTCACCGCGAGTCCGGACGGCTCCTACCGCACCAGCGGGCACGTGTCGCCCGGCACGTCGGTGGACTTCGCCATGGTGGGCATCGCCCCCGGCGACATCCCCGGCAACGCCAGGCCCGCCTACCCCGCCGCCCATCGCACGCCCGCCGCCGGCGAGGTCGCCGGAGTCGTCTACCTGGACTTCACCCCCGGCGGTGCGGGGAAGCAGGGCGAGGTCGACCGCAAGGAGAACGGACTGCCCGGGATGCGGATCGAGGCGGTCGGCAGCGACGGCAGTACCGTCGCGAGCACCACCACGGCCGCCGACGGCTCGTACCGCTTCTCCGGCCTGAAGTCCGGCAGCTACACGGTCGAGCTGCCCGCCTCGAACTTCGCCCAGCCCTACCAAGGCGTGTCCTGGCTCGGCCCGGCCCTCGTCACACCGGCCATCATCGGCGCCTACCTGTGGATCTGGACCGGCTTCGCCATGGTCCTCATCGGAGCAGGACTCGCGGCCCTGCCGCGCGACGCCCTGGAAGCGGCGCGGATGGACGGCGCCAACGAATGGCAGATCTTTCGGCGGATCACCGTGCCGCTCCTGGCACCCGTCCTCACGGTGGTCTTCGTGACCCTCGTCATCAACGTGATGAAGGTCTTCGACCTCGTCTACATCATCGCGCCGGGACCGGTGCAGGAGGACGCGACCGTCCTCGCCACCCAGATGTGGCTGGTGTCGTTCGGCGGTGGCAACAACCAGGGCCTCGGCAGCGCGCTGGGCGTGCTCCTGCTGCTGCTGGTCATCCCGGCCATGGCCTTCAACGTCCGCCGTTTCCGAAGGAGTCAGCGATGAACGCGATCCGGCGCGGCCTGGGCAACAGCCTGGTCCAGGCCTTCCTCGTGGTGACCGGCCTGGTCTGGCTCACCCCGCTGGCGGGACTGCTGGTGTCCTCGCTGCGCTCGGCCCAGGACACCGCCAAGGGCGGCTGGTGGACCGCGCTCTCCAGCCCCGGCCAGCTGTCCTTCGACAACTACTCGGCGCTGCTGAAGAACTCCGGCATGACGCAGTCGCTGTGGAACACGGTGCTCATCTCCGTGCCGACGACCTTCCTGGTCGTGGTCATCGCGGCACTCGCCGGCTACGCCTTTGCCTGGCTCGACTTCCCGGGACGCGACGGCATCTTCCTCGTGGTCGTCGCCCTCCTGGTGGTCCCGGTCCAGATCGGTCTCCTGCCGGTCGCGAAACTCTTCGGCGAACTGGGCCTGTTCGGCACCATTCCCGGCGTCGTGCTCTTCCACGTCGCCTACGGCCTGCCCTTCGCGGTGTTCCTCCTGCGCAACTACTTCGCCGAGATGCCGAAGGAGATGCTGGAGGCGGCCCGTATGGACGGGGGCACCGAGTGGCGCATCTTCGTCCAGCTGGTCCTGCCGGTGGGCCGCCCGGCCATCGCCAGCCTCGCCATCTTCCAGTTCCTGTGGGTGTGGAACGACATGCTGGTCGCCCTGCTCTTCGCGGACAGCTCCTCGCAGCCACTGACCGTGGAACTCCAGTCGCAGATCCGCCAGTTCGGCAGCAACATCGACGTCCTCGCACCCGGCGCGTTCGTGTCGCTGGTGGTCCCTCTGGTGGTGTTCTTCGCCTTCCAGCGGTACTTCGTGCAGGGGGTCATGGCGGGCTCCGTGAAGTGAGGCGCCCCGGCGCGGGTGGGCAGCTCGTGATGCTGCCCACCCGTATTCGATCCTTTGGCGCCCTCACCGCCAGATCTGTACGAACACGGCACGCGGCTCAGAGGAGAACCGCCAGGGCTGTTTCGGCAACGACGACCCTCGGGCGATGAAGGTGAGATGGCCGGGCCCTTGCCGGAGCCGGACGCTGGCCACGACTGTTTCCGAAAGGGCAGATTCCTTCCAACCACTTGTTCCTGAGCGACGACGTCGCGAACACGATGAGCATCGCCTCCGGAGGCCTGGGCATCGCGGCGCTTTATATGGGGCCGACGCCTGCGGGCGCCGCCGTGGGCGTGGTGTCGGCAGCCATCGGCCTCGTGCTCGCGATCGACACCTGTGGCGCCGAGCCGATCAGCCTGGGCTGCGGCGCGGCTGTCATAGGCATCGCGGGTGGCATCGGCACGTTGGCCAAGAGCGGTGAGCTCATGCAGGGTGCCTCCTACCTCGGCAGCGGCACCGTCAAAGCAGGCCGGGCGATCGGAAACGGGGCGCGCAACACCTGGCGAAGCTTCAGCGGCTGGTTCAGCTGATCGGAGGGACAGCCTGTCGCTCGCCCGGGAGCGGACCTTCGGCGGTAGGTTCCGTCTCGACGTACTGCCACTGGCGTCGTGCCGAGCGCGAGCCGTGCGAACACGGTGAGGAGCCTTTGTGGCTCTCGGCGATCCGCGACGCATTCTCCCGCCGGGTGGTCGCCTGGGAGACCTCCGCCCGCGCGGGCACCGACCTGGTCCTGACCACCCTCGAGTACGCCCTGGCGAGCCGGGAAGTCGAACCGGGCAAGCTCATCCACCATGCGGATCACGGCTGTCGATACACATCCGTGAAGCTCACGACTCGACTGCTGCGAGCGGGAGTTGAAGC
This sequence comes from Streptomyces sp. NPDC104096, assembly GCF_055584385.1. Taxonomy (NCBI): domain Bacteria; kingdom Bacillati; phylum Actinomycetota; class Actinomycetes; order Kitasatosporales; family Streptomycetaceae; genus Streptomyces; species Streptomyces sp. NPDC104096. The sequence continues at coordinate 16,536 of NZ_JBVJMD010000069.1, forward strand.
GTCTGTGGGGTCGGTCGGAGACAGTTACGACAACGCTCTCGCGGAGAACCTGTGGATGATCATCAAGACGGAATGCATCCGCGGCCGTGTCTTCGCCACCCAGGCCGAGGCGGATCTCGCGTTGTTCGAGTACATCGACGGTTTCTATAACTCCCGGCGCATCCAGAAGCGGCTCGGCTACCTCAGTCCGGTCGAGTTCGAGGAGAAGCACTACGCCGACCAGGCAACGGCCAAACGAACGAACCTGAAGCCCCGTCAACCCGCCCTGACCAGCTGATCAGCACCTCCCGGACCCCGGGGGAACCTCACTGCTCGGTTGCCGCTGGCAGGTTGTGCCATGCATGTCCGCAGGCGCCTTTGCAGTACGTCTCGCGGCGGCGAGCGTCCGCAACGGCGAACACGGAAACGAGGACACGGAACGCCTTGACGTGTTCGGCGGAGGGGAGGCCCGCGAGCCCGTAGCGGGGTGGGTCCATGCAGATCATGACCGAGGGGTTGGCCGTGGGCTTCACACCGGACCGCGCCACACCCGCACGGCCGTCCGCAGCCGTAATGTGCGCCTGCATCGCATAGCCGGCGACTTCCTGCAGTACCTCCTGCTGGCGTGTCGGGGCGAGGCTGGAGAACCAGCCCGCACCATCGTCCAACGTGCGGAGCCCCTGGGCGATCCGCATGCGACTACGAACGTCTTCCGCAGCACTCCGAAGCCCATCTGAACTGGTCACTCATCACCATGATGACCCGGACCCGGCGCCTGACCCGCAAAAGCCCGCGCATCAGCCAATGGATGAAGAAGACGAGGCCACAACAAGCGCTGTCGTGAACAGTGACTCGTCCGGCAACCGCGGTGCCCCGGTCAACTGTGCTGCATCCAGATGTTGGGCTCGCGATACACGCCCTCATCGGCAGATCGGTCGATGCTCAGCAGGCTCAGTCCTCCCGGGATCACATAGTCACCCGACTCAGGGAAGGCCATGCCGGTCCAGCGCTCCCACTCGGCAACCGTGCCGGTCATCGTCTGCGAAGCGGGGGCCGCTGACAGGATCTCGGCACCAAGGCGCTGATGGGTCCGGACCCAAGGGTCAAGGGCGAGCCCGTCCTCCCGCCGCCACCTCATGAAGTTCTCGATCGGTGTCAACGGGTACTGGGCCTTCGTCGTCGGGCGGACCGGCGCAATGACCTGCGACCAGCCGACGTCCCTTGCGGTCTGACGTAGGGCCTTGAGGGTTGCACCCGCAAGCCCGTGTCCCTTGAGCGCTGGGGTGACAATCGCTCCGCAGATCACCAAGGTGTTGGGCTTCACCCCCTGTTCGTGGCCCTCGACGGCCCGAACAAGGGCCTGCGTATACCCGGTGGGGAGCGTCTCGGGCAGACCGTCCCAGTGGATCGGTACACCCCAACCTGATGCGACCGGCACATCGTGTTCATTGATCAGCATGAGGTTCAGATCGGCGAACCACTCGCCGACCCTGCCTATGTAGTCCTTCACCAGTCGGTCAGCCGTGATGAACTCTGGAAAGCCCTCACTGAAGAGCTCCTTCAGATGTTCATCCGGCCACGTCCGTGCGTCGGTTCGCTCGATCTTCAATGCCATGCCTGTTCCTAGCACACAGGCCAAGCGTGGCCAGCATGGCCGCCGGACTGGTCGCCGTCCGCCTGCTCCAACCGACTTCGGCTGGGCCGGACGGAGATCGTGAGGGACTCGCGGCCGTGGGGGGTGCCTCTATGTTCTGCGTCAAGCATGTGGGCAGCTTCTGCCCGGGGTTCGATCTTCTTCGTGAGGCGTGAGACTGTCTGGTCGTGTCGGAGATGACGAGTGGGTTGAAGGCGGCCTTGGCTGAGGCGTCGTCTCCCTCCTGGGCGCAACGTGTTCGTGCCGGGCGTGACCTTGCTTCCTTCGCTGATGTTCCTGAGGCTGCGGAAGTGCTGGCGGGGCTGCTGCTGGACGTCGAGGACACGGCGGTGACCCGGCAGACGGCAGAGGCCCTGGCCCGGGTGGGGACGGTGGCCGCCGTAAGGCTCATCGCTCGCGCGGTTGCCGAGTCTGACGACAACCAGGCCGACTGGCTGCAGACCGGGGTGCATGACGCGCTCGTGGGACTGGACGGTGTGCCGGACGTCGCAGTGGCCTGCGGGAAGCTCGCCCGGGATCCGGAAGAAGTCGTCCGGCGGGGTGCCGCGGAGATCTTGGCGTGGACAGACGACACAAGGTGTTGATCCGGATCGACCTGCCTGTGGACTGGTTCATGCAGCCGTCGTTCGGGGGAGGCGGGGTTCGTGGAAGGTGCCGTCCCTGAGCATGGCGAACAGGACGCTGATGCGTTGGCGGGCGAGGCGGAGGAGGGCCTGGGTGTGGGTTTTCCCGCGGGCCCGGCACTTGTCGTAGTAGGCGCGGGAGGCGGGGTCGGCGTTCATGAAGGCGAAGGCGAAGGCGGAGAGGAACATGGCGCGTTTGAGCTGCCGGTTTCCGCCTCGTGGGGCATGTTCGCCGTGGATCGAGGGGACCACGACGGTCTGTTCGTCCAGCGCGTCGAAGACGTCGTCGATCAGCCGCTGGGCCATGCGCGGGGCGCTGGGCCGGATGAGGTCGACGAGCCTGCGGCGGCCGGCCTTGCGCAGTGCGGCCGGGGAACCGTGGCGCTCCAGCAGCCAGGTGACGGCCTGGTGGTCGAGGCGGGGGCCCAGGACGCGTTCCAGCGAGGGGTGGAACTGGGTGAGCAGGCCGCGCATCCGGTTGGAGGTGCGGGTGGCCTCGGCGGCGAGGTCCTGGTCGAAGCCCACGAGGACCGTGAGCTCGGCGGTGAGTTCCAGCGAGCGCAGGGTGTGCGGCAGGGTGCGGGCGGCGTCCGCGATGACCGCGGCGTCCTTGGCGTCGGTCTTCGCCTCGCCCGGATACAGGTCGGCGATCCCCGCATCGCGAGACCGGGCAGGTAGGCGACCCTGCAGCCCGCATCCCGGGCCACGGTCAGGGGGAGGGCTCCGACGGAGGCGGGCAGGTCCACGATCACCAGCACGGTGCCGAACTTCGCGGTCAGCTTGTCGAAGACGGCCCGCGGCTTCGGCTCGCTGTTGGGCAGCTGCTTGTCCAGGACCTTCTTCCCGGCCGGCGTGAGCCCGTGGCAGTGATGGGCACTCTTGCCGACGTCCAGGCCGAGGAACACGCCCACGTCTTCGGTGTCGAACATGACGCCCTTCCAGGGGAGTCGAACGTGCCGGCCTCGGCAGTGGCGTCGTGCGCGCGCATCCACGTTATGCAGACCTGCCGCCCACGAGCTGTCCGGCGTTGCGCCGGACCGGGCGGTGGCCGGACCTCTGATCAGCGTCTCCGACGGCGCCTGCCGGGCCCGGTGACACCCCCAGGTCATCCGTTCGACAGGGGGACACAGTCATGCCGGGCCCGGAGGCCAGCGGCCCTCTTGCAGGACCGCGAAGAACATAACGGGGACTTCACCGTCGATGAGGACCGGACTGCGGACGGGCACCGCGGGGCGCGGGAGAAGTTCCTGGGCCAGGGCATCGGGCATGACTTGGAGGCGGCAGATGCGGTCGTCGGTGGCGGTGGTGCGCAGTCACATGCCGTCGAAGGATTCCCCTGCTGGCGACACACTGTGCGGACACGACCTCGATCCCGGCGGTGCCGCTCGGACTGGCGCCGAGCGCGCGGGCGTCCACGGCCTGGCGTCGCCGGTGGTGACGGCATTCCTCGGGGCCGCGGCACGCGTAGCCGGAGCCCCGCTGCCCGTACGGGCAGCGCGGACACGGCCCTGCAGCTCCTCAGGGAGGTGCACGGTGAGCTGGATGCCGGCTCCAGGCCGTTCGCGGCCTTCCTGGACGTCTCCGGCATATGGGCCCCGACCGCGGCGTTCACCGCTGCCGAGGCCCATATGCCCTCTGCCGCCCAGCAGTTCGCAGTTCTGGCCGAACAGACCGCAGCCCGCCTTGTCCGTGGCCGCGGGCAAGGAGCTGTCGCCGGCGCAGTGCGTGTTGTACGCGGGCGTTGCCAGGCCCTGTGCTAGAAGGTCAGGTTCCAGGCGTCGATCTTGCCTGTGTCGGAGGCGGCGTTGTCGTTGACGCGCAGCTTCCAGGTGCCGTTCGCGACCTCCGAGGAGGCGTTTACGGTGTAGGTCTGGGCGATGTTGTCGGCGCTGCCGCCGGCGTGGTTGTGCAGCGTGTAGACGGTGCCGTCCGGCGCCACCAGGTCGACCTTCAGGTCACCGATGTAGGTGTGCTTGATGTCCACACCCACCTTGAGGGTGGCCGGGGCGTTGCCGGTCACGCCGGTTATGGCGATGGGGCTCTCCACGGTCGCGTTGTCGTTGATGGCGAAGTCCGCGAGGTTCTCGAAGTACTTACCGGGCGGCGGGGTGGTCCCGACGGCCTTGAGGGCGTCGACTTGTCCTTCGCCGAAGAACGAATTGTTGGCCGTCGTGCCCGTGCAGCGGCTGTCCGAGGGGCAGGCGATGTCGTTGGCCTGGGCGGCCAGCTTGGCGCGGATCTGCGCCGGGGTGATGCCCGGGTTGGCGCTGGCGATGAGTGCCGCCACGCCGACCACGTGCGGGGTGGCCATCGAGGTGCCGCTCTTGCTGCCGTAGCCGCCGCCGGGGACGGTGGAGTACACGTTGCTGCCCGGCGCCGCGACGTCGATAACGCCCTGCCCGTAGTTGGAGAACGAGGCCTTGGTGACACCCGTGCCGTTGGCCGCGACCGTGACCACGCCCGGCAGTTCGGTCGGGATGTCGAGGCAGGCGTTGGTGATCGTGCGGGTGACCGGCGTCGAGTCGTTCGGGCTCGCGGAGTCGGTCGTCTTGTGGGCGAGGTCGTAGTTCTCGTTGCCCGCGGCGGCGATCTGGAGGGAGCCCTTGCTCTCGGCGTACTCCTGGGCGCGCTTGACGCCCTCGATGATGGCGGCCTGGTCGATGTTGTCCGGGCAGTTGAACTGCCACGGGTCCGTGTAGTAGCTGTTATTGGTGACCTTGAAGCCGTGGTCACCGGCCCAGACGAAGCCGCAGATGGTGTTCTCGGCGAAGAAGAAGGAGTTGCCCGGCTCAGCGACCCGGACCGCGGAGATCTTCACTCCAGGGGCCACGCCGACGACGCCCTTGCCGTTCTTGGCCGCGGCGATGGTGCCCGCTACGTGGGTGCCGTGCGTGTCGACGTCCCGCCAGGCGCCGACACGGGTGTCGGGCTTGCCGTAGGCGCAGGAGACTGAGTCGGCCGCGTTGAAGTTGGGTGCCAGGTCCTGGTGCTGGTCGTCCACACCGGTGTCCAGGATGCCGACTGTGACGGAGGCGGAGCCCGGGTTCACGGCCCAGGCCTGGTCGGCCTTGATCTGGCTCATGTCGGCCCGGACCGGTTCTCCTGCCGGGGTCGAGGCCTGGGCCGGATTGGCCGGGAGCGCCGGGTTGTAGGCGTCGGCCGGGACGTCCGAGGTGCGCGTGGCGCCGACCTGCTGCACGCCGGCGACGCCGCGCATGGTGGCGGCGAATTCGCTGGACGCAGAGTGGGCGACGATCACGCCGATGGCGTCGAAGTTCGAGAAGACGGTGCCTCCGTTGGCCGCGATCGCGGAGCGGACCGCCGAACTGTCACCGGGGGCGGTGATCACGAGGTAGGCACGCGTGCCGGCCACCCAGGTCGCACTCCGGGAAGCTGGCACGGCGGCCGGAGCGTGGGCCTTGGCGGCTGGCGCGGGGGAGCGGTCGATGGGCAGCGTGCCCGCGAGGGCGCCCGGGGCGCCGAACGCCAGGGCGGCACCGAGCGTGGCCGCCAGGGCCAGCGTGCGTCTAGTCCGGCTGGATATGTGGGGTATCAATGCGTCCTCCGGAGACGGCCCGGCCGTGCTGAGGGCATTGGCGGGGCCGTACGAAACGAGTGGTGGATGCACGATGTCAGGCGCGTGCTCCCGTACGGAAGTACCTTTCTGTGCAGGGGCGTTATGGGGGAATGGCTGAAAGCAGACGCACTCCGGGCGTCGGGGGTCGGGATCCATCGGGAGCTCGGCGACGTCGACCGCGCCCTGGCGTACGCCGCCGACCTGGTGCCGGCCATCTACGGGGTGGACGGGCTGCTGGCGTGGTGGCTCACCGAGGTGCGCCCGCAGTTTGGTGACGAGCCCGCCGGCGGGCAGGCCGTGCTGCGGCCCAGCCGCCGGCACACCCTCGAGGGCGGGCGGCGTCTGGCCTGTGCGGTCACCCGCGCGACGGAGACGAGCGTCCGGAACCCGTCCCACCTGGGCTCCGCAGCGCAGCCCGGTCGTAGATCGGGCTCGGGCACAGGGGCGCTCAGCACCGGTTCTGGCAGCATCCACGTCGCAGTGGGATGCCTTCCACCAGATGTCCCGGTGTTGTCCTCTTGAGATCGTGTTCAAGCGGGCCTCCGTGCACGGCACGCGATCCTGCGGACCCGTTCCAATGAGCACAAGGCCGAGATCGTGGCCGAGGTCCAGAAGAACGGCTGTCCCGTGATCGAGAACGGCATGGTGAAGCTGGTCATCGACCGGACCGTCCCGATGGCCGACGCCGCGGAGGGCCACCGCCTCATGGGGGCCGGCGGCCACCTCGGCAAAATCCTCCTCGTGAACGACGAGGACGCGTGACAGAGGGCCGCTGAACACCTTCGCCACACTCATCGCGCACGGCACTTCACCGCGGCGGTGAAGCCGGCGCCCGAAAGTACAGGCTCACGGGGAGGCAGGCACTTCGCCGGCCTCCCCGACAGGCCCCGAGCAGCGGACGCGCAACGGTCGGGGTCTTTCGACCGGGCGGTCAAAAGACTTCGGGCCGTACGTAAACCGTGGACGTCTCCGGCAGAAGAACGGGTTTGCTCAAGAGGCGTCGAGGTCGGCGAACTCCGCTGTGGTGAGCGTCAGACCGGCCGCTGCCGCCGAATCGCGCATCGTCGTCGGCCGGGACGCTCTCGGGATCGGAACGACGAGGGGGACTTTGCCAGCTCCCACGCCAGACACACCTGCTGCGGGCTGACTCCGTGCGCCTCGGCGATCCGGGCGAGAGCCATGTGCGACGAGGCGAGGCTGCCCGCCCGGGAGACGCCGCCGAGCGGGTTGTACGACAGGAGACAGGAAGGCGATCCCCAGCTCGGCGCACTGGCGCAGCTGCGGTTCGCTGTCGCGAGAGGCCGGCGAGAAATTGTTCTGTACGGACACCAGCCGCTCGCCCAGGAGCTCGTGTGCTTCGCTCAACTGCTCGGAGCTGACGTTGGAAATACCCACCGCGCGGATCTTGCCCCCGACGTACAGGTCCCGCAGCGCACCCACCGAATCGGCGTACGGCACGTTCGGGTCCGGGACGTGCAGCTGATGGAGCCCGATGGCATCAACGCCCAGGCGCTTCAGCGAACCCTCGCACGCCTCCCGCAGGGACGCGGGAGACCCGTTGGAGGACCAGACCCCGTCGGCCTCACGCGCCGCGCCACCCTTCGTACCGACCAGCACGCCCGAAGTGTCGCCGCCACACGACGCGAGCGGGCGGGCGATCAGTACCTCGTTGTGACCGGTCTCGGACGAGTTCAGGCAGTACGACATGGCCGTGTCGATGAACGACATCCCGGCGTCGAGTGGGCACAGGTCGAGGTTCGCGGTCCGGCCAGTCGGTTGGGCCAGCGTGGCCGGGGGTCTTCGTGCGTCAGGCGTGCGGAGCCTTGCCGCTCACCCGGTGGTCGGCGTGGCTGAGCGCCTCCAGGAACAGCCGGTGCAGGCGTCCGTCGCTGAGGCGGTAGTAGATGCGCCGGCCCTCCCGGCGGGTGCCCACGAGCCCGGCGAGCCGCAGCTTGCCCAGGTGCTGGCTGACGGCAGTGCGGGACGCCTCGCACTGGTCGGTCAGGGTGCCGACGTCCGACTCGCCCTGCGCGAGCAGGTATAGCAGATGCAGCCGGGTGGCGTCCGAGATCAGCCCGTGGCGTCGCCCGGTTGGGTTCGCAGGGCGTCCCGGTGGGCCACGGGTCCCCGGCCGAACCAGCGCTGGCAGGAGCGGCTGAGCACGCTCTGCTCGGCGTAGCCCAGCTCGTGGGCCAGCTGTGTCAGGCTCATGTCCGTGTCGCGGAGATAGCGATGGGCGACCTCTGCACGAACCTGCTCCACCAGAGCCGCGAACGTCGTACTCTCGGCCGCCAGCTGGCGCTGGAGTGCCTTCGGGTGCACGGCGAGCTGATCCGCGACCAGGTTCAGCGCAAGGGCGCCCGTCGGCAGCAGCTGTCGCACGAGTTCACGGACCGGGCCGGTCAGTCCGTGGCCTCGGGTGGTGATGATGCTGTCGAGGTAGTGCACCAACGCCTGGTGGGCGAGATGGTCGTAGTTGAGCGCCCGGTCCAGGTCGGCCGTGCGGAGCACCAAGCCGGCTCGCCGCTGGGCGAACAGGACGGTAGAGGAGAAGTACTCACGATAATCGGCCTCGACGGTGAGCGGGTCGTGCGGAAGGTGTACTTGGAGCGGGTGGTAGTCGCTTCCCATGAGGAAGCGGAATACCTGGAGCGCGATCCCGAGGGACAGCTCCATTACCTGGGCCAGCGGAGGCAGTCCTTCGGTGAGTACCCGGAATTCGAGAAATGTGCGCTCGGACCTTGGCATCGTCTCGACCGTCACTTCGATGGCCGGGCCGTAGGCGGCGAGGTAGGTCTTGAAGGTTTCCAAGGCCGCACCCATGGTCGGGGCGGTCCGCGCGGCCACTCCGACCGGCCCGAAGATCTCGATGCCTTGGCGCAGGGCGAGCCTTCGTCCGAAGTCGGGGTCGCCGGTGGCTCGAGACGCCGCGTTCAGGGCGAGGACCAGGCTGCGATAGGTGGTGAAGACCTCATATTTGCCCTCGTCCTCGGGCCGGAGACCAGCGGAGCGGAGGATCGGCAGCGGGTTGGCCCCCCGCTCGGCGACGAGCGCGGAGAAGTTGAGCAGACAGGTGCTCCGGATCATGGCCATGTCCTGAACTGTCAAAGAGTTGTCCTCTGCTGTCAAGACCGAAGGGGTGGTCTGCCTGGAGGGTTGCGGCAACCCTCCAGGCAGATTCGAATCCGAGGTGCAGATATGTCCGAAGCGCAGCGCGGCGCAGCGGTGGTCATCCGCGGTGGCACCGTCTTCGACGGTAGCGCCGATGCCCCCGGGCGGACGGCGGACGTCCTGGTGCGTGACGGCCGGGTCGAGCGGATCGGCGAGATCCGGGAGATTCCCGAGGGCGCCGAGGTGGTGGACGCCAAGGGCTGCTGGGTCACCCCGGGCTTCATCGACCTGCACACGCACTACGACGCAGAGCTGGAGGTGTCCCCGGGCCTCACCGAGTCGGTGCGCCACGGCATCACCACCGTGCTGGTCGGCAGCTGCGGCTTGTCCTTCGCGGTGGGTACGCCCGAGGACCTGGCCGACCAGTTCTGCCGGGTCGAGGCGATCCCCCGATCGGCCGTGCTGCCGATGCTGGAGCGCGTCAAGCGCTGGGACACCCCGACCGCGTACGTCGAGCACCTGCGGGACTCCGCGATCGGCCCGAACGTCACCAGCATGCTCGGCCACAACGCGGTGCGCGCCCATGTGATGGGTCTCGGCCGCAGCCTGGACAAGAAGATCAAGCCGACCCAGCACGAGGTCGGCACGATGCTCGCTCTGCTGCACGAGTCGCTCGACGCCGGCTACCTGGGCATGTCCTTCAACACCCTGCCGTGGGACAAGGTCGACGGCGACCGCTATCGCAGCAGGCCGATGCCCTCGGTGCACGCGGACTGGCGCGAGTACCGCAGCTTCACCAAGGTGCTGCGCGAGCGCGACGCCATCTGGCAGGTCGTGCCCAATCTGCAGAACCGCCTCAACTTCCTGCCGATCATGCTGCACAGCGGCGGCTTCCGGAGGAAGCCCATGAAGACCATGATGATCTCCATGGTGGACTCCCGGGCCTTCCGTGCGTACTACAAGATCGCCGGACACCTGTCCCAGGGCATCAACAAGCTCTACGGCGGAAACATCCGCTTCCAGTCCCTGCCCAACCCCTTCGACCTGTGGGTGGACGGCCTGGAGGTCCCGGTCATCGAGGAGCTCGGCGCCGGCACCGAGGCTCTGCACGAGACCGATCCGGACAAGCGCAAGGCCATGATGTACGACCCGGCCTTCCGCAAAAAGTTCAGCCGCCAGTGGCACAACCCCTTTGCCGGCCGCGCCTACCACCGCAAACTCAGCGAGCCGAAGATCGTCAACTGCCCGGACCCGTCCCTGATAGGCAAGACCTTCGCCGAGGTGGCCGCCGAGCGCGGCGTCAAGCCCATCGACGCCTTCCTCGACCTGCAGGGCGAGTACGGCAACGACCTGCGCTGGTACACCGTGCTCGGCAACGATCGTCCCGACCAGCTGGCCTGGATCGCCAACCACCCCTCAGTGCTCATGGGCTTCTCCGACGCAGGCGCCCACCTGCGCAACATGGGCTTCTACAACTTCCCGCTGCGCCTGTTCAAGCTGGTCCGCGACCGCGCTGCCGAGGGCAAGCCGGTCATGTCCACGGAGCGGGCCGTGCACCGGGTCACCGGCGAGATCGCCGACTACCTGGGCATCGACGCCGGCTACCTCGCCGAAGGCAGGCGCGCCGACCTGGTCGTGGTGGACCCGGTAGGTCTCACCGACGAGGTCGACCAGGCGCACGAGGAGCCGATGGAAGGCTTCGCCGGCATGGAACGCCTGGTGCGGCGCAACGACGCCGCGGTGCGCGCCGTGTACGTGAACGGTCGGCTCGCCTGGGACGGCAAGCAGCCCGCCTGCGGGTTCGGCAGCGAGCGAGGCTTCGGGACCTTCCTTCCGGCCACCGGCACGACCTGACCGACTTTCGCGAGGTGGGCGGTGCGGGCGCGGAGCGTACGTCTCCGGGGCCCGCACCGCCCGTACCGCCTCTGGCCCGGCTCGTGGAACGACACGTCCCGCAGCTGCTTGCCGTGGTGGGCATCGGTCCGGACACGGCCGTCACCTTGTTGATCACGATGGGGGACAGCCCGGAACGCCTGGGCAGCGAGGCGTCCTTTTGCGCCTGGTCGACGTGCTGCCGGAACCGTCCACCCTGCGGGTGATCGGTGTCTACAAGACAAGTACGCGACCCGCAAGGGACGGCAATACGGGACCGTCCTGGTCGATGTCGAGACCCGTCGGCCGGTCGACCTGCTATTCGACCGGGAATCGGCCAGCCTCGCGGCGTGGCTGCCGACGCGGCCGGGAATCGAGGTGGTCTGCCGGGACCGGGCCCCGTTCTTCGCCGAAGGCTCACACCACCACGAACAGGCGGAACGCCTCTTTCCGATCTTGGCTATGCCTCCCAGGGCTCCTGCCATTGCAGAGCGCAGCGACGCTGTCGCGTCGGTCTTCGCCCTCGCCCTCGACCTCGACGCATGCCGGCGTGGAGCGAGGGAGCGGTCGCGACGACGCGGTCGCCGATCGGGTGGTACCTGCGCCGGGGCGAGCGGGTGACGTCAGGCATCGTCGCCGTCGGCCGGAACTCCTCGCAGTACAGCGAGTGCGGCGGCGGGAGCCGGCGGCGCATAGTGCGCGCAGGCCAGGTGCCGTCCGGATGCCTGTGCCGGGCGTGAGCAGAGGAGCGGATCCGGTGCACCGCGACCACGACCAGGCCCTCGCGCTCACCCTCGCCGTGCTGCTCCTGCCCGGCAGCGTACTGCTGATGTCCTGCGGGATCGGCCCGGTCATTACGTTTGCCGCCGTGGCCGTCCTCGTCGTCACCGCCTACGCCGCCCCGGCCTCGCCCGCCCCCTGGCCCTGTACCGCGCCCTCCGCCAGCTTGACTCTGTTCATGACTTTCAGCAGTAGTTGTTCAGTACTTCGGTAAGCGTCCTGATGCTGTCGTGTTCGATGTTCACGAGAAGCAGCAGTACTGAGCCTCGGTCCCAGCGAGGGGCGCGATTCGGGCTCCCGGTAGTTTCATCGGGACACTTGCGCCGAAGGAGAAGGACACCCATTCGTGAACCTGGGCATCGTCGGGCAGGCCGCCGGGCTGTTCGCCGTCACCAATATCGACGACATCCTGATCCTGTCCCTGTTCTTCGCCCAGGGCGCCGGACACCACGGCTCCGCCCGCCGCATCGTCATCGGCCAATACCTCGGCTTCACCGCCATCCTTGCTGTTTCCGCCGCCGCCGCGTTCGGCGCCACCTTCCTGCCCGAGTCGGCCATCCCTTACCTCGGCCTGCTGCCCCTCGCCCTTGGGCTCAAGGCGGCCTGGCAGGCGTGGAAGCACCGCGAGGACGAGGACGGCGAGCAGGAGACGACTGAGGGCGGACCGAAGGCTGTGGAGGTGGCCGCCGTCACCTTCGCCAACGGCGGCGACAACATCGGCGTCTACGTCCCTGTTTTCGCCACCGCCGGCGTCGGCGGTATGAGCGTGTACGTGATCGTCTTCCTGATCCTGGTGGCCGTGTGGTGCTTCGCGGGCCGCTTCTTCGCCACCCGCCCCGTCATCGCCAAGGCCCTCAGCCGCTGGGGACACATTCTGCTGCCATTGGTCCTGATCGCCATCGGCATGCTCATCCTCATCGAAGGCGGCGCCTTCGGCCCGTGAGGCGCCTGGTACTCGCTGGGATCCGTTCCGCTTGTTGTCCAGGCGCCTTCCGAGCTGGTGCACCCGTGCTGAACCGGTGAACACAGCCAGTGTTCGATGTCGCGAGAGGCGACGGCACCTGGGCGGTCCAGGCCGTCAGTGCTCGCCGAAGAAGATCTCCTTGGCCTCGCGCAGCGCGTAATAGACCAGCGCGTACCCTGCGGCCGGGTCGGCCCACCACAGGCCGGCCAGAGAATTCAGCAGGAGGCCGAGCAACACGGCGGCGGCCAGCACGCCGTAGATGAGGGTGACCCGGCCCTCGGTCTTCAGCACCGGGTTGTCCAGCGCAGTGTCGGTGCGTGCCTTGCCGGTCGCGAGCACGAACATCACCGCGGCCGTCATCGCAGTCCAGCCGATGACCAGCGACGAGTGGCGGGGCCTGAAGCCGGTGGCCAGTACCCAGGTGGACTGCACCAGCAGAGGCGGTTCTGGCAGTCCACATCCGAGTCATACGCTGACAACAGCACGTCACCTCGAGGTCTGCAGTGCCGGGGCAGGGACCGGTATCTCAGGGACCGGTCCCTGCCCCGGCCTCAGTCGGATCAGTCCGTTTGGCTCGCCGAACGGGGGCAGTTGACGTCGCCGTCAGCGGTGGCCTTCACGGTCGTCTTCAAGACGCCGGTGCTGCTGGTGGGCAGAGGTCAGAACCCGAAGTCGCTCAGGCCGGGGTGGTCGTCGGGACGCCTGCCCAGCGGCCAGTGGTACTTGCGGTCGGATTCGGCAATCGGGAGATCGTTGATGCAGGCGAGACGGACCCTCATCAGGCCGTCCTCGCCGAAGTCCCAGTTCTCGTTGCCGTACGAGCGGTACCACTGGCCGGAGTCGTCGTGGCATTCGTAGGCGAACCTCACCGCGATCCGGTTCTCGGTGAACGCCCACAGTTCCTTGATGAGCCGGTAGTCCAACTCGCGGTGCCACTTGCGGGTCAGGAAGGCGACGATCTCTTCGCGTCCGTTGACGAACTCCGCGCGGTTGCGCCAGCGCGAATCCACCGTGTAGCCCAGCGACACCTTCTCAGGATCGCGTGAGTTCCAGGCATCCTCTGCCATCCGGACCTTCTCGATCGCCGTCTCCCGCGTGAACGGTGGCACGGGTGGACGTGTGGTCATGACTGTTCCTCCCGGATGATGGGATCTTCGAGTCCATGAAGGCATAGCGCAGCCCAGGCACCTGTAATCGGCCAGGCCGCGACCTTCTTTAAGGTTAGAGGCGGTCTACCGCATCGGCCTGGGGAAGACACGTCGGTTCCGGACGCAGAGTTCGTCGGGAGGAATCGCGATACGCACATGCGGATCCGGGCACTGGCTCACCGCCCTGGCTCCAAAGGTCCGCGCCAGCACCGCGAGGTGCCAGGAGACTCGCACTGGGTCCTTGTGCGGAAGTAAAACGTAGTCACCGGGCAGGCAGTGAATTCCCTGCCGGCATCTCGACGCTCTGGAGGCATGCCATAGAGGTGCCTGGTGGTGAGGCTAAGCCGGTGAGCTGCGACACGGCAGGCAGGCAGGCTCGTCTCCGTCAAGTGGGTCGGCCCAGGACATCGCCTGGCACGGCAGAACGGTCCACACCGAGATCTGGAAGATCCCTGCGGCCGGGTCCCATGTGGTGCGGCGACTGAATATTGACGGCGATGGGGGCCGAGATGCGCGCCGCCATGGCCTACCAATCCCCTTTGGTTCGTCCTGTCGACGCTGTGCGCGAACGGAGGACGCGAACGGTCAATTGAAGTGCATATGTGCACACCAGCCCCACTAGAGGGCGGGAGCGGAGCTATCCATCAAAAGTGTCACACTGGCGCGCGATACACATGTGCGTGAGAGTGGGTCCTGGAACCATCGTCTCTTGGCGCCTGCCCGCCCCTACCGGTGGCATCCATCGAGGCCGTTCGCAACGAAGAGATCCGGCACAGACCGTGTGAGTACCGACATCGAGCGGCTCCACGGCGAGACCAAAATCCTCAATGAAAATCGGGGCAGCAGACGCCGCGAAAGGCCGCAGCCCACACAGCGTGCGTCTGCGGCGACGGCCGAGTTTCGTGGAGAGATCAAACATGATCCCCATTCACTACCGCACCCAAGCCATAGACAACTTGGAAGTCTTCTACCGTGAAGCAGGGGTGTCCGATATGCCGACGCTGGTACTGCTGCACGGATTTCCGGCCAGTTCCCATATGTTTCGGGGGTTGATACCGGAGCTGGCGGACCGGTACCACGTGATCGCGCCCGACCATATCGGTTTCGGATACTCATCGGCTCCGCCCCTGGGCGAGTTTCCCTACACTTTCGCTGCGCTGACCGAGGTCACTGCCGGTCTGCTGCAACGCCTCGGAGTCGATCGATACGCGGTCTACGTCCAGGATTACGGCGCTCCGATCGGCTGGCGCCTCGCGCTCCGCGAGCCCGAGAAGGTCACTGCGATCATCACGCAGAACGGGAACGCCTACAACGACGGTTTCGTCAAGGACTTCTGGGACGGGCTGTTCGCCTACGCAGCGGATCCGAACCCTGACACCGAAGTGGCTATCCGGGTCGCACTCACCCCGGAGATCACTCGCTGGCAGTACGAGAACGGAGTCGCCGACAAGTCCCTCGTCAGCCCCGACACCTGGACCCACGACCAAGCCTTGCTGGACCGCCCGGGCAACGACGAGATCCAGCTGCAGCTCTTCAGGGACTACCCGACCAATGTCGAGCTGTATCCCGAGGTGCAGGAGTACTTCCGCAAAAGTCAGGTACCCCTGCTCGCTGTCTGGGGGGCCAATGACGAAATCTTCGGCCCCGACGGGGCCCGCGCTTTCCACCGTGACCTTCCGGATGCCGAGATCCATCTGCTCGACTCCGGGCACTTCGCCCTGGAAAGCCACCTTGATGCGATCTGCGGCTACATCCGCGGCTTCCTGGGCAGGTGCCTGGCCTGAAGTCTGGTGGCCGGGGTCCGCCGGACGGGCCCCGGCGGGCCCGGACGGCCCGACAGCCGTCTGCGCCAGGCACAGGCTCCCGCCCCGCCTCAACACTCTCGGATCGCGAGGCGCGAACATGTGACCTTCAGCGTCGCGCTACGCCGAAACCCCCAGATGGCCGCCGCCGGCCTCGAGCACGAGAGGGGCGGCGGCCCCAACACGCTGTCAGCACGGCCCGGGTCATTGGTCCCGGAACGCCTGGCGGTACAGATCCCGCATCGTCGGCTCGGCCCAGACCGTGCCGCCGCACACGTCGATCCTGCCGTGCTTGGCAACGACGAGGTAGCTGTCACCGGTACTGAACGAGACGGCTTCCAGGTTCTCGGCATGATCCACCGTCACGGTGCGCCTGTCTCCTCCGCGGTACCAGTGCTCGACCCGGAACGTGACCTGCTGACCCGTCACAGAGGTCACCGAACCTTCAAACGCAGTGGTGTTGGTGCGCAGCATGTCGACGCTGGGAGCAGCGCACTTGGCCGCTCCGTCTGCCGCCTGCACCCTCAGCACGAGTGGGGCCGCAGACGGAGAAGAGGCAGGGGAGCGGGTGCCCTGCCAGGCGAGGGCACCCGCCGTCGTCAGCGCGACCGCGGCCGCCGCGGCCAGCAGCAGCGTCCGCCGGGGGCGTCGTGTCCCGCTTTTCTGGGCGGGAACCTGGGTTGTAGTCATGGCAGCCTCCAAGAGCCGGTCGACATCAGGCGGAGGAGCGACGCCAATCAGCGCGGGATCCGCGGCCCTGAGGCGGGCAAGCAGTTCGTCCTCGTTCACCGGGTGCTCCTTCCGTCAGCTGTTTCGTGTCCGGCAGGCAGGCCGTTCTTTCCTTCGAGCAGCGCGGCCAGCTTCTTCTTCGCCCGGTGCAGGCGAATACTCACTGCGTTGGCACTCAGGCCCGTCACTTCGGCAATGGCACGGGGCGCGAGCTCTTCCCACGCCCACAGCAACACCACCTCACGGTCCGTCTCGCCGAGCGCGCCGAGGGCGGCGTGCAGTTGTTCGTGGTCGCCGTACTGCGGCTGCCCGGCCGGGACGGCAGCCGCCCGGGTCAGCCGTTCCACCAGTCGAAGGCGACGCCTGTCAGCTCTGCGCGCGTTGGACAGGCACCCCCGGGCCACGCCGTAGCACCAGGGCAGAACCGTGTCGGCAGCCGGCACAGGTCCCGCATCCAGACCGGGCACGTCGTCCAGGCGGCGCCACAGGACGAGCATGGACTCCGCGAGGATGTCGTCGACCTGGTCGGCATCGGCCCGTCTTCGTAGGTAGCGGTGCAGCGGTTCCGCCACGACGCGGGCCAGCGCCTCGTACCGCTGCTCGCGGGAGCGGGCGTGCTCCTGTTCTTGGATCGATTCCACACGCCTACCTGTCCGCACCCGAGCCGTTTCTTTCACGGTTCTGCAGATCGGCCTAACCGCCACTGGGCACCGCGCAACCGAGGGCTGGCCAGTGCAAGGCTACGGCTGTTGATAGCCGAGCCGTTCCGCACCGGGATGGGCTCTCGGCAGCTTCGGCGATGGCGTGGACTATGTGCTCAGAGGTCAGCCCCGTTGCGATCTCCTCCTGGACGAAACCATGTTCGTTGGCTTCCTCACGTTGGCGGCGGTGAGGCGTAGCCGCGGGCCTCGACGAGGTGGTGCGTGAGGTCGGTGAAAGCTCGGGATGCGGCGCTCTGATAGCCGCCGTGCCGTCGAAGAAGCGCCACGGTGCGCTTGGGCAGGGGTGGGGTCAGGGTGACCGTGTCGAGCTGAGGGTGGTCGTCGGTGACGACGTCGGGCAGCACGGTGGCCAGCGTCGTACGTTGAAGGATCTCGATGAGCGCCTGGATGGAGTTCGCCTCGATCGCGATGCGCGGGCTGATGCGGTGCCTTCCGAAGTAGGCGTCGATGTGGCTTCGGGTGGCGAAGTCGGTGCTGAGGAGGGCGAGCTGCAGCGTGGCCAGATCTTGCACGGCCAGTGCCTCGGGTCTCCGGTCCCGGGGGTAGTTGGGGCCCACCACGAGACTCAAGCTCTCGGTGAAGATGCGCGTGGTGTGGATTCCCTGCTGATGCGGCGCGTCGAAGGCGATACCGAGGTCGATGTCGTCGGCGAGCAGCGCCGCTTCCATACGGGTCTGGGTCATCTCCTTGAGGGACAAGGAAATACCTGGGTGGCGGGTATGGAATTCGGCAGCCATCGCTCCGACGAAATAGCCGATGAACGTGGGCGTGACCGCCAGACGCAGTTCGCCGCGGGAAAGGTCCTGAACGTCGTGCACGGCACGCTGGGCAGTTGTCAGTGAGCGCATGGCCTGCCGGGCATAGCGCTGGTACACCTCCCCGACGTCGGTCAGCCGCATTGTCCGACCCGAACGGTCCAGCAACTGAACCCCCAGACTGCGCTCCAGCTGCTTGATCTGCGTCGTCGTCAACCACGTGCGCCATCGGCGGCCGTATCCCGCGCCCCCGATCCGAGGCAAAGCGATCACTCTCATCGGGGCCCGCGGGGGCGTGGTCAGCCGTCGAGGCGGCGCTTGCTGAGCCAGGCGACCATCTCGGGGTCATGGTGGTCGAAGAACAGGGTCTTGCCGGTGTCGAGGGCGGCGATCTGCGTCACCTGCTCGTCGGTGAGAGCGAAGTCGAAGACGTCGATGTTCTGCGCCATCCGGTCGGGGTTGATGGACTTGGGGATGGTGACGATGTCGCTCTGGATCAGCCAGCGCAGCACGACCTGCGCCACCGACTTGCCGTGCGCCTCGCCGATGCCGGCGAGGACGGGGTGGGTGAACAGGTCGTTCTTGCCTTCGGCGAAGCCGCCCCACGCCTGGTGCTGCACACGGTGCTCGCGCATCAGGGCGTGGTCGGCGCCCCGCTGGAAGAAGGGGTGGGTCTCGATCTGGTTGACGGCCGGGGTGATCTCGTTGTTGAGGATCAGGTCCAGGAGCCGGTCGGGGTAGAAGTTGGCGACGCCGGTCGCCCGCGTCAGGCCTTCGTGCTGGGCGGCCTCCATGGCGCGCCACTGGCCGTAGACGTCGCCATAGGGCTGGTGCATCAGGTACAGGTCGACGTGGTCGAGGCCGAGCTTGACCAGGGAGGTCTCCAGGGCGCGGCGGGTGTTGTCCTGGGCGGGGGCGTCCTGGACCCACAGCTTGGTGGTGATGAACAGCTCCTCGCGCGGGATGCCGCTTGTTCTTGATGGCGTGGCCGACGGCTTCCTCGTTGCCGTAGGCGGCGGCGGTGTCCAGCAGCCGGTAGCCGGCCGCGAGAGCGTCGGTGACGGCGCGTTCGGTCTTGTCCGCTTCGATCTGGAAGACGCCGAAGCCGAGGATCGGCATCTGGACGCCGTTGTTCGAGGTGACGTGCTGCACGGGATTCCCCTGGAAGGGACGAGGGGCCGGCCTGTGGTGCCGGCTCAGCGGGTGGGTTCGGTGACCTGGGCCAGGACGCCGGTGGCGCTCATCGCGACGGGCCGGCCGGCGTAGAAGGCGAGGTGGGTGGGGGCTGTGGATGTTCTTGTCCAAGCAGGAATTGTTTGACCGGATCCGCCGCGACAGCTGGCAGCTGGGGCTGTCGATCCGGGCGTTGACGAAGAAGTACGGCGTGCACCGGTGTCTGGTGCGGGAGGCGCTGGCCTCGCCGGTGTCGAAGCCCCGGAAGCGGCCGGTGCGGACCTCGCCGCGGATGGAGCCGTACAAGAAGACGGTCGACCAGTGGCTCCGCGCCGACCGCGAAGCGCCGCGCAAGCAGCGATACACCGTCAAGCGGATTGGCACGCGGCTGGAGGAGGAGTTCGACGTCGCCCTGTCTTACACGACGGTGCGTGCCTTCGTCACCGCCCGCCCGCCGCCGGGCGATCGCCGAGGAGGGCGAGGCCGCGGCCGAGGGCTACTTTGATCCGGCACTACGCGCCGGGCGCGGATGCGGAGGTGGACTTCGGGGAGGTGGGGGTCGACCTGGACGGGGGCGGGCCGGACGGCACTCGCATGATGCGACTCTGCGCGAGGGGAGTCAGGCGTCGTCGGCGGTTGTCGTCGTGCGCCGGTGTTCTAGGGCGTCCAGGGATTCGGCGAGGCCGGTGTGGCGGGCGTCGAGGTAGGGGCGCATGCCGGTCAGGGGGG
>NZ_JBVJMD010000070.1:0-35030 GCF_055584385.1 Streptomyces sp. NPDC104096
CCGGTCTCATTGAAGCGATCGGCTGGTGCCACGGACGAGGTCCCAACATCAGAGGGGGGTGGGGGCACGGGCCGCGGGGGCGGGGGGTGTGCCCCGGCGGCCCGAGGGACGTGGCACACGGAGCGGCGCGGTGCCACGGAGAGGTGTGCGTGACCGGTGGGACGATCAGACGTCGCGGAGCATGAAGCCGCGCTGGCCCGGGCGACGGTTCGGCACCATGCCCAGCCTGGCCAGGGTCTCGTCGGCGCTCGAGTAGTACTCGCCGATGTGGTAGATCTTCTTGGCCTCGGCGCCGGTGGCGATGTCGCGGCCCAGCGCCTCGGAGATCTTCACCATCTGCTCGACCTGGGCGACGGAGGACATCCGCTCGCCCTTCCTGCCCCACAGGTTGTCCTCGTTGCCGACGCGGACGTGCGCGCCGAGCGCGATGCCGACGGCGTTCATCGGGGCGACCGCGCGCATCGACGACTCGATGGTGAGCGTGGCGCCGTCCGGCACGCGACGGATGAACTCGATCAGGTCCGCGGGGTGACGGCCGGCGAAACCGCCGCCGATGGCAACGTAGTTGAGGGTCAGCGGGCCGGTGTAGACGCCCTTGCGGATCAGGCGCTCGACGGTCTCCAGCTGGGCCAGGGTCGCGAGCTGGAAGTGGGCCTGGATGCCCTTCTCCTGGAGGCGCTTCAGGTGCTCCAGGTAGAACTCCGGGCCGGCCTCCAGGTACATGTCGCGGTAGGCGCGGTAGTACTCGGGCTTCGCGATCGAGGTGCCCTCCAGGTCGTCGTCGGTCATGATCTCGACGATGTTCATCTGGCTGGTGTTGATCGCGATGGTGACCTGGTCCGGCTTCGGGTCCAGCTCGGCCAGCATGTGACGGCTGTCGTAGGAAAGCCAGTTGGCGTCCGACCCCTCGCCCTCGGGGGCGAAGGAGATGGAGCCGCCGATCTGCAGCACCATGTCCGGCACCGCCTCGCGCAGCCGGCCGATCAGCTCGTTGAACATGGACAGGCGCTTGGAACCCTTGCCGTCGAGCTCCCGCACGTGGATGTGCAGCACGGTGGCGCCGGCGTTGTAGCAGTCGACGGCCGCCTGCACGTGCTCGTCCATCGTGAGGGGAAGGTCGTCGGCGTCACCGGGCAGCCACTCCGGCCCGTAGGGAGCTACCTGGATGACCAGTTTCTCCTGGTTCTCAGGGAGCAGTGAGTCGTCGTGGAAGTGCACGGTCCGTCTCCTTCGTCGTATCTGTGATCGCACGCCCTGTGCGTTCCCGCGCGGAGCGAGCGGGTCGGGCAGGGCGTGCGGATCGGTACGGAGTCACCGCGGACGACGGACACGGCTGCCCGGATACGGTCGTCCGGTCCGGAGGAACGCGCACCACAGGGGAGTTGGCGCGGTACCTCCGGAGGCCGACCGCGTCGCTGCGGTGCTGCAAAGGTAGGGCCGACGGGACGTGAACGCTTGACCGGAGGAGACAGGTGACTTGTCATTTGGGGACATGTGTCGCCCGTGTCAAATCCTTGTGCGGCAAGGGATCCGCCGGCGGCGGCACCCCATGGATCACGCGCTCTCACCCGCGCGGGGTGGGCACGCGTATCGCCCCCTGGGCGGTGTCCGTATGGACCGGGTGAGCTCGCGTGCGGAGTCGAGCGAACATGCGTACGAATTCGGGCGGGCGTGCGCGGGGCCCCGACGCCGCGCGCGGGAGCGAGAGCGCTGCGAAACTGAGGGTGAGGGTGAGGGTGAGGGTGAGGTCGCCCACGACCTGATGGACGGTGGTGGTGAGCGTCGTGGCCGATCGGCACCGGGCGCACGTCGGGGCGGAGGTCGCGCGCTTCGATCCGCGGGGCGCCCCGTTCCTCGGCACCCGGTTCGTCCCGCCCGAGCGCCCCACCACGTTCCTGCGCCGGGCCCGGCTGGTGACACGGCTGGACCGGGCGCCGGTCACCCCGCTGACCCTCGTCGACGGACCGGCCGGAGCCGGCAAGACCCTGCTGGTCGCCGACTGGGCCGCGCACCTGGGACAACCGGTGGCCTGGCTCACCGCGGACTCCGCCGACCAGGCGCCCGGCGTCTTCTGGGCCTACCTGGTGCAGGCCCTGCGGGCCGGCGGCGTCCCGCTGCCGCCCGACGTCGGTTGCCCGGCGCACGCGAGCCGCGTGGACCGTGCCCTGCTGGCACGGCTGGCGGCCGGCCTGAGCGACCGCACGGAGCCCGCGATCCTCGTCCTCGACGAGTTCGACCACGTGCCGTCGTCGGAGATAGCCGAGCAACTGGAGTTCGTGCTGCACCACGCCGGCCCGGGACTGCGCCTCGTCCTGGTCACCCGCAGTGAACCGTTGCTCCCGCTGCACCGCTACCGGGTCGCCGACAGCATCACCGAGATCCGCGGTGCCGAGCTGGCGTTCACCCCCGAGGAGGCGGCCGCCGTACTGGACACCCACGGACTGCGGCTGACCGAGGACGCCGTGCGCGGACTGGTCCGGCGCACCGGGGGATGGGCCGCCGGGCTGCGGCTGTGCGCCCTGGCGGCACAGCAGAGCCCCGACCCCGAGCGCTATCTGAAGGAGTTCGAGGCGGGCCGGAGCACGGTCGCCGACTTCCTGCTGGCGGAGGTGCTGAAGCGGCAGCCGCCCGGGACCCAGGACCTCCTGCTGAAGATCAGCGTGGTGGATCGGTTCCGCGCCGGACTGGCCGACGCGCTGACCGGTCGTACCGACGCCGAGACCGTGCTGGCCCGGCTGCGCCGGGAGAACGCCTTCGTGGAGCCCCTCGGCCATGACTGGTACCGGCTGCACCCGTTGTTCGCGGAGATCCTGCGCGCGCATCTGCGGGAGCGCCAGCCCGGTCTGGAGACCCGGCTGCACCGGCGGGCCGCGCGCTGGCTGAGCCGGTGGGGTTCGCTCGGTGAGACGCTCGCCCATGGCAGCGCGGCGGGGGACTGGGAGTTCACCTCCCGGGCCCTGGTCGACGACCTGGCCATCGGACAGCTCTTCAGCGGCCTGTACGCCGATGATCTCGCCGACCTGTTCTCCCGGATGACCTCCGCCGCAGGCGGTCCGGCGGTCCACCTGGTCCTCGCCGCCCGCGCCCTGGCCGGTCACGACCTCGACCGGGGACTGGCCCATCTGCGCCACGCCGAGCGGGACCTGGGCACGGTCCCGGCCGACACGCCGGACGCGACGGGGCTGCCGGACCCGGGGGACCCGGTGGCCCCGGCGGACGCGTCGGGCATGTCGCTCACGTGGGCTGCGGCCGACACGGACGACGACTGGTCGGCCCTGGCCCCGGCACGGATGAGCGTGGCGCTGCTGGAGGCTCTCGTCGGGCGCCTGACGGGATCTCC
The DNA here is from genome assembly GCF_055584385.1 of Streptomyces sp. NPDC104096. Taxonomy (NCBI): domain Bacteria; kingdom Bacillati; phylum Actinomycetota; class Actinomycetes; order Kitasatosporales; family Streptomycetaceae; genus Streptomyces; species Streptomyces sp. NPDC104096. The sequence continues at coordinate 3,341 of NZ_JBVJMD010000070.1, forward strand.
GGCCAGGGCCGAAGGGGCCGCCGACGCCGCCCGCGAACTGCGCCGGGCGCTCCCCGCCGACCTGCTGGAACGGCACCCCGAACTGACCGCGCAACTGCTGACCCACCTCGGGGTGACCCGGCTGTGGGCCGGTCGCTTCGACGAGGCGCGTGAGGCCCTGTCCGAGGCGGCCGCCTGCGCGGGCGGGGTCGCCACGGCGTCGGTCCGGCAGGAGTCCCTCGCGCACCTGGCGCTGATCGACTACCTGGAGGGCCGGTTCGGCGGGGCCGAGAAGCGGGCCCAGGCCGCGACGCAGGAGGCGGACCGCTACGGCCTGCCGCCGTCGTCCCGGTCGGGGATCGGACGACTGGTGCTGGCGGCCGTGGCCGTCGAACGCGACGAACTGGACGAGGCCCAGGCACTGCTCGGCCAGGTGGCCGACGCCCACGGCGGACCGCAGGACCCGGTGCTGGCCGCGCTCGGGGCGATCACCGGGGCGCGGTTGCGGTTGGCGCGCGGGCAGGCCCGTACGGTCGTGGAAGCCGGGGAACCGGCGGTCACCGCCGCGGTCTCCTCCCCGTGGGCCGAGACCGAGGCGGCTCTGGTCGAGGCGGCGGCGCTGATCGCCGTGGGGCGCGCCGAGGAGGCCGCCAAGCTGCTGGAGCCCGCCGCGGAGCACCGCCCGGCCTGCGCGGTGGCGGCCGCGCGCGCGGAACTCGCCGCGTCCGCGGGGGCCACGGTGGGCGCCACGGCCACGGGGACCTCGGCAGCCACGGGGACCCCTGCGGCTGCTGCGGCCGCCGGGGCCGTGGGAGCCACCGGGACCGCGGGGGCCGCCGGGACTGCGGGAGCCACCAGGACCGCAGGGGCCACGGGTGCCGGGGGGATCGCGAGGACCACCAGGACCGCGGGGGCCGTCGGGATCGCGGGGACCGCCAAGACCGTGGGAGCCGAGGGGGCCACGGAGGCTTTGGAGGCCGCGGGGGACTCGGCGACCAGGGAGGACGTGTGGGCCGCGAGCGCCACGGCTACGGGAACCACAGCGGCCCCGGAGGCCTCAGGGGCCATGGGCGCCGCGGAGGACTCCGGGAGTGACGCTCCGGTGCCGGGCTTCCTGGACCGGCTGCCCGTGCGTACGGGCGGGCCCGCGCTGACCGTACGGGCCACCCTCGTCCGGGCGCAGGCCGCCGACCGGGCCGGGGACGCCGCCGCCGCGCAGCGCCTGGTCGGCGAGGCGCTGCGGGAGGCCAGGCGGGAATGCCTGCGCAGGCCGTTCATCGAGGCCGGGCCCTGGATCCGCCCGCTGCTGGGCACCCCCGCGAACCGGGAGCTGGGCCGTGGCTGGCTCACCGTCCGGCAGGGTCCGCACGCGGCTCCGGCCCGGCGCGCGGCCCCGGTCCACACCGGTGCCGAACAGGGTGCGCCCGTCGTGGAGCGGCTGAGCGCCCGCGAACGCGACGTCCTGCAGAGGCTGGCGCAGGTGATGTCGACCGAGGAGATAGCCGCCGACCTGTATCTGTCGGTCAACACGGTCAAGACCCATCTCAAGAGCGTCTACCGGAAACTCTCGGTGAACCGGCGCGGCGACGCCCTGCGCCGGGCCCGCGAGCTGGGGATGCTGTGATCCTGTCCTCTATGTCATCCCTGACCCTGTTTCCGTCCCTGTTACCCGCCCTGTTCGCGGCTGATCCGGCGAGGTGCACACCGTGACACACTGGCGCGCTCTGGCTGTTCTCGGCACGGCCCAGTTCCTGATGGTGCTGGACACGTCCGTCATGAATGTGTCCATCAGCCAACTGGTCGAGGACTTCGACACCGAGGTCACGGCCATTCAGGCGGTCATCACGCTCTATGCCCTGGTCATGGCGGCTTTCATGATCGTCGGTGGCCGGCTCGGGGACATCCTGGGACGTCGCCGGCTGTTCTTCGTCGGTCTCACCGTCTACGCCGTCGGCTCGGCCCTGACGGCCGTGGCTCCCAGCCTCTGGTTGCTCGCCCTGGGCTGGTCGGTGATCGAGGGACTCGGTGCCGCGCTGGTGCTGCCCGCGATGGCCGCGCTCGTCGCGGAGAACTACCGCGGTCCGGAGCGCGCGGTCGCCTACGGGGTCATCGGCGGCCTCGCGGGGGCCGGCATCGCGGTCGGACCCCTGCTGGGCGGCTGGGTGACCACGTATCTGACCTGGCGACTGGTCTTCGCCGGTGAGGTCGTGGTCGTGCTGGTCGTCCTGTGCTGCAACCGGGTGATCCCGAAGACCCCCCGCACCGACCCCGGGTACGGGCTGGACGGCGTGGGCGCCGCGCTCTCCGCGTGCGGACTCGGGCTGGTGGTGCTCGGTGTCCTGCAGAGCGGCTCCTGGGGCTGGGTCCAGCCGCGCAACGCTCCCTTCACCGTCCTGGGCTTCGCGCCGACCTTCTTCGTCATCGCGGTCGGGGGCGCCGTCCTGGTGGGGTTCCAGCACTGGGAGAGACGCCTGGCAGCCCGGGGCGGGGAGCCCCTGGTGCACTTCGCCCTGCTGCGGGTACCGGCGCTGCGTTCCGGGCTGATGGTGCTGCTGAGCCAGAACCTCATCCTGCTCGGGCTGTTCTTCACCATCCCCCTGTACCTCCAGGTCGTACAGGGCTTCGACGCCTTTCAGACCGGTCTGCGCCTGCTGCCGGTCTCCGTCACCATGCTCGTGGCCTCCGTGCTCGCCTCCCGGCTCGGGCAGCGCATCGGCGCGCGGGCCGTCGTCCGGCTGGCGCTGACGATCCTGCTGCTGGCCGTCGTCTGGCTGCTCGCCACCATCGAGCCCGTCATCGACGACACCCAGTTCGCGGTCGCGATGGCCGTCCTCGGGGTCGGGATGGGCCTGCTCGCCTCGCAGCTGGGCAACGTCGTGCAGTCCAGCGTCGGCGAGGAGGGCCGCAGCGAGGCCGGCGGCCTCCAGTACACCGCCCAGAACCTCGGCTCCGCGCTCGGCACCGCCCTCATCGGCTCCCTGCTCGTGGGCGCTCTGGCCCAGGCGTTCACCGTGCACGTCGCCGACGACCCGCGGATCTCGGACGAGGCCCGCAAGCAGACCGGCGTCGCCCTGGAGTCGGGTATCGGGTTCGTCAGTTCGGAGCAGGTGCACACGGCCGCGGAGCAGGCCGGACTGGCCCCGGCCGACGCCGACGCGCTCACCGAGTCGTACGCGAAGGCGCAGTTGGCGGGCCTGCGGGTGGCGATCCTGGCGGCGGGCGGGATCACCCTCGTCAGCTTCCTGGCCACCTCGCACCTTCCGGCCGTGCGGCCCCGCCGCGCGGCAGCGGACCCCCGGACCGAGACGATTTCCTGACCACCGGAGGAACACGATGGCCAAGGCGAAGTCCAGGGACACGACGAGGACGCGGATCCGGCAGGAGCGCGCCGCCCGCAGGACGCAGGCCGACTACACGGGGGGCATCTACGGATCACTGCTCGCCGCCTCGGTCGTCGTGGGCGCCGGCACCCTCGGCCCGCTGCCTCGGCTCGAACTGGCGCTGCTGCTGCTCGCCACCAGCCTGGTCTTCTGGATCGCCCACGTGCACGCCCAGCTGTTCGGCGCGCGACTGGTCAGGCAGACCCTGGACCGGCGCGCCGTCATGGCCGTGTGCCGGGAGGAGTGGCCGATCGTCAACGCCGCGGTGCCGCCCGTGATCGCGGTGGGCGTCAGTTCGCTGCTCGGCATGGACCTGGCCGGCACGCTCTGGCTGACGCTGGCCGTCGCGGTGGCCGGACAGGTGGGATGGTCGATCGCCGCGGCCCGGGAGGCCCGTGCGTCCTGGGCGCTGGCCGTCTCCGCGGGGGCCGTCAACCTGGTGATCGGCCTGCTGATCGTCGCGCTGAAGGTGGGTCTGACGCACTGACCACCGTGGTGAGGTGCCGGTTCACCTCACCAGGGTGAGGTCGTACGGCGTCGCGCGACGGACCATCGTGGAGCGGGGAAAAAGCGCACGCCACCGACCAAGTGCGAGCCACCACCACCGAACGCAGGCCACCACCGAGCGCACGCCACCCGTGGGGAGGGCCGCTCATGCGCTACGAGTTCCGCATCGACGGGCACATGTCGAAAACGCTGGCCAAGGCATTCCCCGAACTGGAGTACGTCGTCGCGGCCGACCAGACCCTGCTCTTCGGGCCGGTCGTCGACGAGGCGCACCTGTACGGGCTGCTGGCCCGGTTCCAGTCGCTGGGCCTGCACCTCGCGGAGATGCGAAGGCTGGCGCAGTGAACCACCGGGCCGCCGCGGTCCCGTGCGGCGGTCGGCCCGCGGTCACCCGGTTCGGGTGATCCCGGGGGACGACGGCCGGGGGACGCTGAAGCCGAGCGGTCCGTGACGTCGCCGCGCCGGGAGGCGACTCCCGGCCGGCGACCGGCACACGAGGAGGAGCCATGACCGTACCGCCTCGTCCGACACCTCCGACCGGGCCGGAGGAGCCCACCGCCCGGCACGGCCCGAGCGCCCCGGACGACCCCGCGCGGGTGCTCGGCGCCATCGGCTCGTCCTGGCACTGGGCCCTGGCCACGGCGCTCGCGACCCTGCTGCCCGGCATCCTGATCCTGGTGTGGCCCGACGAGAGCCTGCACGTCCTGGCGGTCATCATCGGCCTGTACCTGCTGCTCGCCGGGTTCTTCAGGTTCATCATGGCCTTCGGGCCGGAGAGCCACGGGGAACGGATCACCGGACTCCTGCTCGCGGTGCTGTTCGTGCTGGCCGGTGTGCTGTGCCTGCGCAACCCGCTCCAGACGATCGCCGCGCTCTCCCTGATCGTCGGCGTGACCTGGCTGGTGTCCGGCATGGTCACCGTCTACATGGCCATCGCCGCCAAGGGCCTGCCGCACCGCGGCATCCTGTTCGGCGCGGGCGCGCTCGGGGTCGCCGCGGGAATCGTGGTGCTCGCCCTGCCCACCGAGTCCGCGGTCGTCCTGACCCGGCTGCTCGGCCTGTGGCTGGTACTGCTGGGCCTGCTGGAGATGGCCGTGGCGTTCACCCTGAGGGCCGGGCTCCGCAGGGCCGCCGCCGCGAAGGAGGGCGCACTCACCTCCTGACCGTCCATGACGCTCACCCCTCCCGGGTGAGGCGGCCGGGCGGTTCACCGCCCACGCTGGATGCGCACGAACCGACCGACGGGCGACCGCCCCGTACGGAGGAGGACGGAAAGTGGACGGAAACGTGTACCTCGCCTACGACTACCCGCTGCTGAGCACGTTCTGGACCATGCTGTGGTTCTTCCTGTGGATCCTGTGGTTCGTCCTGCTCTTCCGCATCATCGTCGACATCTTCCGTGACGACTCGCTCGGTGGCTGGGGCAAGGCGGGCTGGCTGATCTTCGTCGTCGTGCTGCCCTTCCTCGGTGTCTTCGTCTACGTCATCGCACGTGGCAAGAACATGGGCCGCCGTCAGATCGAACAGGCACAGGCGCAGAAGGCGGAGTTCGACAGCTACATCAGGCAGACCGCCACCACGCCCAGCAGCGCCGACCAGCTCGCCAAGCTGTCCGAGCTGCGGAGCAAGGGCGACATCACGGACGAGGAGTTCCGCCGCGCGAAGGAGAAGATCCTGGCCGCCTGACCGGTCCCGGAGCGGCATGGCAAGGGCGGACCCCGGCGGTCCGCCCTTGCCGTTCTCCCTGCCCCTGGGTTAGATTTTTCGTACAGGGCTTGGACTGAAAATCCAGACGTAAGGGGGATGCGGATGACGGATGCGGACCTGGAGCGGGAACGGGACGCGATCCTCGGCGCCCTGGCCCCGGTCCTCGACGGGCTCGTGGCGACCTTCGGGCCGGTGTGCGAGGTGGTGCTGCACGACTACCGGCGCCCGGAGCACTCGGTGGCCGCCGTCGCGGGATCGGTGACGGGGCGTGCGGTGGGCGGGGCGATGAGCGAGATCGGCATGCGGATGCTGGCCCGCGGCGACCAGGCGTCCGACGAGCTCAACTACCTGACCCGGACCGGCTCAGGAGCCCTGGTCAAGGCGTCCACGATGGTGCTGCGCGACTCCACGGGCGCGGTGTTCGGCGCGCTCTGCGTCAACGTGGACGTGACCGCGGTCGGTCAGGCCCACGCCCTGCTCGGCGCACTCGCGGGATTCGGGAGCGGCACCGCCGAGCCGCCCGTCACGACGTACGGGAACGACATCGACTCGGTCGTCGACGCCATCCTCGACACGCACCAGCTGCGCCACCATCAGCCCTGGGCCGCGCTGGACCGCCCGCAGCGCCTGGAGCTGTTCCGCGGGCTGGACGAACGCGGCGTCTTCGCGGTGCGGCGCTCCGTCGAGCAGGTCGCCACCCGCCTCGGCATCTCCCGGGCCTCCGCCTACACCTATCTCTCCCAGTCGAGAGCGGCGGACCCCGAACCCGACTCACCCGCGCCCGCCCCGGCCGCCTCCGCCGCAGCCGCCTCCGCCTCCGCCACGGCCGCGTCCGCCTCCGCCACCGACCGGACCGACGAGGGAGTACAGCCGTGACCGCCGTCGCACCCCTGCCCATCACCCTCGACGACGTCCTCGACGCCGCCGCGCGGCTCAAGGGCGTCGCCCACCGCACGCCGGTCCTGCGCTCCAGGACCCTCGACGGCCTCGTCGGCGCACAGGTGTTCCTCAAGTGCGAGAACCTCCAGCGCGTAGGGGCCTTCAAGTTCCGCGGCGCCTACAACGCGCTCTCCCGGCTCGCTCCCGCACAGCTCGCCAGGGGCGTCGCCGCCTACTCCTCGGGCAACCACGCGCAGGCGGTCGCCCTGGCCGCCCGCGAACTCGGCACCACCGCCGTCATCGTGATGCCCGAGGACGCCCCGCGCTCCAAACGGGAAGCGACCGCCGGCTACGGCGCCGAGATCGTCACGTACGACCGCTACACCGGCGACCGGATCGTCATCGCCGAGGCCCTGGCCGCCGAGCGCGGTCTCGCGATCGTCCCGCCCTACGACCATCCGCACGTGATGGCGGGCCAGGGCACCGCCGCGCTGGAACTCCTGGAGGAGGTCGGCGAGCTGGACCTGCTGGTGGTGCCGGTCGGCGGCGGCGGGCTGATCGCCGGCAGCGCCACCGTCGCCAAGGGACTGCGCCCGGACATCCGGGTGACGGGCGTCGAGCCGGAGGCCGGTGACGACACCAGGCGGTCGCTGGCCGCGGGCCGGCGGGTGACCGTCCCGGTGCCGCGCACCATCGCCGACGGCCAGGCCCTGCACACCCCCGGCGAACTGACCTTCGCCGTCAACCGCCGTCTCGTCGACGACATCGCGCTGGTCTCCGACGACGAGATCAGGGACGCGATGCGGTTCGCGTTCGAGCGGCTGAAGACCGTCGTCGAGCCGAGCGGTGCCACCCCGCTGGCCGCGCTGCTCGCGGGTCGCGCGGGCCCCCTCCCGCCTCGGGTCGGGGTGATCGTCTCCGGCGGGAACGTCGACGCCGGACGCTTCGCCGCCCTGTGCGCGGACCCGGTCTGACGGACCCGCCCAGGGGGCATTTCTCCCACCTGGGCGCCAGGCGGGTCACACCGGCAGCAGCCGCCCCACCAACGCCTCCAACTGCCGTACGTTGCGGCACTCGTGCATCTCGACCAGCTCGGCGTAGGCCGCGGCGGCCGAGTCGCCGGTGCCCCACTGGGCGCGGGGCTCCGGATTGAGCCAGTACAGGCGGCGGGCGCGCTCGCCGATCCGGCGTACGGCCGGCAGGTTCGGGTCGCTCATGTTCGTCCGGCCGTCACCCAGCACGAAGACGGTCGTGCGCGGCCCGACCGCGCCCTCGTACCGCTCCGCGAACTCGCCCAGCGCGACGCCGTAGTCGCTGCTGCCGTGCCAGCCGGTCAGGGTCGCCTCCGCCCGGATGCGGGCGCTCAGCCCCTCGGCGTCGGCCGCACCGCGTACGAGCAGACCGGTCACCTCGTCGACCCGGTTGACGAAGGCGAACACGCGCACCTTGCTGAACTGCTCGTGCAGCGCCTGCACCAGCAGCATCGTGAAGTCCGAGAATCCGGACACCGAGCCCGACACGTCGCACAGCAGCACCAGCTCGGGGCGGACCGGCCGGCGTCGGCGCAGCACCGGCCGCATCGGCACCCCGCCCGTGGACAGTGAACCGCGCAGCGTCCGGCGCAGATCGATGGTGCCGCGGGCGGCCCGGCGGCGGCGGGCCGCCAGCCGGGTGGCCAGCTTGCGGGCGAGCGGCTGCACGCTCCGGCGGAGTTCGGCCAGCCGGTCCCGGCCGGCGAACAGGAAGTCGACCCGGTCGGCGCTCGGGGCCACCGCGCGGCGGGCGATCTCGTCGCGGCCGCGCCGCTCGGCCACCCGGCGTCGTGCCTCCGTCGCCACCTGCCCCCGGAAGGCCTCGATCCGCCGCCGGATCTCGTCGTCGAGCAACCGGTCGGCGAACCCGGAACCACCGCTGCCCGCGCGGACGTCGTCCCGGACGCGCGCGAACAGCGTCTGCGGCCGGATCCGGTCGAGGGCCTGGTACGAGGACCAGCCGTCCGAACCCGGCGAACTCCCGTACCCGCCGAAGCCGTCGACCGCCTCGGCCGCCAACCGCCCCAGCAGCGCCGCGTCGTCGGCGGCCAGGGCCCGCGCGAGCCGCTCGCGCAGGTCCTCCCGGTCCGCGGCGCCGGTGGCGGACGGCGCCCCGACCCTGCTCGGGAAGTAGAGGTCGAAGACCGGGTCGAACACCCGCCGTTGACCCTCCGTGTGCAGGAGCGTCGCGGCCAGGCCCGCCCGCAGCAGGTCGCGGTCGGCCAGGCCCAGCGCGGCCACCGCCTGTGCCGCGTCCACGGTCTCGCCGGTGCCGATGCGCAGACCGTGGGCGCGCAGCGCGGCGACGAAGCCCGTCAGCCGGGCCGCCACGTCGTCCGCGGAAACGGTCGTGTCGTCCGCCGACGCGGTCATACGGCGTCCAGGTCGAGCTTGGCGGCCGCCTTGAGGATGTCGTCCTGGTGCTTGAGGAGCACTCCCAGGCTGGCGCGCACGACGTCCTCGTCGAGGGTGTCGGCACCGAGCGCGAGCAGGGTGTGAGCCCAGTCGACGGTCTCGGCGACCGACGGCAGCTTGCGCAGGTCCATCGCGCGCAGCGCGCCGACCACCCGGACCACCGACGCCGTGAGCGCCTCGCTCAGCTCCGGGACCTTCTGCCGCACGATCCGCCGCTCCAGCTCCTCCTCGGGGAAGCCGATGTGCAGGAACAGACAGCGCCGGCGCAGCGCCTCGGACAGCTCGCGGCCGGCGTTCGAGGTGAGCACGACGAACGGGCGGTGGGTCGCCGTGATGGTCCCGAGCTCCGGCACGGTGATCTGGAAGTCGCTGAGCACCTCCAGCAGCAGACCCTCCACCTCGACATCGGCCTTGTCCGTCTCGTCGATCAGCAGGACCGTCGGCCCGTCGCCGCGGATCGCGCTCAGCAGCGGGCGGGGGAGCAGGAACTCCTCGCTGAAGATGTCGGTGCGCGCCTCGTCCCAGGTCTCGTCGCGCCCGGCGCTGATGCGCAGCAACTGCTTGGCGTGGTTCCACTCGTACAGCGCGCGTGACTCGTCCACGCCCTCGTAGCACTGGAGCCGTACCAGCCGGGCCTCCGCCACCTGGGCCACGGCCTTGGCGAGCTCCGTCTTGCCGACGCCCGCGGGGCCCTCCACCAGCAGGGGCTTGCCGAGACGGTCGGCGAGGAAGACGGCGGTCGCCACGGCGGGGGAGGCCAGGTAGCCGGTCGCCGCCAGGCGGGCGGTGACATCGTCGACGGACGTGAACAACGGGGGCCTCCGGTGGTCGTGGGCGAACCGGGCTCCGGCCGTCCGTCCAGGCGCGTACCGCTTGACTTTCCAAGCGCTTGCTCACCCATGCTGTCACCTGCTCCCGGTGAAGCCAAGGCCGGGCCGCGGGGTGGGTCAGGCACCCCGCGGCCCCGCCCGTCACCCGCCGCTGACCAGCACCACCTCCAGGGTGCGCGGACCGTGCACGCCCTCCACCCGGTCCAGTTCGATGTCGCTGGTGGCGGAGGGACCGGAGATCCAGGTCAGCGGGCGCGTCGGATCGAGGCGTTCCAGTGCCTGCGGCACGGACGCCACGACCTGGTCGGGGACCCGGACGACACAGATGTGGTGGTCGGGGATCAGGGTGATCCGGCGGCGGCCCTGGTCCGGTCCGCCGTCGAGGACGATCGTGCCGGTCTCGGCGACGGCGACGGCGCAGCCGGTCACCACGCTCTCCACCTCGTCCAGCTCCCGGGGCGTGCTCACGGCCCGGTCGTGGATCCGGGTGGGGTCGGCCGCCGACATCCACTCCGGCGGCAGCCCCGGCGGCACCAGCACGTACCGCGACCCACGTTCGGCGAGCAGCCGCATGACGAGGTACGGCAGTTCCTCCGCGGTGGCGCGGTGCACGATCGCCCGGTAGTCCGCGAGGTTCTCCGCCAGCAGGTCCACCGTCGCCTCGACGTCCGGACCGCCGTGCTCGCGCAGATAGTCGCGCTCCACCGCCCGCTCGTACGGAGTGTCGTCCCGCGGCACGTCGGCGAGCGCGCGCCGCACCCGGCCCAGGATCTGTTCCCTGCTGCTCACTTCGCGCCGTCCTTTCCGCCGTTCGTACGCTGCCACCAGTCGCGGAACGGTTCCGCGGGCACCGGCGGGAGGTCCCGGGTCGCGCTCCAGGCCCGGCCGGGACCGGGCAGGGACCGCGGATGCAGCCGCCGGGTGCGGGAGGCGAACCGCTGCCCGGCGCGCAGGACGCCCGGACGGGCGAACGCCCAGCGGGCCGCCCGCATCGCCGCCCGTTCGGCGGCGTGGCCCTTCGCGGGCTTCAGCACCACCTTGTTGCCGCCGCGCGTCACCTGGCCGCCCTCGGCGACCCGTTCGCGCAGATGCACCAGCACCTCGGGGATGTCGATGGCCACGGGGCAGACCTCGTAGCAGGCACCGCACAGCGAGGAGGCGTACGGCAGCGAGGCGTCGATCTCGCTCGCGGTGCCCCTGAGCTGGGGGCTGAGGATCGCGCCGATCGGCCCCGGGTAGACCGAGCCGTAGGCGTGGCCGCCGGCCCGCTCGTACACCGGGCAGACGTTGAGGCACGCCGAGCAGCGGATGCAGCGCAGCGCCTGGCGGCCGACCTCGTCGGCGAGGGTGTCGGTGCGGCCGTTGTCCAGCAGCACCAGATGGAAGACGCGCGGCCCGTCCCCCTCGGTGGTGCCGGTCCAGGTCGAGGTGTACGGGTTCATCCGCTCGGCCGTGGAGGAGCGGGGCAGCGTCTGGAGGAAGACCTCCAGGTCGCGCCAGGTCGGCACGATCTTCTCGATGCCGACCACCGAGATCAGCGTCTCGGGCAGGGTCAGGCACATCCGCCCGTTGCCCTCCGACTCGACGACCACGAGCGTGCCGGTCTCGGCGACCATGAAGTTGGCCCCGGAGATCCCGACCTTGGCGCGCAGGAACTTCTCCCGCAGGTGCAGCCGGGCCGCCTCGGCGAGCTCGGCGGGCGAGTCGGTCAGCCCCTCGGGGGCGGCCCTTCCCCACTCGCCCATCTCGCGGGCGAAGATGTCGCGGATCTCGCCCCGGTTGCGGTGGATCGCCGGGACCAGGATGTGCGACGGCCGGTCCTTGCCCAACTGCACGATCAGCTCGGCGAGATCGGTCTCGTAGGCGCTGATGCCCTCGGCCTCCAGCGCCTCGTTGAGGCCGATCTCCTGGGTGGCCATCGACTTGACCTTGACGACCTCCGACTCACCGGTCTCCTTGACCAGAGCGGTCACGATCCGGTTGGCCTCGTCGGCGTCGGCCGCCCAGTGGACGGTGCCGCCCGCCGCGGTGACCGCCTCCTCCAACTGCACGAGGTAGGCGTCGAGATGGCGCAGCGTGTGGTCCTTGATCTGTTTGCCCGCCTCGCGCAGCCCGGCCCAGTCGGACACCTCGGCCACGGCGTTCGCCCGCTTGGCCCGGATGGTGTGCGTGGCGTGCCGCAGATTCGCGCGCAGCGTCCCGTCGCCGACGGCCTCGCGCGCGGCCACGGGGAAGGCCGGCATTCCCACGAACGTCCCGCTCATACGGCCGGTTCCTCCTCGGTGCTCGCCAGGATCTCCGCGAGGTGCACCGGCCGGATGCCGGCGCGCAGCCTGGTCATGGTCCCGCCGATGTGCATCAGACAGGAGTTGTCGGCCGCGCACAGCACCTCGGCGCCGGTGGACTCGGCGTTGCGCACCTTGTCCGCTCCCATCGCGGCCGAGACGTCGGCGTTCTTCACGGCGAAGGTGCCGCCGAACCCGCAGCACTCCTCGGCGCCCGGCAGTTCGACGAGTTCCAGCCCCTTCACGGCGCCCAGCAGCCGCCGGGGACGCTCGCCCAGACCCAGGCCGCGCAGCCCGTGGCAGGTCGGGTGGTAGGTCACGGTGTGCGGGTAGTAGGCCCCCACGTCCGTCACCCCGAGCACGTCGACCAGGAACTCCGTCAGCTCGTACGTCTTCGGCACCACCGGCGCCAGCGTGGCGGCGAGGGAGTCCCCGCGCCCCTCGGCCCGCGCCCGCTCGCCCATCCGCGGATACAGCTCCCGCACCATCGCCCCGCACGACCCCGAGGGGGTCACGATCGCGTCGTACTCACCGAAGACATCGGCGAAGTGCCGGGCCAGCGGCTCCGCCTCGTGCCGGTAGCCGGTGTTGTAGTGCGCCTGTCCGCAGCAGGTCTGCGCCGCCGGGAAGTCGACGTCGACGCCCAGTCTGGTCAGGAGCTTCACCACCGCGCGGCCGGTGTCCGGATAGAGCGTGTCGTTGACACAGGTCAGGAACAGTGCGACACGCATCGCGGCTCCTAGTCATGGATCGCATGGATCATCGGTCGAGTGCTGGGCGCGCCTCCCCCCACGCGTCGAGCGTAGTGGGGAGGCGCGGACCAGCAAGGGAAGCGAGGGGTCGGGGAAGGGGGAGGCCCCGGCTCAGCGCGTGGTGAGCCGGGCCTGCGCCGCGCGCCACGCGGCGGTGTCGCCGCGCGGTTCGTAGCGGGTCAGCGGCTGGGTACGGGCCAGCAGTCCCCGCATGCCGGCGAGGTCGCCGACCACCCCGTGGGCCCGGCCCTGCACCAGGACGTTGCCGAGCGCGGCGGCCTCCGTCGGGCCGGCCACCACGGGCAGCCCGCAGGCGTCGGCGGTCAGCCGGCACAGCAGGGCGTTGCGGGTGCCGCCGCCGACGATGTGCACGACGTCGACCGGATGGTCCGCCAGCCGCTGGGCGTCCTCGACGGCCCGGCGGTGGGCCAGCGCGAGCGAGTCGAGGATGCAGCGCGTGGTCTCGGCCCGGTCGCGGGGCACGGGTTCGCCCGCGGCCCGGCAGGCCTCGGCGATCCGCTCCGGCATCCGGCCGGGCGCCAGGAAGGCCGCGTCGCCCGCGTCCACCACCGACCGCAGCGGCGCCGCGCCGGCCGCCTCGCGCAGCAGCTCCCCCAGGTCGGGATCGCCCCAGGCCCGTACGCACTCCTGGAGCAGCCACAGCCCCATGATGTTGCGCAGATAGCGGACCGTGCCGTCCAGCCCCAGCTCGTTGGTGAAGTTGGCGGCCCGGCTCTCCTCGGTCAGGACGGGCGCGGTCAGTTCGAGACCGGCCAGCGACCAGGTGCCGGTGCAGATGTACGCGAACCGCTCGCCCGTCGCGGGCACCGCGGCCACCGCGGACGCCGTGTCGTGCGAGCCGACCGCCGTGACCGGCACCGGACCGCTCAGCCCGGTCTCCTCCAGCACCTCCGGCCGCAGCACACCCGCCGGGTCGCCGGGCCGGCGCAGCGGCGCGAACAGGCCGAGGTCGACACCCAGCCGGGCGGCGACGTCGTACGACCACTCGCGCGTCCGGGGATCGATCAGCTGGGTCGTCGAGGCGTTGGTCAGCTCGGTGCCCTGCTCGCCGGTGAGCCAGTACGCCAGCAGGTCCGGGATGAGCAACAGGCGCTTGGCGTCAGCCAGTTGAGCCGAACCCTGGGCCGCCGTGAGCTGGTACAGGGTGTTGAAGGGGGCGTACTGGAGCCCGGTGCGCGCGTACAGCTCGGCGGCCGGGACGGTCGCCCAGACCTTCTCCGCGACCCCCTCGGTGCGGGCGTCGCGGTAGTGCACGGGGTTGCCGAGCAGGGCGCCGTCCGCGTCGAGCAGTCCGTAGTCCACCGCCCAGCTGTCGATGCCGACGGAGTCCAGCCGGCCGCCGCGGCCGGCCCCGGCCGCCCGCAGCCCCTCCAGCACTCCCGCGTACAGCCCGAGGACGTCCCAGCGCAGCCCCTCGGGCACCCGGACCGGCCGGTTGGAGAAGCGGTGCGCCTCGGACAGCTCCAGGAGGTCAGGGCCCACCCGGCCGACCATGACGCGCCCGCTGGACGCGCCGAGGTCGACCGCGGCGTACGACCGCACCGTGGACGGCGTGTCGACGGCGCTCATCGCAGGAACGCGGCCGCCACACCCGCGTCGACGGGGACGTGCAGTCCGGTGGTGTGGGTCAGGTCGCCGCCGGTGAGGGCGAACACGGCGTTGGCGACGTGCTCGGGGAGCACCTCCCGCTTGAGGATGGTCCGCTGGGCGTAGAACTCGCCCAGCTTCTCCTCCTCCACCCCGTACACCGCCGCCCGCTGGGCACCCCAGCCGGCCGCGAAGATCCCGGAGCCGCGCACGACCCCGTCCGGGTTGACGCCGTTGACACGGATGCCGTGCTCGCCCAGCTCGGCGGCGAGCAGCCGCACCTGGTGGGCCTGGTCGGCCTTGGTCGCGGAGTAGGCGATGTTGTTCGGACCGGCGAAGACGGCGTTCTTGGACGCGATGTAGACGATGTCGCCGCCCAGCTCCTGGGCGATCATCACCCGGGCCGTCTCGCGCGAGACCAGGAAGGAGCCGCGGGCCATGATGTCGTGCTGGAGGTCCCAGTCCTTCGCGGTGGTCTCCAGCAGCGGCTTGGACAGCGAGATCCCGGCGTTGTTGACCACCAGGTCGATCCCGCCGAAGGCCAGCAGGGCCGCCTTGACCGCGTCCGCGATCTGCTCCTCCGAGGTGACGTCGACGGTCACCGCCACGGCCTTGTCCGGGCCCCCGAGCTCCTCGGCGACCGCGGCCGCGTTCTCCGCGTTCAGGTCGGCGACGACCACACAGGCGCCCGCGGCGACCAGCCGGTGCGCGATCGCCTTGCCGATCCCGCTGCCCGCGCCGGTGACCAGGGCCACCCGGGTGGCGAGCGGCTTGGGCTTCGGCATCCGCTGGAGCTTGGCCTCCTCCAGCGCCCAGTACTCGATGCGGAACTTCTCCGACTCCTCGATCGGCGCGTACGTCGACACCGCCTCGGCGCCGCGCATCACGTTGATCGCGTTGAGGTAGAACTCGCCGGCGACGCGGGCGGTCTGCTTGTCCTTGCCGAAGGAGAACATGCCGACACCGGGGATCAGCACGATCGCCGGGTCGGCGCCGCGCATCGCGGGGGAGTCGGGCTCGGCGTTCCGCCGGTAGTAGCCCGCGTACTCCTCGCGGTACTCGGCGTGCAGCTCCTTGAGCCGCGCCACGGCCTCGTCCAGCGGCGCGCCCGGCGGCAGGTCCAGGACCAGCGGCCGCACCTTGGTGCGCAGGAAGTGGTCGGGGCAGGAGGTGCCCAGGGCGGCGAGCCGCGGGTGCTCGGCGCGCGCGAGGAAGTCGAGCACGGTGTCGGAGTCGTCGAAGTGCCCGACCTGCGGCCGGTCCTTCGAGGCGACGGCACGGACGTACGGCGCCAGCGCCGCGGCCCGTTCCCGGCGCTCGCCCTCGGGCAGCGCCTCGTAGCCCTCGACCACCGCTCCGAAGGGCTTCGGCCTGCCCCGCTCGGCCAGGAAGGCCTCGGCGGTGCGGATGATGTGCAGCGAGTTGCGCTCGCACTCCTCGGAGGTGTCGCCCCAGGCGGTGACGCCGTGTCCGCCGAGGACGCAGCCGACCGCCTGCGGGTTGGCCGCCTTGACCGCGGCGATGTCCAGGCCGAGCTGGAAGCCGGGCCGCCGCCAGGGCACCCACACCACCGTGTCGCCGAAGCACTCGGCGGTCAGCTTCTCGCCGTCGGCGGCGCACGCCAGCGCGATCCCCGAGTCGGGGTGCAGATGGTCCACGTGGGCGGCGTCGACGAGCCCGTGCATCGCGGTGTCGATGGAGGGGGCCGCACCGCCCTTGCCGTGCAGGCAGTAGTCGAACGCGGCCACCATCTCGTCCTCGCGCTCGACGCCCGGGTAGACGCCGGCGAGGGCCCGCAGCCGGTCCAGCCGCAGCACGGCGAGACCGTCCTCGGTGAGCGTGCCGAGGTCGCCGCCCGAGCCCTTGACCCACATCAGCTCGACGTCACCACCGGTGACCGGGTCGGTGTCGGAGCCCTTCGCGGAGGTGTTGCCGCCCGCGTAGTTGGTGTTGCGGGGATCGGCGCCGAGCCGATGGGACCGCGCGAGCAGGGCGGCGGCTTCGGGATGAGTGGACATGCGGATTCCTTAGGTCACGTAGGGTAACGGGCTCTTCCGAGCGAACGGGCCGGCCTTCCGGCCGGGGGCGGCTCCCCGATCGGGAAGCCTTCTGTCGGGCCCCGCAAGGGGCGCGGGGCCCTCCGGGCGGGCCAGGGGCGTGGCGTTCAGGGCCGGGGGGCGGCCCCTTGCCGGGAGGCCTTTTGGGGGTCCGCCCAGGGGCGCTTCCGGCCGGGGACGGCCCCTCGTCGGGCGGCCTGCGGTGGCCCGCCCAGGGGCGCGGGGAACTGCGCGACAAGCCACGACGCACCCGTGCGGGGGGCACCACGCGGAGCGCCCGGCCGCGGGCCGACGGGGGCTGAGCGCGCGGTTCCCCGCGCCCCTTACGGGGCTCAGCGGCCGGGGACCGACCCCGCGCCGCTTACGGGGCCGAGGGGGCCAGGGGACCGGCCCCGAACACCGTCAGCCGGCCCGCCCCCGCGAGGGACTTACGCGCCCCACCCCGCCTGCTCCCCGCCCACCCGCTCCGCGACGATCCGCTCGGCCCAGCCGGACCGGCGGTACGCCGCGATCGGGTCGGGGTCGAGCCCGAGCTCCTCGCGCACCTCGCGCAGCAGCGGACGTACGTCCGTGTTGTACGCGTCCATCAGCACCGCGTTCGCCTCCAGCACGTCACCGGAGCGCTGCGCCGCGGCCAGTGCCGCCCCGTCGACCAGCAGCGCCTTCGCGGTGGCCTCCTGCACGTTCATCACCGAGCGGATGATTGCCGGGATCTTCGCCTCGATGTTGTGGCACTGGTCGAGCATGAAGGCCACGTCGGGCACGAACCCGCCGCCGCGGATGACCTCGTACATGATCCGGAACAGCTGGAAGGGGTCGGCGGCGCCGACCATCAGGTCGTCGTCCGCGTAGAAGCGCGAGTTGAAGTCGAACCCGCCGAGCTTGCCCTCGCGCAGCAGCGTGGAGACGATGAACTCGATGTTGGTGCCCGGCGCGTGGTGGCCGGTGTCCACCACGACCTGCGCCTTCGGGCCGAGCTTGAGGCAGTGGGCGTACGCGGTGCCCCAGTCCGGGACGTCGGTGGTGTAGAAGGCGGGCTCGAAGAACTTGTACTCCAGCAGCATCCGCTGGTCCTCGCCCAGCCGCGCGTACACCTCGGCGAGCCCCTCGGCCAGCCGGTCCTGGCGGCCGCGGATGTCGTCCTGGCCGGGGTAGTTCGTGCCGTCGGCGAACCACAGCTTCAGGTCGTGCGACCCGGTGGCGTCCATGATGTCGACACACTCCAGCAAGTGATCGACAGCCTTTCGGCGCACCGCCGCGTCCGGATGGCAGATGCTGCCCAGCTTGTAGTCGTCGTCCTGGAACGTGTTCGAGTTGATCGCGCCCAGCTTCACGCCGCGGTCCTCGGCGTGCTTGGCCAGGGCGGCGTAGTCGTCGACCTTGTCCCAGGGGATGTGCAGCGAGACGGTCGGGGCGACGCCCGTGTGGGCGTGGACCTGGGCCGCGTCGTCCAGCTTCTCCCGCGGGTCGCGGGGCACACCGGGCTGGGCGAACACCTTGAAGCGGGTCCCCGAGTTGCCGTACGCCCACGACGGAGTCTCGACGGCCTGGGTCTTGAGGGCGGCCTTCACCGCGGCGAGATCGGTCACTTCAGGGCTCCTGGGACGTCGTTGGGGGAACGAGTTCAATGAAACGTTTCAGAACGGGAAGTTATGAGCCCTCCGGGCGGGTGTCAACCCCTGCGGTGACGGCGCCCCTCCGTAACAAGAACGAGACCTTGCGCTGTCGAAACTTTTTCGACACGGACCCATTGACGCCACATGCCGGATCTGTCTAACGTCCCGGCAATCCAGTTGAAACCTTTCACGACGCTGAGGGTCAGCCCGCCGGCGTCGTCGAGGAGCCCCCAATGACCCACCCGTCCGACACGGGTCCGGCCCCGGTGCTGGCGCTGAAGGACATCACCAAGTCCTTCGGCGCCGTCCGCGCCCTGCGGGACGTCTCCCTGACGCTGTTCCCCGGCGAGGTCCACGCCCTCGCCGGCGAGAACGGCGCGGGCAAGTCGACCCTCATCAAGACGCTCGCCGGGGTGCACCGACCGGACGCCGGCCAGGTACTGCTCGACGGTGCGCCCGTCGTCTTCCACGGCCCCGGCGACGCGCGTGACGCCGGTATCGCCGTGATCTACCAGGAGCCCACGCTCTTTCCCGACCTGTCGATCGCCGAGAACATCTTCATGGGCCGCCAGCCCCGGCGCGCTCTCGGCCGCATCGACCACAAGGCCACCCACGAGGCGACCGCCGCCCTGATGCGGCGCCTGGGCGTCGACCTCGACCCCGACCGCCCGGCCCGCGGCCTGTCCATCGCCGACCAGCAGATCGTCGAGATCGCCAAGGCGCTCTCCTTCGACGCGCGGGTCCTGATCATGGACGAGCCGACCGCCGCCCTCACCGGCAGCGAGGTCGCCCGCCTCTTCGGCGTCGTGCGCACCCTGCGCGACCAGGGCGCCGCCGTCCTGTTCATCTCCCACCGGCTGGAGGAGATCTTCGAGATCTGCCGGCGGGTGACCACCCTGCGCGACGGCGCCCTGATCTCCAGCGAGCCGCTGGAGGGGATGACCGAGGACGACCTCGTCCGCCGGATGGTCGGCCGCGACCTCGAGGAGCTCTACCCCAAGCAGGACGTGACGCCGGGCGAGGTCCTGCTGAGCGTGCGCCGCCTGACCCGCGAGGGCGTCTTCACCGACGTCTCCTTCGAGGTGCGGCGCGGCGAGATCGTCGGGCTGGCCGGACTGGTCGGAGCCGGCCGCACGGAGGTCGCGCGGGCCGTCTTCGGCATCGACCGCCGGGACGCGGGCGAGGTCGAGGTCGACGGGCGCGCGCTCGCGGGCGGCTCCCCGTCCGCCGCGATGTCCGCCGGGATCGCCCTGGTCCCCGAGGACCGGCGCGCCCAAGGCCTGGTGATGGACATGTCCATCGAGCGCAACATCGGCCTGACCGGACTGCGCACGAGCGTGAAGGCCGGTCTCGTGGACCGGAACGCCGAGCGCAGCCGCTCCCTCGACTGGGCCGTGAAGCTCCAGGTCAAGTACGCCCGGATCGCCGACGCCGTCGGCACCCTGTCCGGCGGCAACCAGCAGAAGGTCGTCCTGGCCAAGTGGCTGGCCACCGGCCCCAAGGTGCTCATCGTCGACGAGCCCACCCGCGGCATCGACGTCGGCACCAAGGCCGAGGTCCACCGGCTGCTGTCGCAGCTCGCCGCCGACGGCGTCGCCGTCCTGATGATCTCCTCCGACCTGCCCGAGATCCTCGGCATGGCCGACCGCGTGCTGGTCATGCACGAAGGCCGGCTCACCGCCGAGATCCCCCGCTCCGAAGCCACCGAGGAGTCCGTGATGGCCGCAGCCACCGGGAGGGCCGCCGCATGACGGTGACCGCACCCAGCCCCGCCCCGGCCGGCGAAGTGTCCAGGTCCAGCGGCACCCGGCTCGTCGACCGCGTCTTCAAGATGCGCGAACTCGCCATCCTGGTCGTCTTCCTGGTGATGATCGCCGTCACCCAGATGGGCAACAGCGAGTTCCTCTCCGAGCAGGGCGTCAAGGACCTGCTGCTGAACGCGACCATCCTGGTCCTGGTCGCCACCGGACAGTCCCTGGTGGTCATCACCCGCAACGTCGACCTGTCGGTCGGCTCGACCCTCGGCATCAGCGCCTTCGCCGCGGGCGTCTACCTCCAGGGCGGCGGAAACCCGGTCGTGGCGGTCGTCCTGGCGATCCTGCTCGGCATCGGCTTCGGCCTGCTCAACGGACTGCTGGTCAGCCTCGGCCAGGTGCCCGCCCTCGTGGTCACCCTCGGCACGCTGTACATCATCCGCGGCATCGACTCCATCTGGGTCGGCTCCCGCCAGATCACCGCGGCCGACCTGCCCGGCGGATTCGTCGACTTCGGTGCCGGAGGCATCTCCGCGGTGCCCTGGCTCGCCCTGATCGCGCTCGCCGTACTGGTGGGCACCGCCTACTGCCTCAAGCACTACGGCAGCGGCCGCGAGATGTACGCGCTCGGCTCCAACCCCGAGGCCGCCCGGCTCGCCGGCATCCCGGTCCGCAAGCGGATCCTGGCCGCGTACACCTTCTGCGGCGCCCTGGCCGGTCTCGCGGGCGCCCTGTACCTGGCCCGGTTCGGCAACGTCGACTCCGGCACCGGCAACGGCTACGAACTCACCGTCGTCAGCGCGGTCGTCGTCGGCGGCGTGGTCTTCACCGGCGGCTCCGGCAGCGTCTACGGCGCCGCGCTCGGCGCCCTGCTGCTCACCTCGATCAACAGCGTGCTGCCCGCCCTCGGCGTCAGCTCCGTCTGGGTGCTCGCGATCAACGGCATCCTGCTCCTCCTCGCCATCGCGGTCGACCGGATCGTCGCGCTGCGCGTGGCCCAGGCCCTGAAGAAGAGGAACGCCCGCCATGGCTGACTCCGCTCTCGTGCGCGCCGTCCGCTGGGACACGGTCGTCGGCGCCCTGCTCATCGTCGTCCTGCTGTTCTCCTTCGGCTTCGTCGACGGGTTCGGCAACGCCCTCAACCTGTCGTTCCTGATCGGCAACACCCTGCCGATCGCCATGGTCGCGCTGCCCATGACGCTGCTCGTGGTGGCCGGCGAGATCGACCTCTCGGTGGCGTCCACGGCCGGCCTGTCCGGCGCCGTGATGGGCGCCCTGTGGAACCAGGGCATGACGATCGAGACGATCATCCCGCTGTGCCTGCTGCTCGGCGTGGTCTGCGGGCTGGTCAACGGCCTGCTGGTGACCCGGCTCGGACTGCCCTCCCTCGCCGTCACCATCGGCACCCTCGCCGCCTACCGCGGCATCGCGCAGATCGTGCTCGGCTCCGACGCGGTGACCGACTTCCCCACCCAGTACCTGGACTTCGCGGCCGGACGCCTCGGGGACAGCTTCCTCCCGCAGGCCTTCCTGCCCTTCCTGGTCCTGCTCGCGATCGCCGTGGTGGCACTGCACGCCACCCCGTTCGGACGCTCGCTCTACGCCATCGGCGCCAGCGAGGAGGCGGCCCGGTTCGCCGGCATCCGCGTCCGGCGCCAGAAGCTGATCCTCTTCACGACGACCGGCCTGATGGCGTCCCTCACCGGCATCTTCTGGGCCCTGCACTACGCCAGCGCCCGCTACGACAACGCCACCGGCCTCGAACTGTCCGTCGTGGCCGCCGTACTGCTCGGCGGCATCGACTTCGACGGCGGCAAGGGCACGCTCGGCGGCGCGATCGCGGGAGTCTTCCTGCTCGGCGCGCTCCAGAACGTGATGAGCCTGGTGAACGTCTCGGCCCAGTCGCAGATCGTCGTCACCGGCGTCCTGCTCGTCGTCTCCGTGCTCGGCCCCCGGGTCGCGCGGCAGATCTCCGTGGCACGGGCGGGCCGCAGGGCCGCCTCGACCCCGACGTCGTAACTCCCGCTCCACCTCAGCCCGGCATCCCGCTTCGCCCACCCTCGTAAAGGAACACGCCCATGCGCAAGTCGTCGCTCCGTCGTGCCTGTGCGGCCCTGGCCGCCGTCACCTCTCTCGCCCTGGCCGTCACCGCGTGCGGTGGCACCACCAAGAAGGACGTCGCCGCCGACAGCGGTTCGGCCGTCGCGGGCGGCACGGCCGACCCGAACGCCGCGACGAAGAAGGGTCTGACCGTGGGCTTCCTGCCCAAGGCGGTCAACAACCCGTACTTCACGACGTCCGACAAGGGCGGCGAGGCGGCGCTGAAGGAGCTGGGCTCCAGCTACAAGGAGGTCGGCACCTCGAGCGCCACGGACACCGCCGGCCAGGTCTCCTACGTCAACACCCTCACCCAGCAGCAGGTCGACGCGATGGCCGTCTCGGCGCAGGACCCGGGCGCGCTGTGCACGGCGCTGAAGCAGGCGATGAAGGGCGGCATCAAGGTCGTCACCTACGACTCCGACACCAAGGCGGACTGCCGCAACGCGTTCGTGTCGCAGGCCAGTGCCGAGGACCTGGGCCGCACGGAGGTGCAGCTGCTGGCCGAGCAGATCGGTTACAAGGGCGAGATCGCGATCCTGTCGGCGGCGCAGACCGCGACGAACCAGAACACCTGGATCGACTACATGAAGGAGGAGCTGAAGGACCCGAAGTACAAGGACATGAAGCTGGTCAAGGTCGCCTACGGCAACGACGAGGCCCAGCAGTCCTTCCAGCAGACCCAGGGCCTGCTCCAGGAGTACCCGGACCTGAAGGGGATCATCTCCCCGACCACGGTCGGCATCAAGGCGGCCGCGCAGTACCTGTCCGGCTCGAAGTACAAGGGCAAGGTCAAGCTGACCGGTCTCGGCACGCCGAACGACATGCGCAAGTACGTCAAGAACGGCACGGTCGAGGGCTTCGAGCTGTGGGACCCGGCCAAGCTGGGCGAGCTCGCCGCGCGGACCGCGGTCGCGCTGGCCTCGGGGCAGATCACCGGCAAGGAGGGCGAGACCTTCACGGCCGGCGCCATGGGCTCGTACACCATCGGCAAGGACGGCGTGATCAGCCTCGGCAAGCCGACCGTGTTCGACGCCAAGAACATCGACCAGTTCAACTTCTGATTCCCCAAGGGGTGTTGATGCAACGCGTGTGCTTCCTGCTGAAGGTCCGGGCGGAGCGCCTCGACGAGTACCGCGAGCGGCACGCCGCCGTGTGGCCGGAGATGCTCGACGCGCTCTCCGCCACCGGCTGGCACAACTACTCGCTGTTCCTTCGCGAGGACGGCCTGCTCGTCGGTTACCTGGAGACCGAGGACTTCGCGGCCGCCCAGGCAGGCATGGAGGCCACCGACGTCAACGCCCGCTGGCAGGCGGAGATGGCGCCGTTCTTCGAGTCGCTGGACGGCGCCAGACCCGACGAGGCGATGAAACCCCTCACGGAAGTCTTCCACCTCTCCTGACCTGGAGCCCCGGGGCTCGAACCCGCAGCGGGTTCGAGCCCTCAGGGGGCTCGGGCGGCCTTCCCGTGGCCCGAGCACCCGCCAGGACCGGAGCCTCCCCCCCCACGACCGGAACCACGACTGGAAACCCCATGACTGGAGCCCCCATGAGAAGACGCACGGTTCTCGCGAGCGCCCTGGCCGCCGCGGTGGCCGTCCCCGGCACGGCCCGGGCGGCCGCCCCAGGCCCCTCGGTCACCGCGTCGGGCACGACCCTGCTCGACGCACGGGCGATCTACTTCGTCTCCTACGACGGTCTCGTCAACAACAACGCCTTCCAGAAGAACGGCCTGCTGACGTACAAGGGCTACCAGTACGCGGCCTGGTACACCGCGACCCGCAACGCGGTCGTCGCCCGCCGGGCCCTGGGCGCCACCGGCTGGTCCACCATCACCCTCTCCCACCAGCTCAAGAGCGACGACTCGCACAACGTGATCTCCCTGGGCGTCTCCAGGACCGACGGCCGGCTGCACCTGAACATGGACTCGCACAGCGACGGCTTCTTCTACGTGAAATCGGCCGCGGGCCTCCTCGACAACCCGGCCGGCACCGCCTGGACCGCGGCGGTCCTCGGCCCCGTCCAGGCCACCCTCGACGGGCTCGCGCTCACCACGCAGTTCACCTACCCGCAGTTCGTCGCCACCCCCGAGGGAAGACTCCAGCTCAGCTATCGCGTCGGCGTCTCCGGCAACGGCCGCAACGCCCTCGCGGAGTACGACGGTTCGGCCTGGAAGGCACTGGGGGAGTGGACCTCCGCCACCGGCACCTACACCAGCGAGCACGGCTCCAGCACGGCCCGCAACATGTACCTGCACGGCATCGACTACGACGCCGGCGGCCGGCTGCACTCCTTCTTCACCTGGCGCGAACAGAACGGCGCCGTGATGTGCAACAGCGGCGGCATCACCAACCACGACACCGGCTACGTGTACTCCACCGACCGCGGCCGCACCTGGCGCAACGACGCCGGCACCCTCGTCGCCACGACCGGCGGCTCCGACGTGGTGGCGGTGACCGACAGCGGTCTGGTCGTCGACGTGCTCAACCCCGACCACTCCCTGATGAACCAGGAGAGCCAGGCCACCGACTCCGCCGGGCTGCCGCACGCGATCATCAGCTACGTCCCCGGCCGCTTCGGCCAGTGCACCACGAACTACGTCGCCGACCGCACCGCCAACGGCCGCGCCTTCCACCTCCGGAAGAACTCCTCCGGCGGCTGGCAGAAGACCGAGATCCCCATCGCCCTGAACTCCAGCCAGCGCACCAAACTGGTCCTGGACAAGTACGACAACGCCTACGCCGTCCTGCCCTACGGCCGGATCGCCGGCGCCTCGAAGTCCTCCGGCCACACCGACTGGACCCTGCTGTACGACGCCGCCGCGCTGAACGCCTTCGGCGAAGTCGTGATCGACGAATGGCGTGTCAAGGCGGACAACGTGCTGTCGTTCATGTACCAGGAGAAGTCCACCGCTACGACCCCTTCGGCACTGCGTGTCGCCGACTTCGCCCTGCCCGCCTGATCACACCTGCTCGCCCGGGGTCTGGCGGTAATGTGAAGCATTCCCGCCGCCCCATGTTCCTCTGGAGGTCCCCGCCCGATGGCCCAGTCGGTGGGTATCAAGGATGTCGCCCGCGCCGCCGGAGTCTCCGTCGGCACGGTCTCGAACGTCATCAACCGCCCGGACACGGTCGCCGGTGAGACCCGGGCCCGGGTGCTGTCCGCGATCGACCGGCTGGGCTACGTCCGCAGCGAGTCCGCGCGCCAGCTGCGCGCGGGCCGCAGCCGGATCATGGGGCTGCTCGTCCTCGACATGGGCAACCCCTTCTTCGTGGACGTCGCGCGCGGTGCCGAGCGGGCCGCGCGCGAGGCGGGGCTCGGCGTGATGGTCTGCAACAGCGCGCAGAACCCGGGCGAGGAGGCCGAGTACCTGTCGCTCTTCGCCGAGCAGCGGGTGCGGGGCGTGCTGCTCACCCCCGCCGACGCCACCGGACGCAACATCGACTCCTTCCGCCGGCACGGCATCCCCTTCGTCCTGGTCGACCGGGTGGCGGAGGGCACCACCGAGTGCTCGGTCTCCGTGGACGACGTGGCGGGCGGCGCGCTGGCCGTACGCCATCTCGTCGACGCCGGGCACCGCAGCATCGCCTACGTCTGCGGGCCGCCGGGCCTCAACCAGATCCGCGACCGCCGGACCGGCGCCCTGAACGCGCTCGCCGAGGCGGGCCTGGGCCCCGAGGCGCTGCGCGAGCTGCCGACCGAGCGGCTCGACGTCGCGGCGGGACGGGACGCGGGCGCCCGGCTGCTCGGCCTCGCGGACCGGCCGACCGCCGTCTTCTGCGCCAACGACCTGCTCGCCCTCGGCGTCCTCCAGGCCATGTACGCGGCCGGGGTCGGCGTCCCCGACGACCTCGCGATCGTCGGCTACGACGACATCGAGTTCGCGGCCGCCGCGGCCGTCCCGCTCACCTCCGTACGGCAGCCCGCCGTGACCCTGGGCGCGCTCGCCGCCGAGCTGCTCCTGGAGGAGACGGAGGCGGAGGCCGGTCGCAAGGCACACGAACACCGACGCGTCGTGCTCCAGCCCGAGTTGGTCGTCCGGCGCTCCAGCCTTCCCGGGCGCTGATCGGCCGTTCAGTAGCTGTTCATGATCCCCGGTCGGGCCGCGCCACCCCGGGTGTGCTGAACTGGGACGGCCCAGTCCGTCCGTATGGGGAGCCCTGTTGACCGTCAGTTACCGCCAGCCCGGTGTCCTCCTCACCGACCGTCACTTCACCGTCCCCCTCGATCACGACGACCCGGCCGCAGAAACGATCCAGCTCTACGGCCGGGAAGTCGTCGCGAGCGACCGGGCACGCCAGGACCTGCCGTGGCTGGTCTACCTCCAGGGCGGCCCCGGCTTCGGCGCCAACCGGTTCGTCGGCCGGCAGGCCTGGCTCGGCCGCGCCCTGGAGGAGTACCGCGTCCTCCTCCTGGACCAGCGCGGCACCGGCCACTCCACACCCGCCAACCGCCAGACGCTCCCGCTGCGCGGCGGCCCCGCCGAACAGGCCGACTACCTCGCCCGCTTCCGCGCCGACTCCATCGTCCGGGACTGCGAGGCGATCCGCCCCCAGGTCACCGGCGGCGCCCCCTGGACCGTCCTCGGCCAGAGCTTCGGCGGCTTCTGCACGGTCACGTACCTGTCCAAGGCGCCCGAAGGCCTGGCGGCGGCCATGCTCACCGGCGGCCTGCCCTCCCTGCACGCCCACGCCGAGGACGTCTACCGGGCCGCCTACCCGCGCATCGAACGCAAGGTCGCCGCCCACTACGCCCGCTACCCACAGGACGTCGAGCGCGCCCGCCGCATCGCCGACCACCTCCTCCACCACGAGGTGACCCTCCCCAACGGCTACCGGCTCACCGTCGAGGCCTTCCAGTCCCTCGGCATCCTCCTCGGCGGCGCCGAGGGCAGCCACCAGCTCCACTTCCTCCTCGAACGCGCCTTCGTGCGCACCCCGTCGGGCCTGGAGCTGTCCGACGCCTTCCAGGAAGAGGTCCAGGGCCTGCTCTCGTACGCCGGGCACCCCCTGTACGCCCTCGTCCACGAGGCGATCTACGGTCAGGACGGCCGCCCCACCGCCTGGTCGGCCGAACGCGTCCGCGCCGAGTTCCCGCAGTTCGACGCGGCCAAGACGCTCACCGGCGACGCACCCCTGCTGTTCACCGGCGAGTCCGTGCACCCCTGGATGTTCGACTGCGACCCGGCGCTGCGCCCGCTGCGCGAGACCGCCGAACACCTCGCCGCCCGTACCGACTGGCAGCCCCTCTACGACCCGGCGCGCCTGGCCGCCAACGAGGTTCCGGTCGCGGCGGCCGTCTACCACGACGACATGTACGTCGACACGGCCCACTCCCTGGAGACCGCCCGCGCCGTCCGCGGCCTGCGCACCTGGGTCACGAACGAGTTCGAACACGACGGCGTACGGGCCGGCGGCCCCCGCGTCCTGGACCGCCTCCTGGCCCTGACCCGCGACGAGGTGTGAGCCGGGCGGCGCGCCGACCGACTTGCGGGTGGCGCCCGCCGACCGGCCTGCGGGCAGGACCGGACCTGAGGGATCCTCGGTCCGTCCCTGCCCGCAGACCGACGACCGGAGCCGCCGCAGCCGTCGATCGCCGAGACGGCGGCTTGCCGCCCGGCCCGCATGCGGACAGGGCGCTTGGCCCATGCGTCGGCGACTGGTCCCGACCTGGGCAATCACTCGCGCGTTCGGTCAGGAACGGCCGTTCCGGCCGCTTCGGGGCGGCTGTCAGGGGTGGTGGCCGGGGCTGCGGCACCGCGCTGCTGTGCAGCTCGCTTCGCTGCCGTGTTCCTGGCGTGAGCCTCGCGTCGTAGTCGGCGTTCGTAGTCGGCGATCTGACGGGCCACGGGGACGCTGGTGGCAGTTCGGATCAACCGCTCGTTTTCACGGTCCACCAGGAACGGACCGTTGCCTCCCGAACGAGGCCGCAGCCTCTGACCGTCCCGGACGGCCCCCCAGTGGAAGATCCACCCGAACGGCAAAGCCTCCACGCGCAGGATCCGAAGGTCGTACTCGACCTGGCCCCGCACCTTGTCGATCTCGGCAAGCACCAGTCGGCGCGCGTCCTCCTCAGTGAGCATCGCCCGATGATGCCACGGCGCCCCTATCGGCCCAGGGCCATTCCCGTGTGCTCCGGCGCTGCCGAACAGATGGCCTCGATTGCTCTTCCCCGGCACGTCGCGATTTCGTAGGGTCCGATCATTCGAGACCGGCCCTGGGGGGCGTGTGGCTTTTCTTGTGGCTCGGAGTCGTGTCCTGCGCGTGATCCGCGGCGTGGGCTCGTTCTTGAAAGAACTCCTGGTGGAGTTCGCCGGGGAGGTGGTGCTGAGGGTCATCGCGTGCCTTGCCGTGGCGGGTCTGGCTCTGGCGTTCGTCCGGGGTTGGGAGCGCAGCCCGCTCGTCACCGGCGGCATAGGCGGTGCCCTGCTGGCCTTCCTCGGCTACGGGGTCCGGGAGTTGCTTCGCCCCGCCGAACCAGGGCGGCGCGGGCGACTGGCCGGCGTAGCGGCCGCCACGTTCGCTGTGGCAGCCCTCTTCGTCGCCTACGCCTGGCCCTGCGATTGCTCCTGAACGGTCAGGCCGGACAAAAGCCTGACGATCGCCGCGGCGGATGGATCACGGACCGCTTCGTCCCGAAGCAACTCGGGCGGGCGTTCGAGCTTGGAGCGCTGCGTCTCCCACCTGCTGAGACGGTCCGTAGACGTCCGCCGCTGTGTACTGGCGTCATCACGCGGTCAGACACTCGCACGGCCGGGGTTCCTTCACTCTTCCCCAGGCGGAATGAGGCGCTCGGCGCTCTCTGCGTCGTCCACATGTCCGTGCGCGTCGACGGTGATCGGGGGTGGCCCGTCCCCTGCACGTGACGAGCCGAGCAAGCACCTGCTCGGCCGAAGGTCCGTTGTCGGGTCCCTCGTCCTCCGGTACGCGCGCCGGCCACCACCCGGCACGGCGGCTACCGCCGGGTCGGCTCGCCCCAGGTGTGAGAAGTCCGGATGGCCGGGGTCCGGCCGGTGGCCTTCCCTGCCGAACTCCTGCCGGACGTGAAGCGGCATCTCGATGCCTATGCCGGGCGTGGTCGTGACGAACACATCTTCCTCGCCCCCGGGGGCGGCCGACTTCGGCGCAGCAACTTCCGAGACGACTGGACCAAAGCCAGGAAGGACGCCGGGGTGACGGTGGACGCTCACTTCCACGATCTTCGGCACACGGGGAACACCCTCGCCGCGTCCGGTGCGAGCCTGCGTGAACTGATGACCAGGATGGGACACAGCACACCCCGCGCAGTGCTGATCTATCAGCACATGGTCAACGGCCGTGACCGCGAGATCGCCGATCGGCTCGGATCGATGATCCGGAAGGAGCGTGGCGATGTGGCACCGTAGTGGCATTTCCGGCACGTGAGTGGCACGCCCGTGACCATGGCGAAGGGCCAGTTCGAGGGGATCATGCCCCTGAACTGGCCCTTAATCGTGTGCCCCCGGCAGGATTCGAACCTGCGACACCCGCTTCAGGAGCGAGGTGAGGCAAGTGCGGCTCTGACCTGCGAAACAGCCACGTGGGCGGAGAGGTGCATTCGGACACCTGTCGGTCCCGTCGTTCCCCGCTGGGTTCGGCACGGATCTGGCACGGGGAGCTCTGACGTTGCTCAACACTGCTTCAGTGATCGGCGCCCGCGCAGGGACCCGAAGCACCGTCTCCGAGCAGGGGAAGGGCTGGCGTCGTCTGTCGTCGTCTGTCGTCGTCGGCCGCCCTCGGACGGCCCACGGACGGCCCGGCGCGCGGTCGGATCCGAGGTGCCCAACTCCATAGCGCAGCTGCATCCCCGGTCTGTCTGGGGTCGTGTCGTGGCACGGGCCGTCGGCCGGCATCCGGTGCTACGCGCGCCGACGGCGGTCCGTGTCTCACCGCCGACGCTGCTGGTGGTTGTCGCGACGGTCGGGCTCGCATGGTGACTCTTCGCGATCTATCACCTGACCAGCCGCG
This sequence comes from Streptomyces sp. NPDC104096, assembly GCF_055584385.1. Taxonomy (NCBI): domain Bacteria; kingdom Bacillati; phylum Actinomycetota; class Actinomycetes; order Kitasatosporales; family Streptomycetaceae; genus Streptomyces; species Streptomyces sp. NPDC104096. The sequence continues at coordinate 33,223 of NZ_JBVJMD010000070.1, forward strand.
CGTCTACCGCTGTCCGTTCCGTCCCACCGAGGCGCCGCACGGGCGAAAGGTGCACATTGGACATATGCATCTTGGCCAGCGGTTCGCCGTCACATGGCAGCGGTGGCACGCCACCCGGGCATTGGTGCTGATCCCCATTGTGTTGATCGTCTCGATCACAGTCGTGGACATCCACACCCCGGAAACCGTCCACCTCGGTCCACTGCTGGTCGTAGCCCCTGCTATCACGGTGGCGATGGGTGGGGTCTGGCTGACCGGACTGATCGGCGCACTGGCGGTGGTGGCTCAGGTAGTCATCGCCGTTTTCCACGGGGGCCTGACCACGCCCAACCACATCTGCCAGATCATCGGGCTCACAATCCTCTCGATGTTGGCCGTGATCGTCTGCCTGGTGCGTGACCGGCGCAGGGCTGAGCTCGCACAGGTGCGGTCCGTTTCCGAGGCCGCGCAGCGGGCGCTGCTACGCCCGCTGCCCCGCCGGCTGGGCACTCTGCACCTCTCGTGCACGTACCTGGCCGCCGCGAGGGAAGCCCATATTGGCGGTGACCTGTACGCCGTGGCCCATACCGGCAACCACACTCGCATGCTCATCGGCGACGTCAGGGGGAAGGGACTGAACGCAGTGGGTGAGGCGGCTGCGCTGATGGGCGCATTCCAGGAGGCCGCCCACCATCACGCCACACTGCCGGCGCTCGCCAGCGCTCTGGACCGCAGTGCGTGCCGCTACTCCGCCCAGTTCCTCGGGGCGGACGACGAGGCTGAGGAGCACTTCATCACCGCGCTGCTGCTGGAGATCCCCGACCATGGCTCTGTGGCGCGGTTGACGCACTGCGGGCACCCGCCGCCCCTGCTGATCAGCCGGGGGCGGGTGACGAGTGTCCCGAGTTCCGCAGCGCCGCCCCTGGGTCTGTGCGGGCTGACGCACCACATTCGCACTTCACACACGTTCCCGTTCGAGGCCGGTGACACGCTCCTGCTGTACACCGACGGTCTCGCGGAGGCCCGCGACAGCAGCGGCGCCTTTTACCCCCTGGAAGAGCGACTCGCCCAGTGGACCAAGTGCCATCCCGACACGCTCCTCGAGTGTGTCCAGCACGACCTCCTGGCCCACACCGGCGGGGCCCTCCGCGACGATGCCGCCATGCTCGCCGTACGGCGAACGGCAACGACGCACGCCGGACACCTCGGCGGCGAGCTGATAGGCAGCGATGGCCGCCCGATGGCTGACCTGAACCGCCACTAGTGTTCTGAGTCGGGAATTCCATTCAGATGTATAGGCTTGCCCTATGGCACGGATGGGGCGGCCGAAGGCCGAGTTGACGCTGTCGGACGAGGAACGGGCCGCGCTCGAGGGGTGGGTGCGGCGTCGTTCCACGCCGCAGGCGTGGGCATTGCGGTGCCGGATCATCCTGGCCTGTGCAACCGGCGCGTCGAACAAGGACGTTGCGGAGCAGTTGGGTTCGACGCCTCATGCGGTGGGCCGCTGGCGGGCCCGGTTCGTGCAGTACCGGATCGCCGGTCTGGGTGACATGCCGCGTCCGGGCGGCCCCAGGACCGTGACGGACGAGCAGGTCGCCGCGGTGGTCACCAGGACGCTGGAGTCCACTCCGAAGGACGCGACGCACTGGTCGACGCGGTCGATGGCGAAGGAGATGGGCCTCTCGCAGTCGTCGGTGTCACGGATCTGGCGGGCGTTCGGCCTGCAGCCGCACAGGTCGCAGACCTTCAAGCTGTCGACCGATCCGTACTTCGTCGACAAGGTCCACGATGTCGTGGGCCTGTATCTGGACCCGCCCGAGCGGGCCCTG
>NZ_JBVJMD010000071.1:0-34500 GCF_055584385.1 Streptomyces sp. NPDC104096
CAACCCCCCCCCCCCCCTCCCCCCCCCCCCCCCCCACCCGCGGCCCCCCCCCCCCCCCCGGGCCGGGGGGGGGGGGGGGCCCCCCCCCCCCCCCCCCCCGCGGCCGTGTGTCCTCAGGTGCCGGGCGCGGACGGGTCCGGGAGGGTGCCGGTCGCTGGTGTCTCCGGGAGAGCGCCGGTCGCGGACGCGTCCGGGAGCCACTCGCGCAACTCCTCCCTGAGCGACCGCTGGAACGTGGTGAGCAGCGCCTGCACGATCAGCGGCTGCATGTGCGCGGACAGCTCCTTCACCGCTCGGGCGTCGCGCTCGCCGACCTCGCCGCGGAACAGCCGGGACAGCTCGTGCGCCGCCGCCCGCGAATGCTCCAGGAGCACCTTCCTGGCCGCGAGGACCGACTCCTCGGCCAGCGGTACGTCCAACAGCTCCACCCCGAGCCGCAACAGCCCGAGGTCGACGCGGTAGCCGTCCCCGGCCCGCTCGACGACGTCCATCGCCACCAGCCGGTCCACGTCCTCCTCGGCCAGCGGCCGCCCCGCCCGGCGCCCCAGCTCCGCGCGGGACACCGACTCCACCGCGTCCGGCGCCCAGGAGGCGACCACCGCGCGGTGCAGCGCGAGGTCCTGCGCGCTCAGATCCGGGGGCAGCCGGCGCAGATAGCGCTCGATCGCCGCCAGCGTCATGCCCTGGTGCTGCAACTCCTCGATCAGCGCCAGCCGCGCGAGGTGCTCCCGGCCGTAGTGCCCCACCCGGCGCGGACCGATCTCGGGCGGCGGCAGCAGACCCTTGGTGCCGTAGAAACGCACCGTGCGCACGGTGACCCCCGTGCGGGCGGCCAACTCGTCGATGGTGAGGGTCGGCTCCTGCTCCCCGGCATCGGTCGTCATGCGTAGCAGTATCGCTGTCCCACTCCCACTGTGACACCCGGTCCGCTGTCCCGCTCCGGCCGTCCCGCCTCCGCTGTGACACTCCTGCCGCGACAGCGCTGTCAGTGGCATCGCCTACGGTGGCGGGCATGTCGGAGATCACGTATGTCCGGGGAGACGCCACCGTCCCGGCGGGGCGGGGCGTCAAGGTGATCGCCCATGTCTGCAACGACCTGGGCGGCTGGGGCAAGGGCTTCGTCCTGGCCGTGTCCCGCCGCTGGCCCGAGCCGGAGGCGTCCTACCGCGCCTGGCACCGCGCCCGCGCGTCGAACGACTTCGGCCTGGGCGCGCTGCAACTCGTCCAGGTCGAACCGTATGTGTGGGTGGCCAACATGATCGGCCAGCACGGCACCAGATCCGGCAGCAAGGGCGTCCCCGTGCGCTACGAGGCCATCGACACGGCCCTTGGCCGTCTGGCCGACCGGGTGATCGAACTGGACGCGTCGGTCCACATGCCCCGGATAGGCTGCGGACTGGCCGGTGGCAAGTGGTCCCGGGTCCAGCCGCTCGTCGAGGAGCGGCTGGCGCGCCGGGGCATCCGAGTGACGGTGTACGACCATGGGGAGATGGCGAGTTGAGCCGTGACACCGACGTCCTGGTGCTGGGCGGAGCGGGCGTTGACACGATCGTGTACGTGCCGGAGCTGCCGCTCCCGTACGCCGACAGCTACATGATCGAGAGCGGGATCCGGGCCCGCGCCGGACAGACCGGGGACTTCGTCGCCCTCGGCCTGAGCGCGCTCGGCCTGCGCACCCACCACCTGGACATGCTCGGCGACGACCCCGAGGGCGAACTGGTGCGCGCCCTGCACCGGGAGAAGGGCATCGCCCTCACCGCGGTCCCGCAGCCCGCCGGCACCAAGCGCGCCGTGAACCTGGTGAGCCCGGACGGCCGTCGCCTCTCCCTGTACGACAGCAGCCGCGGCCACCCCGACGACCGCCTCCCCGAGGCCACGGTCCGGGCCCTGGCCGAGGCCAGCAGGCACGCGCACGTGTCCATCACCCAGCCGTGCGACCACGCCCTGCCCGTGCTGCGCGAGGCCGGGGTGAGCATCTCGACCGACCTGCACAACTGGGACGGCGTGAACCCGTACCACGAGGCGTTCGCGTACGCGGCGGACGTCGTCTTCCTGTCCACCACCGCGCTCTCCGACCCCGAGCGGACCATGCGTCGCATCGTCGACCGGGGCCGGGCCGAGGTGGTCGTGGCCATGGCCGGAGCCGAGGGGGCCTATCTGCTCGCCGACGACGAGCTGACCCGCGTACGGGCGGCCACGCCCGCGTCGCCGGTGGTGGACTCCAACGGCGCGGGCGACGCCTTCGCCGCCGCGTTCCTGTTCGGCTGGCTGAACCGCGAGGCACCGCAACGCTGCGCCCGGTACGGCGCGGTGGCCGGCGCCCACGCCTGCACCGTGCCGGCCACCGTGGCCGACGCGATCGGCCGGGACGAGCTCCTCGCCCGGGTCGCCGCGTCGGAGGCGGGCACCACCGCACGGTAGGCCCTCGGACACCGGCTCAGGACGGCGGACCGCCCACCGGCTCAGGGCGGCGGGCGGCCCGGAAGGCTCTGGCCCCGGGCCGCCCGGCCCCTTCGCCGGCGATCAGCGTCCGTGCACGTCGTTGGTGGCCTCGATGCCCTTCCACGACGCGGGCTGCGCGGGCGCCGAGGCGGTCCGCGCCAGGGAGGCCGTCGGCGCGGCCGGCTTCGACGGCTGGAACAGCCAGGTGTCGAACAGGGCCGTGAGCGACTTCCCGGACACCCGCTCGGCGTACGTCCGGAAGTCGTCGACCGACGCGTTGCCGTACGCGTGCTCCTGCGGCCAGCCCTTCAGGACCGCGAAGAACGCGTCGTCGCCGATCTCGTCGCGCAGCGCCTGGATCGCCAGGGCGCCCCGGTCGTAGACGGCGATGTCGAACTGGTCGTCCGGGCCCGGGTCACCGGGCTTCACGGTCCAGAACGCGTCGTCGGCCGGGTGCGAGGCGTACACGTAGTCGGCGAGCTCCCGGGTCGTGCCCTCGCCCTCGTGCTCGGACCACAGCCACTGCGCGTAGCGCGCGAACCCCTCGTTGATCCAGATGTCCTTCCAGTTCTTGAGGGACACGGAGTCGCCGTACCACTGGTGGGCCAGCTCGTGCACGACCACCGAGGTGTTGGAGCCGTTCGCGAACTGCCGTGGGCTGTAGTAGACGCGGGTCTGGGTCTCCAGGGCGAACCCGGTGGTCGTGTTCGGTACGTAGCCGCCCGCCGAGCCGAAGGGATACGGCCCGAAATAGCCGCTCAGCCAGTCGACGAGCTCGCCGGTGCGCTCCACGCTCGCCCGCGCCGCCCCCTCGTTGTCGCCGAGGTCCGCGCTGTAGGCGTTGACGACCGGGACACCGCCCTCGGAAGTGCCCGTCGTGATGTCGAACTTCCCGATCGCCAGGGTGGTCAGATAGGTCGCCTGCGGCTTGGCGGACCGCCAGTTGTAGCGGGTCCAGCCCAGCTTGGACACCGTGGACTGGAGGGTGCCGTTGGAGATGGCCCGGGTGCCGTCCGGCACGGCCACCGACACGTCGTAGGTCGCCTTGTCCAGCGGATGGTCGTTGCTCGGGAACCACCACCAGGCGGACTCGGGCTCGTCGGCCGCGACCGCGCCGTCGGGCGTGCGGTGCCAGGTGCTGAACCCGTAGGCGCTCTTCGTCGACGGCACCCCGCGGTAGCGGATCACCAGGGTGACCGGCGTGCCCTTCGCGAGCGGGGTCTTCGGGGTGACCACCAGCTCGTGCTGCCCGGAGGTGGCGAAGGCGGCCCTGGCCCCGTCGACCCGCACCTCGCTCACGTCCAGCAGGAAGTCCAGGTCGAGGCTGGACAGATCCTGCGTGGTCCGCGCCTCGATGGTCGCCGTGCCCTCCAGCTCGTCCGTCGTCGGCCGGTAGGTCAGCCGGAGGTCGTAGTGGGAGACGTCGTAACCGCCGTTGCCGTAGTACGGGTAATAGGGATCGCCGATGCCCGGGGCGCCGGGTGCGTAGCCTGCGGCCGAGGCCGGGATCGCCAGCAGGAGGGAGGCCGCCGCGAGCACGCCCGGCACGAAGATTCTGCGGTGCACGAGAACTCCAAGTCGTGGGGACATGAGGTCTGTTCGGAGCCTATTCAGTCCCGGTGGCCGCAGGGCTGTCCACGGCCCCTCGTGTCACACGATCGCCATTCGGCCGACACGTATCCACACGTGACCCGACGCTCACTCAGTTGCCCTCTTCTGTGCGGGAGTTGACCGGGGTACCGTCCGCGCATGCCGAAACGCACGCGCTTCATGACCTGGAGAACGCTCGCGACCCTGGCCGTCGCAGCCCTGCTGGCTGCCTTCCTCACCCCCGCGGCCGCCCGGGCCGCCGTGCGGGAGAGCCGGCCCGTCTACTCGTACGCCGACGCCATCCGCGAGGCCGTCTGGGTGGACACCGGCCTCGACTCGGACGGCGACGGGAGGACCGACCGGGTCGCCGCCGACATCGTCCGGCCCGCCGAACCCGCCCGCGCGGGCCGCAAGGTGCCCGTCATCATGGACGCCAGTCCGTACTACTCGTGCTGCGGCCGAGGCAACGAGAGCCAGTCGAAGACCTACGACGCCGCCGGGAACGTCGTCCAGATGCCGCTGTTCTACGACAACTACTTCGTGCCCCGCGGCTACGCCTTCGTCGGCGTCGACCTCGCCGGGACCAACCGCTCCGACGGCTGCGTCGACGTCGGCGGCCGCTCGGACATCCAGTCCGCGAAGGCGGTGATCGACTGGCTCAACGGACGGGCCAGGGCGTACACCACCCGCACCGGGACGACCACGGTGAAGGCGGGCTGGACCAACGGCAGAACGGGCATGATCGGCAAGAGCTGGGACGGCACCATCGCCAACGGCGTCGCCGCCACCGGCGTCGAAGGGCTGAAGACGATCGTCCCGATCAGCGCCATCTCCTCCTGGTACGACTACTACTTCGCCCAGGGCGCCCCGCTCTACGACTCCGGCCCCGACTGGCTCTCGGACTACGTCGACAGCCCCGACGCCCGCACCAGGTGCGCCGCCGTCCAGCGGAAGCTCGTCGACCAGGCCCCGCGCACCGGCGACTGGACCGGCCTGTGGACCGAGCGCGACTACGTCAAGGACGCCGGCCGGGTACGGGCGAGCGTCTTCCTGGTCCACGGCATGCAGGACCTCAACGTCCGCACCAAGAACTTCGGTCAGTGGTGGGACGCCCTCGCCCGCCACGGCGTCGAACGCAAGGTCTGGCTCTCCCAGACCGGCCACGTCGACCCGTTCGACTTCCGCCGCGCCGCCTGGGTCGACACCCTGCACCGCTGGTTCGACCACGAACTCCTCGGCTACGACAACGGCATCGACCGCGAACCCATGGCCGACATCGAACGCCACCCCGACCAGTGGGCCACCTCCACGGTCTGGCCGCCGCACGGCACCCGGGCGACCACCCTGCGCCCCGCGACCGGTTCCACGGCAGGCGTCGGCACCCTGGGCCTGAAGCGCGGCACCGGCACCGGGACCTTCACCGACGACCCGCGGCTCGACGAGTCCGACTGGGCGGCCCGGATCGACACCGCCACGCCCGAGAAGACCGGCTTCGTCACGGGGCCGCTCACCACGGACCTGCGGCTGTCCGGCTCCTCGCAGGTCACCGTCGCCGCGACGACGACGACCACCTCGGCCCACCTCACGGCCGTCCTGGTCGACCTCGGCCCGGACACCGTCCGCGACTACGCGGCGAGCGGCGAGGGCATCACCACCCTCACCGATCGCACCTGCTGGGGAGTGAGCAGCGCGGGCGACAGCGCCTGCTTCAAGGAGACCCGGGCGAAGACCGCCGACGTCGGCTTCACGGTCCTCAGCCGCGGCTGGGCCGACCTCGGCCACCACGCCTCCATCCGGCACGGCGTCCCGCTCACCCCCGGCCGGACGTACACGATCACCCTGGACCTGGCCGCCACCGACCACGTGGTGCCCGCGGGCCACCGGCTGGCACTGATCGTGGCGGGCACGGACCGGGACCTCATCGACCCGCCGTCCACCACCCCGACCATCGCCCTGGACCTGTCCCGCACCTCGGCCCGGGTGCCGTTCGTCGGCGGCGCCGCCGCCTTCGCCGAGGCCACGGCCGGATCGGCGCACTCCGCGCCGGACTCCGCGCGACCGGCGCCGGTCACCACCGGTGCCACGACCCCGGCCGGCGTACGGGAGCCGTCGGCCGTCCACCGGATCCCGTGACGACGGACAGCCGGCTTCCGTGACGAGGCACAGCCGGCTTCCGTGACGACGGACAGCCGGCTTCCGCAGTGACGCGCAGCCGGCCTCCGCGGCGGCTCAGCGGGAGGCGGTCGCCAGCGCGGCCGCCTCCTCGGCGCACCCCCAGGCCACCGTCACACCCGCGCCGCCGTGACCGTAGTGGTGGACCAGCACCCGTCCGTCCGGCAGCGGCGCACGCTCCAGCCGCACTGCCTCCCGGACGGGCCGCAGTCCCACCCGGTGCTCCAGGACCCGGGCACCGGCGATCTCCGGCCGCAGCGCGGCGCACCGCCGGACGATCGCCGCCGCCACCGCCGGATCGGGCTCGGTCGACCAGACGTCGTCCTGCGCGGTGCCGCCGAGCAGCAGCCGGCCCGGCTGCGGGAAGAAGTACGCCATCTCGCCGGCCGGGTCCGTGCTGACGAGCCAGCCGTCGACACCGGGGTTCTCCACGACGACCAGCTGTCCCCGCACGGGCCGCACCGCGGGGTCCGGCACCAGCTCACGGGCGCCCAGCCCGGTGCAGTTGACCACGACCGGTGCGTCCGCCTCCGCCAGATCGGACACCGTACGCTCCTCGACCGAGCCGCCCGCCCGCAGCAACCGCCCCCGCAGCCAGGGAAGGTACGCCGCCATGTCGACCAGCGGCAGCCGGGCCCGTACGCCCGTACCGGCGTACTCGTCCGCGGTGGACGCGCGCAGACCGGGCAGCCGGGCGGACGCCCAGCCGGCCACCTCGTCCAGGGCCGTCTCGCCCAGCACTCCGTCGACCAGGCGCACGCCGGTCTCTTCGGGCCGTTCGGCGAGCTCCTCGTACACCTCCAGCGAGCGCAGCGCCCAGGACCGCGCCGACGCGACCGGCTCGATGTGGTACGGCCACCACAGCGCGCCCGCGACCGCGGAGGTGGTCCGCTCGACCGGATCGCGGGTCCACACCCGCACCCGGCGGCCGCTCTCGGCCAGGACGACGGCCGTCGTCAGCCCGATCACTCCGCCGCCGATCACGATCACTTCGTCATTCGATCCCCTGGTCACGCGGGGACGTTAGCGGAATATGTCATGCCGTGCTCAGAACGTCCCCGTGCCGGGGATACTCACACCATGTCTGCCGCGTACGCGACCTTCGGCCTGGCCCCGGCGACGCGCGCCGGTGCGATGCTCGCCGACGGTGGCTACCAGGTCCACCGGGACTTCCTCGACTTCGTCGTCGACGGACGGCCGCTGCTGCACCGGCTCTGCGACCTCGACGCCGTCTCCCCGCTCGCCTCCGACGTACCGCCCGCGATCTTCACCGAGCAGGTCCGCGGCCTGCTGCTGGAGGCGGGGGCACCGCTGCCCGGCGGCCGGTACGTGATCTACGGCTGCCCCGAGTGCGCGGACCTCGCCTGCGGCGCGGTCACCGCCGTCATCGACGCCCGCGGCGACGACTACGTCTGGCGGGACTTCGCCTGGCAGACGCGGGAGGACGTCGACCTGGAACTCGACGGCTACCACGGCATCGGGCCCTTCCGCTTCCAGGGGCACGAGTACCGCGCGGCCCTGCACGCGCTGCTCGCCGACGCCGACGCCGACATCGGAGCCGACGGCGGACGCGGCCGCGACGGCTTCGCCCGCACCGGCCCCCGCGTGCTGCTGATCGGTGCCCGGGTCGCCCTCCTGGCCAGGCTCGCCGCGGCCCTGCGCACCATCGGCATCGGCGCCGACATCACCCGTGACGCGCACGGCGTACCCGTCGACGAACTGCGCGCCTACGGCGCCGTCGCCTTCGGTGCCACGGTCGGCGCCGCGGAACGCGCGGCCGTACGCGACGCCTTCGACCGCGCCGGGCTCGACGTCGCGTACGTCGACGGCCTCGCCCCCATCGTCCCGCTCCTGGTCGCCCAGATCGAGCACGCCCTCGACCGCGGCCCCGCCGACCAGCGCCGGCTGACCGGGCTGGTCGCCGTCGACGGCGAGGCGGGCGTCGAGGTGACCTCGTCCTGTCGGGTCCGCCTCACCGCCTACCGGCTCGACCGTCTCTCCCGTCCCCGCACGCACGAGCTCTTCGACGGCATCCTGGAACCCGGCCGGCACCGCATCGCCCTGGACCCCAAGGCGGTCCGGGGCGCCTCCTTCCTCGTGGCCAGGACCTCGGGGAGCGTCCTGGTGGAGGCACTGCCCCGCTGACCGGCCCCACCCGCCCCCGCGACCACCGGCCGACTGCCGTGTGCCCCGGTCCCCGCCGACGGCCCACTAGGATCGACGACCTGATGACTGCCACCCTCGTCGCCAAGAACCTCGCCGCCGGACACGGCGACCGCTCGCTCTTCACCGGGCTCGACCTCGTCGTCGCACCCGGTGACGTGATCGGTCTCGTCGGTGCCAACGGCGCGGGCAAGTCCACCCTGCTGCGCCTGCTCGCCGGTCTGAGCACCCCGGAGCAGGGCGAGCTCAGGCTCTCCCCGCCGACCGCGACCGTCGGCCACCTGCCGCAGGAACCCGAGCGGCGGCCCGGCGAGAGCGTGCGCGAGTTCCTCGCCCGCCGCACCGGGGTCGCCGCCGCCCAGCTGGCGATGGACGAGGCCACCCAGGGCCTGGTCGACGGCGCCCCGGGGGCCGACGACGCCTACGCCACGAGCCTGGAGCGCTGGCTCGACCTCGGCGGCGCCGACCTCGACGAGCGGGCCGAGGAGGTCGCCGACTCGCTCGGCCTCGGCATCGGCCTGGACCAGCCGATGACGTCCCTGTCCGGCGGCCAGGCCGCCCGCGCGGGCCTCGCCTCGCTGCTCCTGTCCCGGTACGACGTCTTCCTGCTCGACGAGCCCACCAACGACCTCGACCTCGACGGCCTGGAGCGCCTCGAACGCTTCGTGAGCGGCCTGCGCGCGGGCACCGTCGTCGTCAGCCACGACCGCGAGTTCCTCACCCGCACGGTGACCAAGGTCCTCGAACTCGACCTCGCCCAGCAGCAGGTGAACCTCTACGGCGGCGGTTACGCGGCCTATCTGGAGGAGCGGGACGTGGCCCGCAGGCACGCCCGCGAGGACTACGAGGAGTACGCCGACAAGCGGGCCGCCCTCCAGGACCGCGCGCAGATGCAGCGCTCCTGGATGGACAAGGGCGTCAAGAACGCCCGGCGCAAGGCGAACAACGACAACGACAAGATCGGCCGCAAGTTCCGCAGCGAGGCCAGCGAGAAGCAGGCCGCGAAGGCCCGGCAGACCCAGCGCATGATCGAGCGGCTGGAGACCGTCGAGGAACCGCGCAAGGAGTGGGAGCTGCGCATGGAGATCGCCTCGGCGCCGCGCTCGGGCGCGGTGGTGGCGACCCTGCGGGACGCCGAGGTGCGGCGCGGGGACTTCACGTTCGGTCCGGTGTCGCTCCAGATCGACTGGGCGGACCGGGTCGCGGTCACCGGCGCGAACGGCGCGGGCAAGTCGACCCTGCTCGGCGCGCTCCTCGGCCGGATCCCGCTGGACGCCGGACACGCCGCCCTGGGCCCCGGTGTCCTGGTGGGCGAGGTGGACCAGGCCCGCGGGCTGTTCCTGGGCACGGAGAGCCTGCTGGACGCGTTCTGCGCGGCCGTACCCGACACCGAACCGGTCGAGGTGCGTACGCTGCTGGCCAAGTTCGGTCTGAAGTCGGACCACGTGCTGCGCCAGGCGTCGAGTCTGTCGCCCGGCGAGCGCACCCGCGCCGCGCTGGCCCTGCTCCAGGGCCGGGGGGTCAACCTCCTGGTGCTCGACGAGCCGACGAACCACCTCGACCTGCCCGCGATCGAGCAGCTGGAGTCGGCCCTGGACGCCTACGAGGGCACGCTGCTGCTGGTCACCCACGACCGCCGGATGCTCGACGCGGTGCAGGTCACCCGCCGCCTGGAGGTCGCCGACGGCAAGGTGACGGAACGCTGACGCACGCGCCGCCGTACGCCGGGCCGACGAGGCACCGACGTACGTACGGCCCGCCGTGCACCGACGCGGCGGTGCGCCGAAGGGCCCGGCCCCGGACCGCTCCGGGGCCGGGCCCTTCGGTGTGTCAGCCCTTGCCCTTCTTCGGGTCGAGCAGTCCGGCCCGGCGCAGCGCGTCGGCCATCGCGCTGTTGGCGGGGGCGGGAGCCGGCCGGCCGCCGCCGCCACCGGCACGACCCTGCCCCTGACCCTGCCGCCCCTGGCCCTGTCGCTGCTGGCCCTGGCGCTGCTGGGGCGGACGGCCGCCGCGCTGCTGACGGCCGCCGCCCTGCCGCTGCTCGCCGTCCTGCGCCGCCGCCTCGTCGTCCAGCCGCAGCGTCAGCGAGATCCGCTTGCGCGGGATGTCCACGTCGAGGACCTTCACCTTGACGATGTCACCGGGCTTCACCACGTCCCGCGGGTCCTTCACGAACGTCCTCGACAACGCCGAGACGTGCGCCAGACCGTCCTGGTGCACGCCGACGTCGATGAACGCCCCGAAGGCCGCGACGTTCGTGACGACCCCTTCCAGGATCATCCCGGAGGACAGGTCGGAGATCTTCTCGACGCCCTCCTTGAAGGTCGCCGTCCTGAACGCGGGCCGCGGGTCGCGCCCCGGCTTCTCCAGCTCCTTCAGGATGTCGGTCACCGTCGGCAGACCGAACTTCTCGTCCACGAAGTCGTCCGGCCGCAGCGAACGCAGCACCGAGGTGTTGCCGACCAGCGAGGCCACCTCCTGCCCCGAGGTCTTCACCATGCGCCGCACCACCGGGTACGCCTCCGGGTGCACGCTGGAGGTGTCCAGCGGGTCGTCGCCGCCGCGGATCCGCAGGAAGCCCGCGCACTGCTCGTACGCCTTGGGACCGAGCCGGGCCACGCCCTTGAGCTGGGCACGGGAACTGAACGGCCCGTTCGCGTCCCGGTGGGCCACGATGTTCTCGGCCAGCCCCGAGGAGATGCCGGACACCCGCGACAGCAGCGGGGCGGACGCCGTGTTCACGTCCACGCCGACGCCGTTCACGCAGTCCTCGACCACCGCGTCCAGCGAGCGCGACAGCTTCACCTCGGACAGGTCGTGCTGGTACTGGCCGACGCCGATCGACTTCGGGTCGATCTTCACCAGCTCGGCCAGCGGGTCCTGGAGCCGGCGCGCGATGGAGACCGCGCCGCGCAGCGACACGTCCATGTCGGGCAGCTCCTGCGAGGCGAACGCGGAGGCCGAGTACACGGACGCGCCCGCCTCCGACACCATCACCTTGGTGAGCTTCAGCTCCGGGTGCCTGGTGATGAGGTCACCGGCGAGCTTGTCGGTCTCGCGGGACGCCGTGCCGTTGCCGATGGCGATCAGCTCGACCGCGTGCTCCCCGGCCAGCCGGGCCAGCTTCGCGAGGGCCTCGTCCCACTTGTTGGCCGGGACGTGCGGGTAGACGACGTCGGTCGCCACCACCTTGCCGGTCGCGTCGACCACGGCCACCTTCACGCCCGTACGGAAACCGGGGTCGAGGCCCAGCGTCGCGCGCGTGCCCGCCGGGGCGGCCAGCAGCAGGTCCCGCAGGTTCGCCGCGAAGACGTTCACCGCCTCGTCCTCGGCGGCCGTGCGCAGCCGCAGCCTGAGGTCGATGCCGAGGTGCACCAGCAGCCGGGTGCGCCAGGCCCAGCGGACCGTGTCCGTCAGCCACTTGTCACCGGGCCGCCCGCGGTCGGCGATGCCGAAGCAGTGGGCGACGATCCCCTCGTACGAGCTCGGGCCGTCCGTCGCCTCCTCCGGCTCCAGGACGAGGTCGAGGACCTCCTCCTTCTCGCCGCGCAGCATCGCCAGGATCCGGTGCGAGGGCAGCTCGGTGAACGGCTCGGCGAAGTCGAAGTAGTCGGCGAACTTGGCGCCCGCCTCCTCCTTGCCCTCCCGCACCTTGGCGGCCAGCCGCCCGCGCACCCACATGCGCTCGCGCAGCTCGCCGACGAGGTCGGCGTCCTCGGAGAACCGCTCGGTGAGGATCGCGCGGGCGCCGTCCAGCGCGGCCTGCGGATCGGCGACGCCCTTGTCGGCGTCGACGAACGCGGCGGCCGCCGCGAGCGGTGCCACGGCCGGGTCGCCGAGCAGGCCCTCGGCCAGCGGCTCCAGACCCGCCTCGCGCGCGATCTGCGCCTTGGTGCGCCGCTTGGGCTTGTACGGCAGGTAGATGTCCTCCAGGCGCGCCTTGGTCTCGGCCGCCAGGATCTGCGCCCGGAGTTCGTCGGTGAGCTTGCCCTGCTCGCGCACCGACTCCAGGATCGCCGCCCGCCGCTCCTCCAGCTCCCGCAGATAGCGCAGCCGCTCCTCGATCGTGCGCAGCTGCGCGTCGTCGAGCATCTCGGTCGCTTCCTTGCGGTAGCGGGCGACGAAGGGCACCGTCGCGCCGCCGTCGAGCAGCTCGACGGCAGCCTTGACCTGCCGCTCCCGTACGCCGAGCTCCTCGGCGATCCTGCCTTCGATGGACCCTACTTCGATGGACCCGGGTGTCGTCACGATCCCGTACCGCCTTCTCCACTGAGGTTGCGCGGCAATTGTGGCAGGTGGTGCCGACAACGGGGGAGCAAGGCGGGACGACGCAGCGGTGTCGCGTCGGATCGGCCGCCCGGCGGCCGATGGCAGGAAAGGTGGGATGCCCGTCGTTGCGGCCGTCGCCGGGCCCGCCGAGACTCGGACCCATGGCGCAGCGAACCGTTCTCGTCGTCCTCTTCGACGGCGTGCAGAGCCTTGACGTCACCGGCCCCATCGAGGTGTTCGCGGGTGCGGAGAGCCACACCCCGGGCAGCTACCGCATCCGTACCGCCTCCCTGGACGGCGGCCCGGTACGCACCTCCAGCGGCCTGACCCTGGTACCCGACGGGGCCCTCACGGACCCGGCCGACGACCCGCACACCGTGCTTGCGCCCGACGACCCGCACACCCTCCTCGTGCCCGGCGGCGCGGGCACCCGCGAGGCCGACGCCCGCCTGGTCGACCGGCTGCGCGCGCACGCCCCGCGGGCCGAGCGCCTCGTCTCCGTCTGCACCGGGGCGATCCTGCTCGCGGCGGCGGGCCTGCTGGACGGACACCGCGCCACGACCCACTGGGCCTACTGCGACAAGCTCGCCCGCGACCACCCGGCGGTCGAGGTGGACCCCGACCCCATCTACGTACGGGACGGGCGGGTCGCCACCTCGGCAGGCGTCACCGCCGGCATCGACCTGGCGCTCGCCCTGGTGGAGGAGGACCTGGGCCGGGAGGTCGCGCTGCGGGTCGCCCGTCATCTCGTGGTCTTCCTGCGCCGGCCGGGGAACCAGGCCCAGTTCAGCGCCCAGCTCGCCGCCCAGACGGCACACCGCGAGCCGTTGCGCGACGTCCAGCAGTACATCACCGAGCATCCGGCCGGGAACCTGAGCGTGGAGTCGCTGGCCGCCCGCGCGGCCCTCTCGCCGCGCCACTTCGCCCGCGCCTTCCGGGCCGAGACCGGCACGACCCCCGGCCGGTACGTCGACCGGGTGCGCCTCGAACACGCCCGCCGCCTGCTGGAGGACACCGGCGACGGGATCGAGGAGATATCCCGCGCCAGCGGCTACGGCACCGCCGAGGCCATGCGGCGCGCGTTCGTCAGGACGCTCGGCACCTCGCCGGCCGAGTACCGGCGCCGGTTCCGCCCGGCCCACGCCACCCGCTGACCGGCCCCGGGTCGGCCACCGCCCGGCCCGCGCCCCTCACCGACCGCCCCCGCCCACCCCGCGCCCGTCCCTCGTCCGAAAGCTCCGAAAGCTCCGAAAGCCGCGAAAGCTCCGAAAGAGAGGCCGCCCGATGCAGATCGCCATCCTGCTCTTCGACCGTTTCACCGCCCTCGACGCCGTGGGCCCGTACGAGACTCTCGGCCGGCTGCCGGACGCCGACACCGTCTTCGTGGCCGAACACGCCGGCCCGGTCCGTTCCGACACCGGGAACCTCGCCCTGATCGCCGACCGCGCCCTCGCGGACGTGCCGCACCCCGACATCGTGGTCGTCCCCGGCGGACCCGGACAGACCCCGCAGATGGACAACGAGGCCCTCCTCGGCTGGCTGCGCACGGCGGATTCGACCAGCACCTGGACGACCTCCGTGTGCACCGGCTCGCTGCTGCTGGCCGCCGCCGGGCTGCTCCGGGGCCGCCGCGCGACCTCCCACTGGCTGGCCCTGGAGTACCTGGAGCGGTTCGGCGCCGAACCGACGGGCGAGCGGGTCGTGTTCGACGGCAAGTACGTCACCGCCGCAGGCGTCTCCTCCGGCATCGACATGGGCCTCACCCTGCTCGGCCGGATCGCCGGCGACGAGCACGCGCAGGCCGTACAACTGCTGACCGAGTACGACCCGCGGCCGCCCTACGACGCGGGGTCCCCGCGGAAGGCGCCCGCGCACCTGGTCGAGGAGTTCCGCAGGAACAGCCGGTTCATCCTGACGTAGTCCAGGTGAACCGCGGCTGCCTGCGCTCCAGGAACGCGGCGACGCCCTCCGCGGTGTCGTCGGCGGCGCGGGCCAGCTCGGCCCAGTGGGCGTCCCGGTCGGTGCGTCCGTCCGCGAACTCCTTCGCCGCGGCCTGGGTGAGCTGCGAGCGCGCGACCAGGACGCGGGTGAACTCGGCGACCCGCTTGCCGAGTCCGCCCGCGGGCAGCACCTCGTCGACCAGGCCGGTCCGCAGCGCCCGCGCCGTGTCGATCAGCTCGCCCGAGAACAGCAGGTACTTGGTGGCGGCCGGACCGATCAGCGACGCCAGCCGCCGGGTCGAGGAGGAGGGGTAGACGATCCCCAGCTTCGCCGGGGTCACCCCGAACAGCGCGTCCTCCTCGGCGAACCGCAGGTCGCAGGCCGCCGCGAGCTGCGAACCCCCGCCCACGCAGTGCCCCCGTACCGCCGCGAGCGTCGGCTTGGGGAAGGCGGCCAGCGCCTCCTCGGCCAGCACGGCCAGCCCCTGTGCCTCCTCGGGCGAGCTCCTCAGGGTGGAGATGTCGGCTCCGGAGCAGAAGGTGCCGCCCTCGCCGGTCAGGACCAGGGCCCGTACGTCCGGGTCGGCGGCCAGGGTGTCCAGCAGCGGCGGCAGCGCCCGCCACATCGCGGCGGTCATGGCGTTGCGCTTGGCCGGGTGGTGGATGACGACGGTGGCCACCGACTCGGTGACACGGTGCAGCAGCTGGGGCTCCATGCGGCGGATCGTAGCCGCAGGCCGGACGGGTGCCGCCGACCGGCCGGTGCCCGGGCGCGCGGCCCTTCCCGGCAAACACGTACAACCCGAATAGTTCGTGAAGTTGGCGCGATCGGGACAGTACTCGGACTTTCAGGCAACCGAATTGGTCATCAAGGGTCAGAAGTGCTCGATAATCGCTGACTTCTGTTCAGTCCTTCGGCGTGGAGCTTTGCGTTACCAACACTCGACGTGTGGTGACAATCGAGCGCAAGGGTGGCGACCGGACGATGGAGAACCACGGGCGCGGGGTGGGCCCACGCCCTGAAGACGCACCGGAGGACGTGGCGGACGAACCCCTCGGGGCGAGAGCCCCCGATCCGCTGCCGTACGAGGGTGTGTGGCGGTTCACCGCCCCCGCTCTCGACGCTTCCGTCCCGCAGGCGCGGCACGCCGTGCGGGACCTGCTGTACCGCCAGGGCGTACCGGCCTCCGACGACCTCGTCCAGGGTCTGCTGCTGATCGTCTCGGAGCTGGTGACGAACGCCGTCAAGCACGCGGCGCTCCTGTCGCCGACGCTCGCCGTGGAGGTGGCCGTCGGAGCCGAATGGGTGCGGGTGTCGGTGGAGGACAACCACCCCTACCGCCCGACCGCCCTGGAGGCCGACCACGCCCAGGTGGGCGGCCGCGGGCTGCTGCTGGTCCGCGAGATCACCCTGGAGGCGGGCGGGGTGTGCGACGTCGAGCACACGTCGAGCGGCGGCAAGGTGATCTGGGCCGCCCTGCCGCTCAAACCCGTCCGGGTGCACTGACCGCGGGCCGTGCGCGCCGGTCGGCGAGCCGACCGGGAGGTCACCAGCCCGCGGAGGTTCCCGTCAGTTCCCGCACCGCGGGCCGCGCGGCGTCCAGCACGGTCATGAACCACGCGGAGAACGTGTCCTTCGCGTGCCGCTCCGCCAGTTCGGCGGGGCTCACGAAGGCGGTCCCGCCGACCTCCTCCGGGTCCGGCCGCAGCGTGGACTGCACCAGGCCGACGAACAGATGGTTGTACTCCTGCTCGACCAGGCCCGAGTCCGGGTCCGGGTGGTTGTAACGGACCGTACCGGCCTCCGCGAGCAGCGTCGGGGAGACCCCGAGCTCCTCGTACGTCCGCCGGGCCGCCGCCGCGAACGGTGCCTCGCCGGGGTAGGGGTGGCCGCAGCAGGTGTTCGACCACACGCCGGGGGAGTGGTACTTGCCCAGCGCCCGCTGCTGGAGCAGCAGCCGGCCGTGCTCGTCGAAGAGGAACACCGAGAACGCGCGATGGAGCTGTCCCGGCGGCTGATGGGCGGCGAGCTTCTCCGCGGTCCCGATCGTCACACCGTTCTCGTCGACCAGTTCCAGCAGAATCGCGTCCGCGGCGCCGTTCGACGCGCTGTGCTTCGCGGTGGCAGGTGTGATCGGCATACCCATCCTTAGCATCGGTCCTCGCGCCCCAAGTCTGCCGTACGAATCCGGCACTCCCGGCACTTCACGGCGCCACCGCATGTCCCGTGCGAGGCGACGCGGGACACGGCCGGCGCCGGTCGGACGCGGTGAGGGGGCGCCCGGTAGGTGATCGTGCCCGTCGGGGTGAACGGGGAACCGCCCGTAAGGGGGGCGCGCGGACGTCGGGTCGCGGACGGAACGACGCGCGCGCCCACCGGACCGCCGTGGCAGGCTCAGTGGCAGAACCGTTCCTCGTGTTCCGCGTGGCCGACCGGTTCCAGCTGGAAGGTGCAGTGCGAGACGTCGAAGTGGTCGCCCAGGCAGCCCTGGAGTTCGTGCAGCATCTTCTCGTGCCCGATCGCGTTCAGTACGTCGGAGCGCACCACGACGTGCGCGGACAGCACCGGCATCCCCGAGGTGATCGTCCAGGCGTGCAGGTCGTGGACGTTCTCGACGCCGTCCAGCGCGAGTACGTGGGCCCGTACCTCCGCCATGTCGACGTTCTTCGGGGCGGCCTCCAGCAGCACGTCGAGGGTCTCGCGCAGCAGCTTCACCGTTCGCGGCACGATCATCAGACCGATGACGAGCGAGGCGATCGGGTCGGCCGCCTGCCAGCCGGTGGTGAGGATCACCGTCGCCGAGATCAGCACCGCCACGGACCCCAGCGCGTCGGCCGCCACCTCCAGGAACGCCCCCCGTACGTTCAGGCTGTGCTGCTGGCCGCGCATGAGCAGCAGCAGCGAGACGGTGTTCGCGACCAGGCCGATCAGACCGAACACGATCATGAGCCCGCCCGCGGTGTCGGCCGGTGTGAAGAAGCGCTGGACCGCCTCGTACAGGACGTATCCGCCGACGCAGAGAAGCAGCAGACAGTTGGCGAGCGCGGCGAGGATCTCGGCGCGGGCGTAGCCGAAGGTGCGGTGGGGGCTGGCAGGCCGGTTCGCGACATGGATGGCCACCAGGGCCATGCCCAGTCCCAGGGCGTCCGTCGCCATGTGCGCCGCGTCCGCGACCAGCGCGAGGGAGTCGGCGAGCACCCCGCCGACGATCTCCACCACCGTGACGGCGAGCGTGATCGACAGCGCCACGCGCAGCCGGCCCCGGTATGCGGCGGCCGCCGTCCCGGTGGTCGGCGCGCCGTGGCCGTGCGCATGACCGTGACCGTGGTCGTGCCCTGCCCCCATGACAAACGCCTCCTGTGATCCGCCCGGGACCACAGTCAACTACGGGTGGGGGGTATCGGGCAACGCGGCACTGAACACCGTTGTCATATGCCCTGACCTGCGCAAACGAAGCGCAGGTCAGGGCGGGTGGGGCGGCCGTGGCGCTCACCGGCGGTGGTGCTCACCGGCCGTGGCGCTCACCGGCGTGGTGCTCACCGCCGTGGTGCTCACCGGCGGTGGTGCAGTTGCCATCCCTGCCAGGCCGACTCGACCATCTCGCGCGTCCCGCGCCGGGCCGTCCAGCCGAGCTCGTCCGCGGCCCGGGCGGCCGAGGCGACCGCGCGGGGAGCGTCCCCGGGGCGGCGGGGCTCGACGACCGCCGGGCGGCCGTCGCCCGTGACCTCGCCGATGAGCGTGACCAGCTCGCGTACGGAGACGCCCTCGCCGCGGCCGATGTTCACCGTCAGATCGCCCGAGGCCCCCGGCGCCGACAGCCGGCGGGCCGCCGCGAGGTGCGCCTCGGCGAGATCGGCGACGTGGATGTAGTCACGGACGCAGGTGCCGTCCGGCGTCGGATAGTCGTCGCCGAAGATCCGCGGGGCCTCGTCACGGGTGAGCCGGTCGAACACCATGGGAACGATGTTGAAGACCCCGGTGTCCGCCAGCTCCGGGGCGGCCGCGCCCGCCACGTTGAAGTAGCGCAGACAGGTCGTAGCGATGCCGTGCGCCCGGCCCGCCGCCCGCACCAGCCACTCCCCGGCGAGCTTCGTCTCGCCGTAGGGGTTCACCGGGGCGCACGGGGTGTCCTCCGTGATGAGGTCCACGTCCGGGTTTCCGTAGACGGCCGCGGACGACGAGAACAGGAACCGTCCGACCCCGGCCCCGGCGACCGCCTCGAGGAGCGTGGCGAGAGTGCCCAGGTTCTCCTGGTAGTAGCGCGTGGGCTGCGCCACGGACTCCGCCACCTGCTTGCGGGCCGCGAGATGCACCACACCCGTCACCGCGTGTTCGGCGAGGACCCGCTTGAGCAGGTCTTCGTCCCCGGCCGAGCCGTGGACCAGCGCGATGCCGGCCGGCAGCCGGGTGGGCACCCCGGCCGACAGGTCGTCCAGTGCCACGACCCGTTCCCCGGCCTCGGTCATGGCCCGTGCCACATGCGCCCCGATGTAACCGGCTCCGCCGGTGATCAGCCAAGTCATGGTCGCCCACCCTATGCCGGACGGCACGCTCTCCGGGGGTGCCAGCCGGGTGCGCCGCGCGGGGCGCGGGTTTGTCGGCCGGGCGGCCCATCACCCATGATGATCTCGGCAGAAGCAGGCAAAGGCCGGAACAGACTACGCTGATCGGATCATGAACGGGCGATGAACACGCCTCCAGCGACATCGGATAGCCTCTGCCGACATGCCGCCCGCCCGGAGCAGCCGAGCGGCGCCCCCATCGTGCACATGACCGGCGCCGTCGCGTCGGTTCCCAGGGAGATGAGTTCGGTTGTCGACCGCCATCCTCACCGGCCAACCGGTCCCCGGATCGTCGATCGAGACCGATCTGCGGTCACTGGGCTTCGACGTCCGGATCGCCGACGGCGCCGCCGACGTCGGGCCCCTGCTCGCCCAGGTTCCGGGTGAGCAGCGGGTCGCCGTCGTCGACGCGCGGTTCGTGGGCCATCCGCACGCGCTGCGGCTCGGCCTGACCGACCCCCGCTTCCCGCTCGCCGCGGTGCCCGGCGCCGTGACCGCGCAGCCCGCGGCCCGGTCGGCGCTGACCGCGGCCGTCGACCGGGAATACGCCACGAGCGGCGGCCCGGCACCGGCCGCCGCCCCGCTCGCCGACGGCCCGGCCGACGCCCCCGCCGACCACTTCGTCGACCGGGTCGTGACCGCCCTGGACGAGCAGGGCGCCGACGTCCGGCGCCCCGAGCTCGGCAGCCTGGTCGCCACGGTCCCCGGCGACCCGCAGACCCGCAACGAGGCACGACAGGCCGTCGCCGCCGTCGACGACGAGGCCGTACGCCTGAAGTCGGCCGTGAAGGCCCGCGACGGCTTCTTCACCACCTTCTGCATCAGCCCGTACTCGCGCTACATCGCCCGCTGGTGCGCCCGCCGCGGCCTCACCCCGAACCAGGTCACCACGGCCTCCCTGCTCACCGCGCTGATCGCGGCGGGCAGCGCGGCCACCGGCACCCGGGCCGGGTTCGTCGCGGCCGGCGTCCTGCTGATCGCGTCGTTCGTGCTGGACTGCACCGACGGCCAGCTCGCCCGCTACTCGCTCCAGTACTCGACGCTCGGCGCCTGGCTGGACGCCACCTTCGACCGCGCCAAGGAGTACGCGTACTACGCCGGTCTCGCCCTGGGCGCGGCCCGCGGCGGCGACGACGTCTGGGCCCTGGCCCTGGGCGCCATGGTGCTCCAGACCTGCCGGCACGTCGTGGACTTCTCCTTCAACGAGGCCAACCACGACGCCGACGCCAACACCAGCCCCACCGCGGCCCTCTCCGACCGGCTCGACAGCGTCGGCTGGACGGTCTGGCTGCGCCGGATGATAGTGCTGCCCATCGGCGAACGATGGGCCATGATCGCCGTCCTCACGGCACTGACGACCCCCCGCATCACCTTCTACGCGCTGCTGATCGGCTGCGCCTTCGCGGCGACGTACACCACGGCCGGCCGTGTGCTGCGCTCGGTGACCCGCAAGGCCAGGCGGACCGACCGGGCCGCGCGGGCGCTCGCCGACCTCGCGGACAGCGGGCCCCTGGTGGAGCTGGTGCTGCGCACCGCACGCGGTACGTACGCGCGGGCCGGGGTCTACGCCGCCGCGGCCGGCAGCGTCCTGGTGGCGGGCTCGGCGCTGCTCTGGGGCGCCGGCTGGCAGACCGTCCTGTGCGCTCTCGGTTACGTCCTGCTGTCCGCCGTCGCCGTCCAGCGCCCCCTCAAGGGCGCCCTCGACTGGCTGGTCCCCCCGCTGTTCCGGGCCGCCGAGTACGGCACCGTCCTGGTACTGGCGGCCAAAGCCGATGTGAACGGGGTCCTTCCGGCGGCTTTCGGACTGGTGGCCGCCGTCGCCTACCATCACTACGACACGGTGTACCGCATCCGCGGTGACGCCGGCGCGCCCCCGGCCTGGCTGGTGCGCGCGATCGGGGGCCACGAAGGCCGGACGCTGCTGGTGACCGTTCTGGCCCTGGCGCTCACCGCCTCGCAGTTCGGGGTCGCGCTCACGGTGCTCGCCGTGGCCGTCGCCCTGGTGGTGCTCTTCGAGAGCATCCGCTTCTGGGTGTCCGCCCACAAGGTCGGCGCACCCGCCGTACACGATGAAGGAGAACCCGCATGATCGGCCTCGTGCTGGCGGCCGGCGCCGGACGGCGTCTGCGCCCCTACACCGACAGCCTTCCCAAGGCTCTGGTGCCGGTGGGGCCCGCGGGCATAGAGGGCGAACCCACGGTCCTGGACCTCACCCTCGGCAACTTCGCCGAGATCGGTCTGACCGAGGTCGCGATCATCGTCGGCTACCGCAAGGAGGCCGTGTACGAGCGCAAGGCGGCCCTGGAGCGGAAGTACGGCCTGAAGCTCACCCTCATCGACAACGACAAGGCCGAGGAGTGGAACAACGCCTACTCCCTGTGGTGCGGCCGTGACGCCCTCAAGGACGGGGTGATCCTCGCCAACGGCGACACCGTCCACCCGGTCTCCGTGGAGAAGACGCTGCTCGCCGCGCGCGGCGACGGCAAGAAGATCATCCTCGCCGTGGACACCGTGAAGTCGCTGGCCGACGAGGAGATGAAGGTCGTCGTCGACACCGAGCGCGGCATGACGAAGATCACCAAGCTGATGGACCCCGCGGAGGCGAGCGGCGAGTACATCGGCGTCACCCTCATCGAGGGCGACGCCGCCGCCGAGCTCGCGGACGCCCTGAAGACGGTGTGGGAGACCGACCCGCAGCAGTTCTACGAGCACGGCTACCAGGAGCTCGTCGACCGCGGCTTCCGCATCGACGTGGCACCGATCGGCGACGTCAGCTGGGTCGAGATCGACAACCACGACGACCTCGCCAGGGGACGGGAGATCGCGTGCCGGTACTGACACGGCTGATCCCCTCGCCGGTCGTCGTGGACATCCGCCCGGGTGCCCTCGACGACCTGGGCTGCGTGCTCGCGGACGAGCGCGTCTCGCACTCCGGACGGCTCGCCGTCGCCGTCAGCGGCGGCTCGGGGGCCAGGCTGCGCGAGCGCGTCGCCCCCTCGCTGCCGGGTGCCACCTGGTACGAGGTCGGCGGGGGCACCCTCGACGACGCGATCCGGCTGGCCGGCGAGATCAAGGCCAGCCGCTACGACGCGGTCGTGGGCCTGGGCGGCGGCAAGATCATCGACTGCGCCAAGTTCGCCGCGGCGCGGGTCGGCCTTCCGCTGGTCGCCGTCCCGACGAACCTCGCGCACGACGGCCTGTGCTCGCCGGTCGCCACCCTCGACAACGACGCGGGCCGCGGCTCCTACGGGGTGCCGAACCCGATCGCGGTCGTCATCGACCTCGACGTCATCCGCGAGGCCCCGGTCCGCTTCGTCCGGGCCGGGATCGGCGACGCCGTCTCCAACATCTCGGCGATCGCCGACTGGGAGCTCGCCCACCGCGTCAAGGGCGAGAAGATCGACGGCCTGGCCGCCGCCATGGCCCGCCAGGCCGGCGAGGCGGTGCTGCGCCACCCCGGCGGCATCGGCGACAACGGCTTCCTCCAGGTACTGGCCGAGTCGCTGGTCCTCAGCGGTATCGCGATGTCGGTGTCGGGCGACTCCCGCCCGTCCTCCGGCGCGTGCCACGAGATCAACCACGCGTTCGACCTGCTGTTCCCCAAGCGCGCGGCCGCCCACGGCGAGCAGTGCGGACTGGGCGCGGCCTTCGCGATGTACCTGCGCGGCGCGCACGAGGAGTCGGCCTACATGGCCGAGGTCCTGCGCCGCCACGGGCTGCCGGTGCTGCCGGAGGAGATCGGCTTCACCACGGACGAGTTCGTCCGGGTCGTCGAGTTCGCCCCGGAGACCCGGCCCGGCCGCTACACGATCCTCGAACACCTCGAACTCAAGACCGACCAGATCAAGGACATCTACACCGACTATGTCAAGGCCATCGGTAGCTGAACTCCGTCCGGTCGTCCATCCCGAAGGGGTGAAGGACCGGCGCAGCGGTGAGCACTGGATGGGGCGCCTCTACATGCGCGAGGTGTCCCTGCGGGTCGACCGCTACCTGGTGAACACCAGGGTCACGCCCAACCAGCTCACGTACCTGATGACCGTCTTCGGCGTGCTCGCGGCCCCGGCGCTGCTGGTGCCGGGGATCTGGGGCGCCGTGCTCGGCGTGGTCTGCGTGCAGATGTACCTGCTGCTGGACTGCGTCGACGGCGAGATCGCGCGCTGGAAGAAGCAGTACTCGCTCGGCGGGGTCTACCTCGACCGGGTCGGCGCCTATCTCACCGACGCCGCCGTGCTGGTCGGCTTCGGGCTGCGCGCCGCCGACCTGTGGGGCGGCGGCCGCATCGACTGGCTGTGGGCCTTCCTCGGCACGCTGGCCGCCCTCGGCGCGATCCTGATCAAGGCCGAGACCGACCTCGTCGGTGTCGCCCGCCACCAGGGCGGACTGCCGCCCGTCAAGGAGGCGGCGTCCGAGCCGCGCTCGTCGGGCATGGCACTGGCCCGCCGGGCCGCGGCCGCGCTGAAGTTCCACCGGCTGATCCTCGGCATCGAGGCGTCCCTGCTGATCCTGGCCCTGGCGGTGCTGGACCAGGTGCGCGGCGACCTGTACTTCTCCCGGCTGGGCGTCGCGGTGCTCGCGGGCATCGCGCTGCTCCAGACCGTGCTGCACCTGGTGTCCGTCCTCGCGTCGAGCAGGCTGCGATGAACGGCCTGAAGGTCGGCGCGGTCGTCATCACCATGGGCAACCGGCCCGAGGAGCTCAAGGCCCTGATCGACTCGGTCGCCAAGCAGGAGGGCGACCTGGTCGAGGTGGTCGTCGTCGGCAACGGCTCGCCCGTGCCGGACGTCGGCGAGTTCTCGTCGGCCGTGCGCACGGTGGAGCTCCCCGAGAACCTCGGCATCCCCGGCGGCCGCAACACGGGCATCGAGGCCTTCGGCCCGGCCGGCCGCGACGTCGACATATTGCTGTTCCTCGACGACGACGGTCTGCTCGCCCAGCACGACACCGCCGAGCTGTGCCGGCAGGCCTTCGCGGCCGACCCCGAGCTGGGCATCATCAGCTTCCGTATCGCCGACCCGGACACCGGCGTCACCCAGCGCCGGCACGTGCCGCGGCTGCGCGCCGCCGACCCGATGCGCTCCTCCCGGGTCACCACCTTCCTCGGCGGCGCCAACGCGGTCCGTACGAAGGTCTTCGCCGAGGTCGGCGGGCTGCCGGACGAGTTCTTCTACGCGCACGAGGAGACCGACCTCGCGTGGCGGGCCCTCGACGCCGGCTGGATGATCGACTACCGCTCCGACATGGTGCTCTTCCACCCCACGACCGCGCCCTCGCGGCACGCCGTCTACCACCGGATGGTCGCGCGCAACCGGGTCTGGCTGGCCCGCCGCAACCTTCCCGCGCCCCTGGTCCCGGTCTATCTCGGCGTCTGGCTGCTGCTGACGCTGCTGCGCCGCCCCTCGCGGCCGGCCCTGAAGGCCTGGTTCGGCGGATTCAGGGAAGGCTGGACCACGGCCTGCGGACCCCGTCGCCCCATGAGGTGGCGTACGGTGTGGCGGCTGACCCGGTTGGGCCGGCCCCCGGTCATCTGACAAGCTCGTTCCCGACAGCGGAACCCGCCGCCGGCGGGTCCGGCTGTTTCCGGCCCGCGGAGGAGAGGTACGGCCGTGGCTGAGCAGGAGCGCCGGGACGACCGGCCCACCGTGATCGCGGACGACGTGCACATCGTGTACCGGGTCAGCGGCGCCAAGTCCGGCAAGGGCAGCGCCACCGCCGCGCTCAGCCGTATCGTCAAGCGCGGCGAGGCGCGGGGGGTGCGCAAGGTGCACGCCGTACGGGGTGTCTCCTTCGTCGCCTACCGGGGCGAGGCCATCGGTCTGATCGGCTCGAACGGTTCGGGCAAGTCGACCCTGCTGCGGGCCATCGCCGGTCTGCTGCCGCCGGAGAGCGGCCGGGTCTACACCGACGGCCAGCCCTCGCTGCTCGGCGTCAACGCGGCCCTGATGGGCGACCTCACCGGCGAGCGGAACGTCATCCTGGGCGGTCTCGCCATGGGCATGTCCCGTGAGGAGATCAAGGAGCGCTACCAGTCGATCGTCGACTTCTCCGGCATCAACGAGAAGGGCGACTTCATCAGCCTGCCGATGCGCACCTACTCCTCCGGCATGGGCGCCCGGCTGCGCTTCGCCATCGCCGCCGCCAAGGACCACGACGTCCTGATGATCGACGAGGCGCTGGCCACCGGCGACCGCAAGTTCCAGATCCGCTCCGAGGAGCGCATCCGCGAGCTGCGCAAGGAGGCCGGCACGGTCTTCCTGGTCAGCCACAGCAACAAGTCCATCCGCGACACCTGCGACCGCGTGCTGTGGCTGGAACGCGGCGAGCTGCGGATGGACGGACCAACCGACGAGGTCCTCAAGGAGTACGAGAAGTTCACGGGCAAGTAGTCCGTGTCGCCCGGGGCCCCGCCGGAACTGTCCGGCGGGGCCCCGCGTCTGCAAAGGAAACGTCAACTCCGGCCCGGCGCAGGAATCTTGACGTCAATCGGTGTGTTGTTGTGATGTGCAGGACACCCCCGAGAACCGCACCGCGTTGTACAACGTAAGCTGTACTGGTCCCGAAACACGGCAAGTGGGGCGATAATGCGCGACAGCCTCTTTGCGGGTGGCCGCGCGGACGGCCGGGCGGCGTGTCCGAAATAGTATGCATGGGGTCGTCGGTGTAGAACGGGAGATGTGACGGCAATGGCTACGGAAACTCCCCAGCTCAGCGCAGCATGTGCCGTCTTCGCCCGGGGCAGTCGGCGGTGACGGGAACCGATACGGCCCGCACCGGGGACCCGGAGCGCGGCACGCTCGACAAGGCCGCGGACGAGAACTTCCCCGTGGCCCCCTTCTTCCTGCCCAGGGCCTGGCGCACCGACCTCATGGCCGTCTACGGCTTCGCCCGTCTCGTCGACGACATCGGCGACGGCGACCTCGCGCCCGGCGGCGCGGACGCCCGGCTGCTCGGCGTGTCGGCCGAGGCGGCCGAGGACCGGCTCGTCCTGCTGGACGCCTTCGAGGCCGACCTCCACCGGGTCTTCGAGGCCACCCCGCGCCACCCCCTGCTGCGCCGCCTCCAGCCGACCGTCCGCCGCCACGCGCTGACCCCCGAGCCGTTCCTCGGCCTGATCGCCGCCAACCGCCAGGACCAGCTCGTCCGCCGCTACGAGACCCATGACGACCTGCTCGCCTACTGCGAGCTGTCCGCCAACCCCGTCGGACGCCTCGTCCTCGCCGTCACCGGCACCTCGACCCCCGAGCGGATCCGCCGCTCCGACGCGATCTGCACGGCGCTGCAGATCGTCGAGCACCTCCAGGACGTGACCGAGGACCTCGGCCGCGACCGCATCTACCTGCCCGCACAGGACATGAAGCGCTTTCACGTCCGGGAGGCGGATCTCGCCACGGCCACCGCGGGCGCATCGGTGCGCGCACTGGTCGCATACGAAGCACAACGCGCCCGCGATCTCCTGAATGAAGGCGCCCCTCTGGTGGGTAGCGTCCACGGCAGATTGAGGCTGCTGCTCGCGGGGTTCGTGGCGGGGGGAAGGGCGGCGGTCCGAGCGATCGCCGCCGCCGAATACGACGTACTTCCCGGCCCGCCCAAGCCCGGCAAGCTCCAGTTGCTGCGCGAGGCGGGCGTCACTCTGCGAGGAGAGAGGTGATCCGGGCCGTGGAGTCGGAACAGCACGTGTCCGCACCGGTACTCGCCGCCTACAGCTACTGCGAGGCAGTGACCGGACAGCAGGCGCGCAACTTCGCCTACGGCATCAGGCTGCTGCCGACGCCCAAGCGCCGTGCCATGTCGGCGCTGTACGCGTTCTCGCGCCGTGTCGACGACATCGGCGACGGCTCGCTGGCCGACGACGTCAAGGTGGCCCGTCTGGAGGACACCCGGGCGCTGCTGACCCGGATCCGCGAGGGGGCGGTCGAGGAGGACGACACCGACCCGGTGGCCGTCGCCCTCACCCATGCCGCCCGCGCCTTCCCGATCCCGCTGGGCGGCCTGGACGAGCTGATCGACGGCGTGCAGATGGACGCACGCGGCGAGACCTACGAGACCTGGGACGACCTCAAGGTCTACTGCCGGTGCGTGGCCGGCGCGATCGGACGGCTCTCCCTCGGGGTGTTCGGCACCGAGCCCGGCGCGCGTGGCGCCGAACGCGCACCGGAGTACGCCGACACGCTCGGGCTCGCGCTGCAACTCACCAACATCCTCCGGGACGTCCGCGAGGACGCCGAGGGCGGCCGCACCTACCTGCCCGCCGACGACCTCGCGAAGTTCGGCTGCTCGGCCGGGTTCGACGGACCGACACCGCCCGAGGGCTCCGACTTCGCGGGCCTGGTGCACTTCGAGGTGCGCCGGGCGCGCGCGCTGTTCGCCGAGGGCTACGGGCTGCTGCCCATGCTCGACCGGCGCAGCGGCGCCTGCGTGGCCGCCATGGCCGGCATCTACCGGCGCCTGCTCGACCGCATCGAGCGCGACCCGGGGGCCGTGCTGCGCGGCCGGGTCTCGCTGCCCGGACGGGAGAAGGCCTACGTCGCCGTGCGCGGACTGTCCGGACTCGACGCCCGGCACGTCTCCCGGCGCACCCTCAGGAGGCGCGCCTGATGGACAGCGTGGGCGAAGGTGACTCCGCCGCGGAAATGCGGCACGCAACCCTCCGGCCGGGCGCGGCGTCCCTGACTGCAACGGCCTGTCGTGCACGGTTCCAGCGGCGCGACCGGGCCGCAGGGGAGGGTGCACGATGAGCGACGCACAGCGGTCCGGGCCGCCCGCGGGCGCCGGACCGGCGACCGGGCGGGACGCCGTCGTGGTCGGCGGCGGACTGGCCGGGGTCACCGCAGCCCTCGCGCTCGCCGACGCGGGAGTGCGCGTCACCCTGCTGGAGGGCCGGCCCAGACTCGGCGGCCTCGCCTTCTCGTTCCGGCGCGGCGAGCTGACCGTCGACAACGGACAGCACGTCTTCCTGCGCTGCTGCACCGCCTACCGGTGGTTCCTGGAGCGCATCGAGGGGACCGCGCTGGCACCCTTGCAGGATCGTCTCGACGTGCCCGTTCTCGACCTGGACCGGCCCGCGGGCCGCCGGCTGGGCAGACTCCGGCGCGACGCGCTGCCGGTGCCCCTGCATCTCGGCCGCAGCCTGGCGACGTATCCGCATCTCTCGCTCGCCGAGCGGGCCCGGGTCGGCCGTGCCGCACTCGCGCTCAAGGGACTCGACCTCGCCGATCCCGCCCTGGACACCCAGGACTTCGGGACCTGGCTCGCCGCGCACGGTCAGTCGCCGCGCGCCGTCGAGGCACTGTGGGACCTGGTGGGGGTCGCCACCCTCAACGCGGTGGCCCAGGACGCGTCCCTCGGGCTCGCCGCGATGGTGTTCAAGACCGGTCTGCTGTCCGACCCGGGCGCCGCCGACATCGGCTGGGCGCACGTCCCGCTGGGCGAACTGCACGACCGCCTCGCCCGCAAGGCGCTCGACTCCGCGGGCGTCCGTACCGAGGTCCGTACACGCGTCACCTCCGTCTCCCGCAACGAAAACGGGCGGTGGAGCGTTCAGGTTCCCGGCGAGACGCTGGAGGCCGACGCGGTCGTGCTCGCCACCGCCCAGCGCGAGGCCCACGACCTGCTGCCGGCCGGCGCCCTCGACGACCCCGGCCGGCTGCTGGAGATCGGCACCGCGCCCATCCTCAACGTCCACGTCGTGTACGACCGCAAGGTGCTCGACACCCCCTTCCTCGCGGCCCTCGGCACCCCGGTGCAGTGGGTCTTCGACCGTACGGCCGCCTCCGGGCTGCGCGCGGGCCAGTACCTCGCGCTCTCCCAGTCGGCCGCGCAGGACGAGATCGACGCGCCCGTCGCCGCCCTGCGCGAGCGCTACCTGCCCGAGCTGGAGCGGCTGCTGCCCGGCACCCGGGCGGCAGTCGTACGGGACTTCTTCGTCACCCGGGAGCGCACGGCCACGTTCGCCCCCGCCCCCGGCGTCGGGCGGCTGCGCCCCGGCGCCCGTACCCGAGCCCCCGGCCTGTACCTGGCCGGCGCGTGGACCGCCACAGGGTGGCCCGCGACCATGGAGAGTGCGGTCCGAAGCGGTGTGAGCGCGGCGGACGCCGCGCTCGGCGCCCTGGGCCGGCCCCGCCCCCACCACCTCTTCGCTGTCGAGGAGGCGGCCTGATGCTCGATCAGCACGGCCCGGCAGGCCCCCGCACCCCTGGCACCGCAACAAGAGGAGAAACTGTGCCCACTGTGCCCCCGGCCTCGACGGCTGCCGACGCGGTGGACGTGACCGCGCTCCTGGAGCGCGGCCGAACCCTGGCCACACCGGTGCTGCGCGCGGCCGTCGACCGCCTGGCGCCGCCCATGGACACCGTCTCGGCCTACCACTTCGGCTGGATCGACGCCCAGGGCAACCCCACGGCGGGCGACGGCGGAAAGGCCGTACGCCCCGCGCTCGCCGTGCTCTCCGCCGAGGTCACCGGAGCCGCTCCCGAGGTCGGCGTGCCCGGCGCGGTGGCCGTGGAACTCGTCCACAACTTCTCGCTCCTGCACGACGACCTCATGGACGGCGACGAGCAGCGCCGCCACCGCGACACCGTCTGGAAGGTGCACGGCCCCGCCCAGGCGATCCTCGTCGGCGACGCCCTGTTCGCCCTCGCCAACGAGGTCCTGCTGGAGCTCGGCACCGTCGAGGCCGGCCGGGCCACCCGCCGCCTGACCGCCGCCAGCCGCGCCCTGATCGACGGCCAGGCCCAGGACATCTCCTACGAGCACCGCGACCGCGTCAGCGTCGAGGAGTGCCTGGAGATGGAGGGCAACAAGACCGGCGCCCTGCTGGCCTGCGCCAGCTCCATCGGCGCGGTGCTCGGCGGCGCGGACGACCGCACCGCCGACACCCTGGAGCGCTACGGCTACCACCTCGGCCTGGCCTTCCAGGCCGTCGACGACCTCCTCGGCATCTGGGGCGACCCGGAGGCCACCGGCAAGCAGACCTGGAGCGACCTGCGCCAGCGCAAGAAGTCCCTGCCGGTCGTGGCCGCCCTCGCGGCGGACGGTTCCGCCTCGACGCGGCTGGGCGAGATCCTCGCCGCCGACGCCAAGAGCAGCGACTTCGCGAACTTCTCCGAGGAGGAGTTCGCGGCCCGCGCCGCGCTCATCGAGGAGGCGGGCGGCCGCGAGTGGACCGCCCAGGAGGCGCGCCGGCAGCACACCATCGCCATCGAGGCGCTGAACGCCGTCGACATGCCCGAGCAGGTACGGGCCCGGTTCACGGCGCTCGCCGACTTCGTCGTCGTACGAAAGAGATGATCACTATCGGTCGAATAGCCCTCGCGTAGTCGCCGGCCGGTGTCGCGGGTAGCGGCACACCGGCCGACGGCGGACCCACAGCAGCACGACTCGTACGACTGCACGAAGGGGAAGCCATGACAGCGACGACCGACGGAAGTCCCGGGGCCCTGCCGCCCCGTGCTGCCGCGGCCAGCGAAACCGACGTCACCATCCCCGCGGCGGCCGGGGTACAAGAAGCCGCCGAAGGCGCCGTGCGGCGCGCCACCGACTTCCTGCTCGCCAGGCAGGACGCCGAGGGCTGGTGGAAGGGCGACCTCGAGACCAACGTCACGATGGACGCCGAGGACCTGCTGCTGCGTCAGTTCCTGGGCATCGAAGACGAGTTGACGACCAAGGCGGCCGGGCTCTTCATCCGGGGCGAGCAGCGCGAGGACGGCACCTGGGCCGGCTTCTACGGCGGTCCGGGCGAACTCTCCACCACCATCGAGGCGTACGTCGCCCTGCGGCTGGCCGGGGACGCGCCCGACGAACCGCACATGGCGAAGGCGTCGGCCTGGATCCGCGACCGGGGAGGCATCGCCGCCGCCCGCGTCTTCACCCGGATCTGGCTCGCCCTGTTCGGCTGGTGGAAGTGGGAGGACCTGCCCGAACTCCCGCCGGAGATCATCTACTTCCCCAAGTGGGTCCCGCTCAACATCTACGACTTCGGCTGCTGGGCCCGGCAGACCATCGTCCCGCTGACGATCGTCTCCGCCAAGCGCCCGGTGCGCCCGGCGCCCTTCCCGCTCGACGAACTGCACACCGACCCCGCCCGTCCCAACCCGCGCGGACCGCTGGCCCCGGCGGCGAGCTGGGACGGCGCCTTCCAGCGGCTCGACAAGGCCCTGCACGCGCTGCGCCGGGTCGCGCCGCGCCGACTGCGCCGCGCGGCCCTGAACTCGGCGGCCCGCTGGATCGTCGAACGGCAGGAGAACGACGGCTGCTGGGGCGGCATCCAGCCGCCGGCCGTGTACTCGGTCATCGCGCTGTACCTGCTCGGCTACGACCTCCAGCACCCCGTGATGCGCGCGGGCCTGGAGTCGCTGGACCGGTTCGCCGTCTGGCGCGAGGACGGCGCCCGGATGATCGAGGCCTGCCAGTCCCCGGTGTGGGACACCTGCCTGGCCGCCATCGCCCTCGCCGACGCCGGGCTGCCCGCCGACCATCCGCAACTCGTCAAGGCCGCCGACTGGATGCTCGGCGAGCAGGTCGTGCGGCCCGGCGACTGGTCGGTCAAGCGGCCCGGACTCCCGCCGGGCGGCTGGGCGTTCGAGTTCCACAACGACAACTACCCCGACATGGACGACACCGCCGAGGTCGTCCTCGCGCTGCGCCGCATCCGTCACCACGACCCCGAGCGGGTCGAGAAGGCGATCGGACGCGGGGTGCGCTGGAACCTCGGGATGCAGTCGAAGAACGGCGCCTGGGGCGCCTTCGACGTCGACAACACCAGCCCGTTCCCCAACCGGCTGCCGTTCTGCGACTTCGGCGAGGTCGTCGACCCGCCGTCGGCGGACGTCACCGCGCACGTCGTCGAGATGCTCGCGGTCGAGGGCCTCGCCCACGACCCGCGCACCCGGCGCGGCATCCAATGGCTGCTGGCCGCGCAGGAGCCGAACGGCTCGTGGTTCGGACGCTGGGGCGTCAACTACGTCTACGGCACCGGCTCGGTGGTGCCCGCGCTGACCGCCGCCGGCCTGCCCACCGCGCACCCGGCGATCCGCCGGGCCGTCCTGTGGCTGGAGTCGGTCCAGAACGACGACGGCGGCTGGGGCGAGGACCTGCGCTCCTACCAGGACAGCAGGGAGTGGAGCGGCAAGGGCGCCTCCACCGCCTCGCAGACCGCCTGGGCGCTGATGGCGCTGCTCGCGGCGGGGGAGCGCGCCTCCAAGGCCGTGGAACGCGCCGTCGAGTGGCTCGTGACCACCCAGCGGGCGGACGGCTCCTGGGACGAGCCGTACTTCACCGGCACCGGCTTCCCCTGGGACTTCTCCATCAACTACCACCTCTACCGGCAGGTGTTCCCGCTCACCGCGCTCGGCCGGTACCTGCACGGCGATCCCTTCTCCGAGGCCGAGGGGGGCTGATGAGCGCCAAGTCCGCCCCGGCCCCGATGCTGATCGCCTGCGCGCTCGGCATCGAGCACCTCGCGCTGCGGACCAGCGACCGCAGCGGCGCGGACGGCCCGGTCACCGTGCTGCGTACGGGCATGGGTCCCAGGGCGGCCGAACGCTCGGTGACCCGGGTGCTGGCCGAGGCGCCGCTGACCGAGGCCGCCGTGCTGGCCACCGGCTTCTGCGCGGGGCTCGCCCCGGGGATGCACCCCGGCGATCTGGTGGTCGCCGAGGAGACCCGGGACCCGCGCGGAAACGTTCCGTGCGTGGGTACCGACCTGCTGGTCAAGGAGCTGGCGCGCACCCTGCCCGGACGCACCGTCCACACCGGGCCGCTCATCGGCTCCGACCACGT
Source organism: Streptomyces sp. NPDC104096 (assembly GCF_055584385.1). NCBI lineage: Bacteria > Bacillati > Actinomycetota > Actinomycetes > Kitasatosporales > Streptomycetaceae > Streptomyces > Streptomyces sp. NPDC104096. Next base: position 32,916 of record NZ_JBVJMD010000071.1, read on the forward strand.
CGTCCGCGGGCCGGAGCGGTCCGCCCTGCTCGCCACCGGCGCGATCGCGGTCGACATGGAGTCGGCCGCCACGCTCCTGAGCGCCGTACGGGCGGGCGAGCGCCCGGTTGCGGCCGTACGGGTGGTCGTGGACGCCCCCGAACATGAACTCGTCCGGATCGGCACGGTACGCGGTGGAATATCGGCCTTCCGCGTCCTTCGTTCCGTACTTCCCGCGTTTTTCGAATGGCACCGTTCTTTGCTGCTCCCCCGGAGGTGAGCCCAGATGGCCATGCCGCTGCGTCAGTCCATCAAGGTCGCTACATACCTGGCCGAACAGAAGCTCCGCAAGCGGGACAAGTTCCCGCTGATCGTGGAGCTGGAACCGCTCTTCGCGTGCAACCTGAAGTGCGAGGGCTGCGGCAAGATCCAGCATCCGGCAGGCGTCCTCAAGCAGCGGATGCCGGTCGCGCAGGCCGTCGGGGCGGTGCTCGAATCCGGTGCTCCCATGGTGTCCATCGCCGGCGGCGAGCCGTTGATGCACCCTCAGATCGACGAGATCGTGCGCCAGTTGGTGGCCAGGAGGAAGTACGTCTTCCTCTGCACCAACGCGATGCTGCTGCGCAAGAAGATGGAGAAGTTCACCCCCTCCCCCTACTTCGCCTTCGCGGTGCACATCGACGGGCTGCGTGAGCGGCACGACGAATCGGTGGCGAAGGAAGGTGTGTTCGACGAGGCCGTGGCGGCCATCAAGGAGGCCAAGCGGCGCGGCTTCCGGGTGACCACCAACTCCACCTTCTTCAACACCGACACCCCGCAGACCATCATCGAGGTGCTCAACTTCCTCAACGACGACCTCAAGGTCGACGAGATGATGATCTCGCCCGCCTACGCCTACGAGAAGGCGCCCGACCAGGAGCACTTCCTGGGCGTGGAGCAGACCCGCGAGCTGTTCAAGAAGGCCTTCGCGGGCGGCAACCGGCGCAAGTGGCGGCTCAACCACTCCCCGCTCTTCCTGGACTTCCTGGAGGGCAAGGTCGACTTCCCGTGCACCGCCTGGGCGATCCCGAACTACTCCCTGTTCGGCTGGCAGCGCCCCTGCTACCTGATGAGCGACGGGTACGTGCCGACGTACCGCGAGCTGATCGAGGACACCGACTGGGACAAGTACGGCCGCGGCAAGGACCCGCGCTGCGCCAACTGCATGGCGCACTGCGGCTACGAGCCCACCGCCGTGCTCGCCACCATGGGATCGCTGAAGGAGTCGTTGCGCGCCATGCGCGAGACGGTCTCCGGAAACCGCGAGTGATGCCATGACGGCCATCTCCTTGGGCGTTCCCGAGGTGCCGGCCCGGCCGATCGCCCCGCGGCGCGCGTCGCGGCGGATCGACGTCGGGCCGGTGGCCGTCGGGGGCGACGCGCCGGTGTCGGTGCAGTCGATGACGACGACGCGGACGTCGGACATCGGTGCGACGTTGCAGCAGATCGCGGAGCTGACGGCGTCGGGCTGCCAGATCGTGCGGGTGGCGTGTCCGACGCAGGACGACGCGGACGCGCTGGCGACGATCGCGCGCAAGTCGCAGATCCCGGTGATCGCGGACATCCA
>NZ_JBVJMD010000072.1:0-32992 GCF_055584385.1 Streptomyces sp. NPDC104096
CCCCTTGACCCCGTACGGCCTCCGGTGTGCGGGGGTGGTCACTGAGCGACCCCGAAGCCCTGCTTCTTCAGGTCGGCCACCGTGTCGTCCTGCATGGTGTCCAGGGCGGCGCCGAAGTCCGACTTGTTCTTCGCGGCGGCGCCGAAGGCGTCGTTGAACGACGCGTAGGCGACGTTCACGTTCGGGCCCCACGCGGACGGCGCGGTGGTTCCGGCGATCTTGGCGGCCTGGGTGTAGAAGTCGGCCTGGTTGGAGAAGTAGTCCGGCGGCGTGAGGAAGGCGCCGCTGGTCTGGGCGGCCGTGGAGGCCGGGTAGATACCGCTCTCCTTGGCCAGCGCGTTCAGCGCGTCCTTGTCGGTGTTGAGCCACGCGGCGAACTCGGCGGCGGCCGCCCGGTGCTTGGAGTCCGTGGTGACGGCCGTCGAGGAGCCGCCCCAGCTGCCGGTGACGTTCTCGCTCGCGGACCACTGGGGGAGCGGGGCCATGGCCCACTTGCCCTTGGTGTCGGGCGCCGCCGTGGTGAGCGTGCCCGGGGCCCACACGGCGCTGACCCAGGCGATCTGCTTGCCGGTGTCCAGGGCCTTGTTCCAGGCCGGGGTGTACATCGGCTGGTTGTCGATGACGCCCTCCTCGACCAGGCCGCCCCAGAACTTGGCGACCTTCTGGCTGGCCGCGTCGTTGATGCCGACCTTCCACTTGTTGCCGGCGGCCGTCCACCACTTGGCGCCGGCCTGCTGGGCCAGGCCCGCGAAGAGGCCCGAGTCGTTGGCGGAGAACGTGGTCAGGTCCGTGTCCGGCGAGGCCTTCTTCAGCTTGCGGGCGGTCTCGGCGAACTGGTCCCAGGTCGTGGGGACCGTCAGGCCGTACTTCTTGAACAGGTCCTCGCGGTAGTAGAACATCATCGGCCCGATGTCCTGCGGGATCGCATAGACCGCGTCCGTGCCGAGCGTGGTCTGCTGCCAGACGCCGTCGGCGAACTCGCTCTTGGCGTCGCCGACGTTCTTGGAGACGTCGGCCAGCGCGTCATTGCTGACCAGGGTCGGCAGCGCCTGGTACTCGGCCTGCACCAGGTCCGGCGCCTGCTTGGCCTTGTGCGCGGTGAGGATCTTGGTGACCAGCGAGTCGCCGGAGGCCTGCTTCTTGACCGTGACGGTTATCTGTTCCTTCTTGCCCCGGCCCTTGTTCCACAGGTCGACGACCTTGTCCATGCCGGGCGTCCAGGTCCAGTACGTGAGCGAGACCGGCCCCGACGCGGCCTCGTCGGAGTCGTCGGACGAACCGCAAGCGGCGAGGGCGGTGGCGCCGAGGGCGACGGCGACGGTGGTGGCCACGAGGCGACGGCGCTTCGTGTTCGGCATGGATCTCTCCCCTGACCTGGGGCCCCCGCCCTGATGCGAGGGCCTGCCATGCTGCTGTGAGCCTGCTGTGAGCGTTCACATGATCATGGGCCTCACGCTCGAATGAAGCCCTGCCATGCGTCTGTGAGCGTTCACAGTAGAGAAACATCCCAGACACTTGTCAATGGTTGTTGCTGTGCGGTTATGTTGGGCTCGCGCCGCCGATGGTGTGTGTGCACGTTCCCAAATGATCGATTAAACGGGAGAGATCCATGCCGGACACCACCCCCAGGGGCCTCACCAGGCTTGCCTTCGGTGGGGACTACAACCCGGAGCAGTGGCCGGAATCCGTCTGGCAGGAGGACGTCCGGCTCATGAGAGAGGCCGGCGTCACCATGGTGAGCGTCGGGATCTTCTCCTGGGCGCTCCTGGAACCCGCGCCGGGCGTCCACGACTTCGGCTGGCTCGACCGCCTGCTCGACCTGCTGCACGAGAACGGCATACGCGCCGACCTGGGCACGCCCACCGTGGTCCCGCCCGTGTGGTTCTTCCGCGCACACCCCGAGGCGCTGCCCGTGACGGCCGACGGCACGCGCTACGCGTTCGGCTCGCGCGGCGCCGTCTGCCACAGCAACGCCGCCTACCGCGCCGCCGCCGCGGACATCACCACCCGGCTCGCGACGCGCTACGCCGAGCACCCCGCGCTCGCCATGTGGCACGTGCACAACGAGTACGGCGTCCCCGTCTCGGCCTGCTACTGCGACTCCTGCGCCACGCACTTCCGGCGCTGGCTGGCGGCCACCTACGAGACCGTCGAGGCCGTCAACGAGGCCTGGGGCACCGCCTTCTGGGGCCAGCGCTACGCCGCCTTCGACGAGATCGAGCCGCCCCGGCTGACCCCCACGGTCGGCAACCCCGGCCAGGTGCTGGACTACAAGCGCTTCGCCGACGCCACGATGCGCGAGAACTTCGTGGCCGAGCGGGACGTCCTGCACCGGCTGGCCCCCGGCGTCCCGGTCACCACGAACTTCATGACGGCCCTCAGCCAGTGCGACTCGGTCGACTACTGGGCCTGGGGCGGCGAGGTCGACATCGTCAGCAACGACCACTACCTGATCACCGACGGCCGCCGCACCCACGTCAACCTCGCGATGGCCGCCGACCTCACCCGCTCGGTGGCCGGCGGCGCCCCCTGGCTGCTGCTCGAACACTCCACCTCGGGCGTCAACTGGCAGCCCCGCAACCCCGCCAAGGCCCCCGGCCAGATGGCCCGCAACTCCCTCGCGCACGTGGCCCGCGGCTCCGAGGGAGCCATGTTCTTCCAGTGGCGGCAGTCGCGGCGCGGCGCCGAGAAGTTCCACTCGGCGATGCTTCCGCACGGCGGCACGGACACGCGCGTGTGGCGCGAGGTCGTCGAACTCGGCGCCGCGCTCGACTCGCTCGGCGCCGTGCGCGGCACCCGCACCCGGGCGGACGTGGCCGTCCTGTGGGACTGGCACTCCTGGTGGGCGCAGAACCTCCAGTGGCGCCCCAGCGAGGACCACGACCCGCGCGAGCGCGCCGACGCCTTCTACGAGGCCCTGTACGACCGGCACCTCACGGTCGACTTCGCCCACCCGGAAGCCGACTTGTCGGCCTACCCCCTTGTCGTCGTGCCCGCCCTCTATCTGATGACCGAGGCGGCCGGGAACAACCTCCAGGAGTACGTCGAGAACGGCGGCACGCTCGTCGTGTCCTACTTCTCGGGCATCGTCGACGAGCACGACGCGGTGCACGAGGGCGCCTACCCCGGCGCGCTGCGCGACGTCCTCGGCCTGACCGTGGAGGAGTTCTCGCCCCTGCTGTCCGGCGAGTCGGTGCGGATCACCGGCCCCGACGGCGGCGAACTCGGCGCCGACGTGTGGACGGAGTTCGTCGTGCCGCGCGGCGCCGAGACCGTCTGGACGTACGCCGACGGCCTGACCGCGGGCCGCCCGGCCGTCACCCGCCACCGCCTCGGCGAGGGCACCGCCTGGTACGTCTCCACCCGCCTGGGCCCCGAGGGCCTCGACGCGCTCCTCGGCCGGGCCGCCCAGGACGCGGGCGTCGCCCCGTACGCCGAACTGCCCCGCGACGTCGAGGTGGTGCTGCGCACCGGCGAGGCGGGCGACTACCTGTTCGCCGTCAACCACACCGCCACCGACGCCAAGGTGCCGCTCCGGACCCACGGCACCGAACTGCTCACGGGCGAACGCGCCGCCGGCTGCCTCGCGCTGCCGGCGGGAGCCGTCCGGGTCGTACGACTCGACGGCTGAGCCGAGTCTCCCCTCCGTCCGTGCGAGCCGCGAGCCGCGGGCGGAGGGGCCGCGCCCCCTCCCCACCGCGCCACCGGGGGCGCTTTCACCCCACCACGTCGAAGGGACGACGGACGAAGATGTTCCATCCCAGACGCACCATCAGGGCCCTGCTGCTCCCGCTCGTCGCCGGGCTCGCCCTCCTCGCGCTGCCCGCCCAGAGCGCGACGGCCGCCAGTACTCTCACCAACGGCGGTTTCGAGACCGACGGCACCGGCACGGCCGTCCCCAGTGGCTGGTCCGAGTCGGGCTCCACCGCCGCCTCGTACGTGGAGGCCGGCGGCCACGGCGGGAGTTACCGGCTGAGCCACTACGCCTCCGCCGCCTACAAGGTGGAGACGTACCAGTACCTCTCCGGGCTGGCCAACGGCACCTACACCCTCACCGCCTGGGTCCGCTCGGGCGGCGGCCAGAACTCCGCCTATCTGGCCCTGAAGAACTGCGGGAGCTCCGAGCAGCGCACCGATCTGCCGGTCTCGACCAGCAGTTGGATACGGATCGTCACGTCGATCAACGTGACGAACAACCAGTGCACGATCAGCATCAACAGTGACGCGAACGCGGGCAACTGGATCAACGTGGACGACCTGACCTTCGCGTCGGGCACGACCGGACTGTCGATCAAGGGATCCGACATCTCGTCCCTCGCCAAGAGCGAGGCCTACGGCGGGGTCTACAAGACCGGCTCCGGCACCACCGGGGACGCGCTCGCCATCCTCAAGTCCGCCGGGATGAACTACGCGCGCCTGAAGGTCTGGGTCGATCCGGCCGACGGCTACAACAACAAGACCCGCGTGCTCGCCATGGCCAAGCGCATCAAGGCGCAGGGCATGAAGCTGCTGGTCGACTTCCACTACTCGGACTCGTGGGCCGACCCGGGCAAGCAGACCAAGCCGGCCGCGTGGGCGGGCCACTCGTACAGTCAACTGAAGACCGACGTGTACAACCACACGTACGACGTGTTGAACGCGTTGAAGGCCCAGGGCACCACGGCCGACATGGTCCAGGTGGGCAACGAGATCAACGGCGGCATGCTGTGGTCCGAGGGTTCGACCGACAACTGGTCCCAGCTCGCCGGCCTGATCAACTCCGGCTACAGCGCGGCCAAGGCGGTCTCCTCCGGCACCCAGGTCGCCCTGCACCTGGCCAACGCGGGTGACGACGCCACCGTGCGCTGGTGGTTCGACAACGCGGCTTCCTACGGGATCGACTACGACGTGATCGGCCTGTCGTACTACGGCTACTGGCACGGCACCCTCGCCGCGGCGCAGACCACCCTCGACGACGTCGCCTCGCGCTACGGCAAGCCAGTCTTCGTCGCCGAGACGGCCTACCCGTTCCGCCTCGACAGCGACGACTCGCTCACCAACCAGATCGACACCACCGCCGAACTCGTCTCCGGCTACCCGGCGACCGCGGCGGGCCAGCTGGCCTGGATGAACAGCGTGGCGAACATCGTGGAGGCCGTCCCGAACGGCCGTGGCCTCGGTGTCTTCTACTGGGAGGCGACCTGGACCGCGGTCACCGGCAACGGCTGGGACCCGACCGACGCCGGCTCCGGCAACGGCTGGGAGAACCAGGCCCTGTTCGGCTTCGACGACAAGGCGCTCTCGTCGATGGCGTGGTTCAGCCACCGCTGAGCGGGTGAGGGGGCCCGGCCGTGTGCACGCGGCCGGGCCCCTTGGCGCCCCACCAGCCCCGCACTCGAACTCCCTTGCCAGGCAATGGAGTTCGAACCGGTCAGGAGTGGCCGACAGGGGGACGGAACGGTCCGGGCTGCGCCACAGTGGGAGGGCGCGGTTCGAGCAGGCCCGGACGGAGGGGGCGAGATGCTGAGGGCTCCGGTCGGCGACAGGCGTCTGGACATCCTGGAGTGGCTCAAGGATCCTGCCGCGCACTTTCCCCCGCAGCGGCACGGCGACCTCGTCCAGGACGGAGTCACCGCCCACGCCGTCGCCGTGAAACTCGGCGTACGACGCCGGGTCGCCGAGACCCACCTCGGCCTGCTGGCCGGCATCGGCCTGCTGCGCACCACCCGGATCAGGGGTCGCACCTACTACCGGCGGGACGAGGTCCGGATCGCCGAGGTGGCCCGGATGTTCGAGAAGGGCTGGTAGGACCCCGGGACGAGGAGGCCGGGCCCGGCGCGGGCGGCGCGTCTGCGATGATCCGGTGGCTCCCTCCGACATCGCCCGATCCCGAACGAAGAGGCAGGCGCCCGTGGCCCGTTCCACCGATCTGGTTCCCGTCCGCCGTGTCGCCGTCGGCGGCCGCGGACCCGAGGACGTCGTCGTCGATCCCCGCGGCCGGGTGCTGACCGGTGTCGAGGACGGCCGCATCCTGCGCCTGGACGGACTGACCGGGCAGGCGCCGGCCCGGGTCGAGGTCCTCGCCGAGACCGGCGGCAGGCCCCTCGGCCTCGAACTCCTGCCGGACGGCGCCCTGCTGGTGTGCGACGCGGAACGCGGACTGCTCACCGTCGACCTCGACCACGGCACCGTCCACGTCCTCGCCGACTCGGTGGCGGGGGAGCGGCTGCGGTTCGCCAGCAATGTCGTCGCCGGGTCCGACGGCACCGTCTACTTCACCGTCTCCAGCCGCCGCTACCCCCTGGGGCAGTGGATCGGCGACCTGGTCGAACACACCGGCACCGGGCGGCTGCTGCGGCTGGCCCCCGGCAGCCGGACACCCGAAGTGCTCCTGGAGGGACTCCAGTTCGCCAACGGGCTCACCTTCGGCGCCGACGGCTCCTTCCTGGTGATCGCCGAGACCGGGGCCCGACGGCTCGTCCGCTACCGGCTCACCGGACCGAAGGCGGGCCACGCCGAACCGTTCGTCGAGGACCTGCCGGGGATGCCGGACAACATCGGGCGCGCGGGCCCCGAAGGCCCGATCTGGGTGGCGCTGGCCGGCCCGCCCGTCCCGCCGCTGGACCTGCTGCACCGCGCCGCGCCGGCCGTGCGCCGGGCCGCCGCCGCGGTGGCCGTCCGCGCGCCCTTCCGCCCGGTGGGCACATCGGGCGTCCTCGCCGTGGACGACGAGGGGCGGGTACTCCACCATCTCGTCCACCGCCACCCCCGGTTCCGCATGATCACCGGTGTGTGCGAGACGGAGGGACACCTGATTTTCGGGAGCCTGTGGGAGCGGGGCGTCGCGGTCTGCGAGGCGCCGGCGCGTGGGTGACCCGCACGCGGGGTGGATCCGGCCCGGCGCCGATCCCGCTCCCGGACGGTGGTCCGATCCCGCTTCCGGACGGTGGTCCGATCCCGCTTCCGGACGGTGGTCCGATCCCGCTTCCGGACGGTGGTCCGATCCCGCTTCCGGACGGTGGTCCGGGTTCCTCGGCCGGGGGCGGTCCCGGCCGAGGAACGGTCACGTCCTCGGGCGAACCGGCCGCGGATACCCGGCGTTACCCTGTTGACCGGCCGTGGTCACCGTTCTGGTGCGACGAGGTGTCCCAGCGGGAGACGTACGACATGACAGCCAGACAAGCCGAGAGCGTCCGCACCTCCGCCGTGCGGCGCGACGCCCTGCGCGGACAGCTCCCGGTGGTCGCCGTGGTCGCCGTCGGCGGAGCCCTCGGCGCCGTCGCCCGCTACGCGGTCTCGCTGTGGTGGCCCGCGCGGACCGGCGGCTTCCCGTGGGCGACCTTCTCGGTCAACGTCGTCGGCTGCGCCGTGATCGGCGTGTTCCTGGTGCTCGTCACCGAGGCGTGGCGCCCCCACCCGCTGCTGCGCCCGTTCTTCGGCACCGGGGTCCTCGGCGGCTTCACCACCTTCTCGACGTACGCGGTCGACATCCAGAAGCTGCTCCGGGCGGGGCACCCGGGGACGGCGTTCGGCTATCTCGCCGCGACCCTGTGCGCGGCGCTCGCGGCGGTCTGGCTCGCCGCGACGGCGACCCGCCGCGTCCTGACCCGGAGGCAGCCATGACGGGACCGACCCAGGGCGCGCTGCGCCTGACCGTCTTCATCGGTGAGAGCGACCGCTGGCACCACAAGCCCCTCTACTCCGAGATCGTCCACCGGGCCCATCGGGCCGGCCTCGCGGGCGCCAGCGTCTTCCGGGGCATCGAGGGCTTCGGCGCCTCCTCCCGGATCCACACCGCCCGGCTGCTGTCGCTGAGCGAGGACCTGCCGGTGGCGGTCGTGGTCGTGGACACCGAGGAGCGCGTACGGGCCTTCCTGCCGCAGCTCGACGAACTGGTCACCGAGGGGCTGGTGACCCTCGAACCCTGCGAGGTGGTCCGGTACGTCGGACGCGCCGGAGAAACCGGCGAGCCGGGCGAAGGTGGCGAAATGGAAGGTAAGAAGTCGTTGTGAACTGGGTGCTCGTCGTCATCGGTGGCATGGTGGGTGCCCCGCTGCGCTATCTGACCGACCGGGCGGTGCAGTCCCGTCACGACTCCGTCTTCCCCTGGGGCACCTTCGCCGTCAACGTCGTCGGCAGTCTGATCCTGGGCCTGCTGACCGGCGCCGCGACGGCCGGTGTCGCCGGGCCCCACCTCCAACTGCTGCTGGGCGCCGGTCTGTGCGGGGCCCTGACGACGTACTCGACCTTCTCGTACGAGACACTGCGGCTGGCCGAGACGGGCGCCGGGTTCTACGCCCTCGCCAACGTCGCCGCGAGTGTGACGGCGGGCCTCGGCGCGGCCTGCGCCGGGGTGTGGATCGCCCAAGGAGCGTGGGCGTGACTGTTCCGGGCGGCCCCGGACGTAGTAAGACTGTCTACAGCACTGTCGACCAACCTCCTCAGAACTGGATTCCATGAGCGCCATCTCCGTCGGCCAAGCCGTCGTCCTCGGAGCAGTCGAGGGAGTGACCGAGTTCCTCCCCGTCTCCTCCACTGGCCACCTGAAGATCACCGAAGGTCTGATGGGGATCCCCGTCGACGACAACGCGGTCGTCGGCTTCTCGGCCGTCATCCAGGTCGGCGCGATCGCCGCCGTGCTCGTGTACTTCTTCAAGGACATCGTGCGGATCGTGTCCGCGTGGGGCCGCGGACTGGCCAACCGTGAGGAGCGCCACGGCCACGACTACAAGTTCGCCTGGTGGGTCATCTACGCGACGATCCCGATCGTCGCCGTGGGTCTGGCCGCCAAGCCGCTCATCGAGGGGCCGCTCGCCTCGCTGTGGGTGGTCGCGGGCTCGCTGATCGCCGGCAGCTTCGTGATGTGGGCGGCCGACCAGATGGGCCGCCACAAGCGCGGTGAGGACGACACCTCGCTCAAGGACGCGATGCTGGTCGGCAGCTCCCAGATCCTCGCGCTGCTCTTCCCCGGCTTCTCGCGCTCCGGCGCCACGATGTCCACGGCGCTCATCCTGGACCTGGACCGGGTGGCCGCCACCCGCCTGTCGTTCTTCCTCGGCATCCCCGCCCTCACCGGCGCGGGCCTGTACGAGCTGAAGGACGCCCTGGGCGCGGGCGTGGGCGCGGCCCCGCTGGTGGTCGGCACGGTCGTCTCGTTCGTGGTCGCCTACGCCTCCATCGCCTGGCTGCTGAAGTTCGTCGCCAAGCACTCCTTCAACGCCTTCGTGATCTACCGGATCGTCGTCGGCCTGGCGCTGTTCGGCCTGCTCGCCGGCGGTGTGATCGACGCCTGAGCGGGCCGGCCGTCCTCGACGGCCCAGTGCGCGAAACGCGAGGTGCGGGGTGTGAAGCGGGTTTTCGGGCTTCACACCCCGCACCTTCGTTTTCGGCTGCTTGACAGGTTGCTCCCGTCAACCGCAGGATCGTTCCTGTGAACCTGTCAGACAGCCAGACAGGTGGTACGACACCGCGGCGCGTGAGTGCCATGGAGGCGGTGCTCGGCCACCTGCGCGGTGCCATCGAGAGCGGCACCTACGCGATCGGCGACAAGCTCCCCTCCGAGGCCGAGCTGTGCCGCACCCTCGAAGTCTCCCGGCCGGTCCTGCGCGAGGCGCTGCGCGCCCTGCAGACGATGGGGCTGACCGTCTCCAGGACGGGGAGAGGCACCTTCGTGGTCGCGACTGCCGTCGAGGACCCCACCTTCGGCGACTACGCGGCCAGCGACCTGCTGGAGGTACGCCGCCACGTCGAGATCCCGGTCGCCGGGTACGCGGCGCTGCGCCGCACCCCGGAGAACCTCGACCACCTGGCCCACCTGCTGGACCGCATGGAGCGGGAGACGGACACCACGGCGTGGGTCGCGATGGACACCCTCTTCCACCTCGCCGTGGCCGAGTCCGCCCAGAATCCCGTCTTCCGCCGGGTCATCGAGGAGATCCGCGACGCGCTGGCGCGCCAGTCCGCGTTCCTGACCGAACTGGCCGGCCGGCGCGAGCAGTCCAACCGCGAGCACCGGGCCATCCTCGAGGCGCTGGTCGACGGCTGCGAGTCCGACGCGGTGGACGCCATGTCCCACCACCTCGACCGCGTCGAGACCACCCTCACCGACATCGTGCGCAACACCCGTACGGGCCACCCCACCCGTACGGGCCACCCCACCGAGAGCCGGCCCGGGGCGATCCCCGCGGACCGGTCCCCGTCCCTCCACCAGTGAGCCGGCCAGTGATGCACAGCAACGAACTCGCGGACGCCCCCGCGACCCGCGAACCCCTCCACGCCCCCGTCGCCCACCTCATACGCGCCGGGATGATCGAGGGCACCCACTACGGTTCCGTCGTCGTCCTCGGCCCCGACGGCGAGGTCCTCTTCCAGCTCGGCGACATCGAGGCCGCCTTCTATCCGCGCTCGGCCCTCAAGCCCGTCCAGGCCGTCGCCATGGTGCGGGCCGGGCTGCCGCTGGACGGCGAACTGCTCTCGCTGAGCGCCGCGAGCCACTCCGGCGAGGAGCGCCACCTCGCGGGCACCCGCCGGATCCTGGAGCGGGCCGGCCTCACCGAGGACGACCTGCGCAACGTGCCCGACCTGCCCTACGACCCGGTCGTCCGGGACAACTGGGTGCGCGAGGGCAGACTGCCGTCCCGGCCCGCCCAGAACTGCTCCGGCAAGCACGCGGCCATGCTGTACACCGCCCGGCTCAACGGCTGGTCCCTGCACGACTACCTCGACCCCGGCCACCCCCTCCAGCAGGCGATCGCCGCGAGCGTGGAGGACCTGACCGGCCAGCGCGTCGCCCGGGTGACCGTCGACGGCTGCGGCGCCCCGCTGTTCGCCGTCTCCCTGCACGGTCTGGCCCGCGCCGCCGCCCGTATCGCCTCCGCGCCGTTCGGCAGCCCGGAGCGCCGGGTGGCCGACGCGATGCGCGAGCACGCCGAGATGGCCTCCGGCAGCGGCCGGGACGTGGCCGGGCTGATGCGGGCCGTCCCCGGACTGCTCGCCAAGGACGGCTTCGAGGGCGTCCAGGTCGCCGCGCTCCCGGACGGCCGCGCCGTCGCCGTCAAGATCGCCGACGGAGCGAACCGCGCCCGGGTCCCGGTCGCCGCGGCCGCCCTGGTCCGCGCCGGCGTCGACCCGGAACTGCTCACCGCGTTCGCGGGCGAGACACTGCTCGGCGGCGGCGAGCCGGTCGGCTGCGTACGACCGGTCGACGCGCTGGACCCGGCAGCGCTGTCGGTCTGCGCCTGAGGCGTGCCGGACCGGTGCCGCCGTCGGCCCGGATCCGAACCGTGCCGGACCGGTGCCGCCGTCGGCCCGCGCCTGAGCGGCTTCGGTCGACGAAGCCCCGGCACCAGGGGCCTGGTGCCGGGAGCCCGGCGCCGGGGGCGAGCGGACCGGAGATCGACGGTGGACCCGGTCCGGTCCGTCCCGTGGCGGCGCGCCGGGGCCGGTGCGGAGGGAGAATGGCGATCATGACGACGTCGTCCCTCACGTTCCAGCCGGTGCTGGAGCGCATCGCCGACGAGATCGGGCGCACCCCCGGCCGCGGCCGGCCCGCCGACTACATCCCGGCACTGGCCGCCCGCGACCCCCGCAGCTTCGGGATGGCCGTGGCGGAACTGGACGGCACGGTGTACGGGGTGGGGGACTGGCGCGAGCCGTTCTCCACCCAGTCCGTCACCAAGGTGTTCACCCTCGCCCTCGACCTGGCCCGCGAGGGCGACGCCCTGTGGGAGCACGTGGGCCGCGAGCCCTCCGGCAACCCGTTCAACTCGCTGGTGCAACTGGAGTACGAGCACGGCATCCCGCGCAACCCGTTCATCAACGCCGGCGCGCTCGTCGTCACCGACCGCCTGCTGACCCGTACCGGCGACGCGGCGGGCGAACTGCTCACCTTCCTGCGGGCCGAGAGCGGCAACGCCGGTCTGTCCTTCGACCAGGAGGTCGCCGCCTCCGAGACCGCGTACGGCGACCGCAACGCGGCCCTCGCGCACTTCATGGCCTCCTACGGCAACATCGACAACCCGGTGCCCCTGCTGCTGGACCAGTACTTCCGCCAGTGCTCGATCACCGCCTCCTGCGCCGACCTCGCGCTCGCGACCTCCTTCCTGGCCCGGCACGGCATCCGGGCCGACGGCACCCGGCTGCTCACCCGCAGCCAGGCCAAGCAGGTCAACGCGGTCATGCTGACCTGCGGCACCTACGACGCGGCGGGCGACTTCGCCTACCGGGTGGGCCTGCCCGGCAAGAGCGGGGTGGGCGGCGGCATCATCGCCGTCGTACCGGGCCGCTGCACGCTGTGCGTGTGGAGCCCGGGGCTGGACGAGCGCGGCAACTCGGTGGCCGGGGTCGCCGCCCTCGACCGCTTCACGACCCTCACCGGTCTCTCGGTCTTCTGACCTCACAGGAGCCCCGAAGGCCGTGCACAGAAAAGCAGTTGAACGGGTTTCGGGAGGTCGACGAAGATCGCCGGTATGTTCTCGCGCAGGAATCGCCGTGCCAAGTCCGCGGAGCCCCGTCCGAACTCCCCCGAACTGATCGAGGCCTGGGAATCCCTGGACCAGGGAGACATCCCCGGCGCCCTGCGCTCCCTGCGGGCGCACGCCGAGCCGCTGCCGCCGGGCGAGGTCGCCGTCGTCGTCGCACGGGCCGCCCGCGAGGCCGGCTTCGACGACCTGCACACCGCCGCGACCGCGCTCGCCGCCCGTCCCGACCGGGCGCAGGAGCTCTACTCCTACGGATACGCGTGCGTCGAGCGCGGCGTGTCCTATCTGGCGATACCCGCCCTGCGCGCGGCCCTGGACCGGGCGCCCGACTCCGGGGCGGTGCTGCGTGAACTCGTCTCGGCCTACGAGCGCGAGGGCCGGCATCCCGAGGCCGCCGACGCGCTCAGCGCACGGGAGAGCGCCCTGAACGACTGGCCCGACCGCTATCTGCTCGTCCACAACGCGCTGATGGCGGGAGACCTGGAGCTGGCCCGCCGCCAGCACGCGCTGCTGCCGGACCCGGAGGACGAGATATGGCTGGGCGCCCAGGAGCGCCAGCGGCGCATGCTGGAACGGGCCGCGGTGGCCGAGTCGGTCACCGCGCTGGACCGCCGCGACCTGCGGGGCTGGCAGTTCGTGATGGGCGGCACGGTCCTCGGGACGCTCTCCCCGTACGGTTTCGACGCCGGGATGACCGGGCGGTTCGCCTGGCTCCAGGACAGCCACGACCTGTGCCTGCGCGGGCTGCTGCGGCTGCGGACCACGCTGGCGGCCGCCGAGGTGCGCCCGCGTTCGGTGTCGCTGCTGCCCGGCCGCGGCAGCCGCGTCCTGGGCCTGGCCGCCGCCGAGGTACTGGACCTGCCCGCCGTGGAGTTCGCCGCCGACCGGCAGGACACCGTCGTCATCGCGTACGACCTCGACGAGGTGGCCCGTGCCGACCAGGGCCCCGAGACCATCGGGCAGCTCCTGGAACGGACGCCGGGCCAGGTGCTGCACGAGCACGCTAGCTCCTGGACCGACCGGCCGGTCGTCACCGCGGACAGTGTCACCCTGCTCCACCAGTCGGTGACGGCACCGTGGGAAGGACATCTGGGGCAGGGGGAGGACGGCACGCTGGAGCGGGGCGCGTCCGACGACCGCCCCGCGGAGGACGTCGCCGCGGAGATCGTGGCGGCCGACCCGACGCCCGACGAGGGCGACGGCGGCACACCCGCGGACCCCGACGACGGACTCGCGGACTTCGTCGCCGCCGTGCGCGGCACCTGGCTGCACGGGAACCGGACCGGCCTCCGCTCGGCGGGCCCGGTCCCCAGCTCCCGGTTCGTCTGACGACCGGATCCGTCCCACGGCGACGGGCCGTCCCATGTTGACGGGCCGTTCCACGGCGACGGCCTGTCCCATATTGACGGTCCGTCCGCGGTCGGTGGCTCGCCCGAGGCCTTCGGTCCGTCCGCGGTCGGTGGCTCGCCCGAGGCCTTCGGTCCGCCCGAGCTCCGCGGCTCGTCCCCGTCCTCGGTCCGCCCGAGGTGCTCGTTCCGTCCGAGGTGCCCGTTCCGCCCGGCGGAGCCGATTCGCCCGGTGCCCGCGGTCCGTCCGACGGACCCGGTTCGCCGGGTGTTCGCCGTCCGCCCGCCGTTCCGGAGGACGGAAGTCCGAGGTCGGTCGGCGATCCCGGGAGCCGATCACGCGTCGGTCACGCGTCGGTCGCCGCGCGGCAGGCGGTGTGTCGCCTTCCGGCCATCCGGCGTTGACACGCTGAGCGAGTGTTGGCCATGGCATTCCCCGTCGATCTCCGCCGCTGCCAGGCTCTGGGCCTGGCCGGTACCGCCGTCCTCGCGCTGGGCGGTGAGACGGCCGGTGCGCTGCCGGCCCGGGAACTGCCCGCACCGGCCTCGATCCAGGCGGCTGTCGGCCTGGTCGGTGTGTACTTCGGCGTCGTCCTGCTCATAGCGGCCTGGGTGCTGCTGGGCCGTCTGGTCCGCAGCGCCGACCCGCCGAGCCCGCGCGCCCTGCTGCTGGTGCTCGCCGTCTGGGCGACACCGCTGCTGATCGCGCCGCCGCTGTTCAGCCGGGACGTCTACAGCTATCTCGCCCAGGGCGCGATGGTCGACGCCCACATCAACGTCTACACGCACGGTCCCGCGCAGTTGGGCGGCCCGCTCGCGGAGGAGGTCGCCCCGCTGTGGCGGCACACCGCGGCCCCCTACGGTCCGGTGTTCCTCGGCGTCGCCTCCACGCTGTCCGGCCTGACCCGGGGCGAACTGCCCGCCGGGCTGCTCGGCATGCGGCTGGTCGCCCTGTTCGGGGTGGCCCTGATGGCGGCGGCGCTGCCCCGCCTGGCCCGCCACTGCGGGGCCGATCCGGCCGCCGCCCTCTGGCTGGGCGTACTGAATCCGCTGGTGCTGCTGCACCTGGTCGCGGGCGCCCACAACGACGCGATCATGCTCGGGCTGCTGGGGCTCGGCCTGGTCGCGGCCCTCGGCGCCTGGCCGGTCCTGGGGGCGGTCCTGGTCACCCTCGCGGCCCTGGTGAAGGCACCGGCGGCGCTCGGACTCGCCGCGGTGGTGGTGCTCCAGATCCGGGCGGGCCGCCGTCCGGCCCGCGCCCTGCTGACGACGACGGCGGCCTGCGCGGCGACCACGGTCGCCGCGACCGCGATAGCGGGCACCGGATACGGCTGGACCCGCGCCCTGGGAACCCCGGTCTCCCCGCACAACTGGGCGCTGACCAGTCTGCTGGGCAGTGCCACCGGAGCCCTGCTGAAGCGGCTCGGCAGCGACCTGGCGCCGCTGGCCATGCCGGCCTGGCATGTGCTCGGCCTCGCCGTGACCGGGGTCGTGGTGCTCGCCATATGGTGGCGGCTGCGCCCGCACCCCGTGTACGCGCTGGGTCTGAGCCTCGCCACGGTGGCCGCGTTCGGCCCGGCGATCCGTCCCTGGTACGCCCTGTGGGGCCTGTTCCTCATAGCCGCCGCCGCGCCCAGCACCTCGGTACGGCACCGGGTGGCGGCCGTGACGGCGGTGCTGGCCCTGGCCGTGCTGCCCAGCGGCGGCCCGGCCGACGTCGGGCAACTGGTGCTGGCGGTCTCGGGCGGGGCCCTCGCCCTGGTCGTCCTGTGGCAGGCCCATCTGGCGGCACACGCACCGGCTCTCGGACGGACGGCATGAGATCACCTCGCACCGACGCGGCCCGGCTCCTGGTGGTCCTGGTCCTCGCGTCCGCCGTGGCCGTCTTCACCGCCACGGTCCCGCTGCTGCGCGACTGGTTCGACCTGCGCGTCTACTACGGCACGGTCGACAGCTGGATGCACCACGGCGGCCGGATCTACGACTACCGGGTGCCCGGCACGACCTACGGCTTCACCTACCCGCCGTTCGCGGCCGTCGTGATGCTGCCGATGGCCGTGTTCGGTCTGCACACCGCGGTGGCCGTGGCCCTGCTGCTGAACCTGCTGGCCCTGGTGGCGGCCCTGCGGATGCTCACCGGCCGCGCGTGGCGTCGCCACGGCTGGTACGGCTGTGCCCTGGCGCTGTGCGCCTTGGCCCTGTTCGAGCCGCTGCGGGACACCTTCAGCTTCGGCCAGGTGAACCTGCTCCTGCTGGCGCTCGTCGTCTTCGACGGCTGGCTGCTCGCCACCGGGCGGGGCCGCCGGGCGGGCGTGGGCATCGGCCTCGCGGCGGCCGTCAAGCTGACGCCCGCGCTGTTCATCGGCCTGCTGCTGGTGGCCCGGCGATGGCGGGCGGCGGCGGTGGCGACGGCGGTCGCGGCCGCGGCGACCGCGCTGGCCGTCCAGGTGGACCCGGACGCCTCGCGCTTCTACTGGACCGAGGCGCTGTGGGACACGACTCGGGTGGGCCGTCTCGACTACATCTCGAACCAGTCCCTCCAGGGGATTTTGGCCCGCCTGGGTGTCCTGGACCGTGCGGTCTGGGCGACGCTGGTGCTTGTGGTGCTGGCCGTGTGGGTGCTGCGGTCCCGGCGGGCGGTGGCGGCCGGTGACTGGCAGGCGGCCTTCGCGCTCACCGGGCTGACGGCGTGCCTGGTCAGTCCGATCACCTGGGTGCACCACCTGGTGTGGCTGCTGCCGTCCTTCGTGGTCCTGGTGCGCGGCGGGCACCCGCGGGTCGCGGGCGCCCTCTACGCGGTGCTGTGCAGCAGTGTGGTGTGGCTCTGGTTCGACGACTCCTCCGGTGTGGACGGCTTCGTCGGCGGCAACACCTACGCGTGGATCACACTGGGCCTGCTGCTGTGGCTGCCGGTCGGTCAGACCCGCGGCGCACGCGATCTCCTCGTCCGCAGAGCCAGCACCAGTGCTCCCGCGCCGAGGCCCGCGGCTCCCGGGATCGCCCAGGTCCGCAGTCGGCCGGGACCGTCCTCGGCGGCGGCGGCGGGACGGGTGACGGGGACCGCGGTGGAGCCTGCGTGCGGAACCGCGGTGGAGCCGGCGCGCGGCGCGGGCCGCGGCACGTCCAGCGACCCCACGGGGTCGACCCGGCCGGCCGCCGCGAACCCCCAGTCGAGCAGCTCGCGGGCCTCCTCGTACACCGCCAAACCGCCGCCCTCCTGAGGGTTCATCACCGTGACGACCAGGGTGCGCCCGTCCCGCTTCGCGGCGGCGACGAGCGTGTTGCCGGCGTTGCTGGTGTAACCGTTCTTGATGCCGATCAGTCCCGGGTACGGCGCAACGCCGTCCTCGCCGGTGAGCAGCCGGTTGGTGTTCCTGATCCCGAACGACGATCCGGCGTCGCCCGGGAAGTAGGCCTCGACCGTGCGGCAGTACTGCGCGAACTCCTTGTTGCGCAGCCCCTCCCGGCCGAACACGGCCAGGTCGTACGCGGAGGACGCCTGGCCGGGTGTGTCGTAGCCGTCGGGGGAGACGACGTGGGTGTCGCGGGCGCCGAGGGTGCGGGCCTTGGCCTGCATCAGGGCGGCCGTGGTGTCCCAGCCCCCGCTGAGCGAGGCCAGTACGTGCACGGCGTCGTTGCCGGAGTTGAGGAACACACCGCGCCACAGGTCGGCGATCCGGTAGGTGTGTCCTTCCTCGACCCCGACGAGGCTGCTGCCCGGTCCGATGCCCTCCAGCTCCTGATGCTTCACCGTGTGTTCCATGCCCTCGGGCAGCAGCGGCAGCACCGTCAGGGCGAACAGGGTCTTCAGGGTGCTGGCGGGCGGCAGCGGGCGGTGCGCGTCGTGGGCGGCGAGGACCGCCCCGGTACGGGCGTCGGCCACCGTCCAGGAGAGCGCGGAGACCTCCGGGACCTCGGGAGCTCCGGGGTGGAGCCGGACCTGCGTGCCGGGCCGTCGCAGCGGATCGGACTGCTCCGCCGCGGTCCGCGGATGTTCCTCGGCCCCTGAGGCCGTTCCGGTCCTGGAGTCCGTCCCGGTACCGGAGTCGGTCCCGGCCGTGGAGTCCGTCCCGGCCTCCGACCTCGTTCCGGTCTCGGCGGCCGTCGCCACGGGGGCGAGGGCCAGCACGCCCACCACACAGAGTGTGCAGGCCGACCGAGCCAACCGAGGTGAGAATCCGATTGTCATACTGCAAACGTAGAAACGGACCGCTACGGGGTCGCGCTGTCAGGGCCGAACGTGACCCGCGAGCACCCGGATGCCGCACGAGGGGGCGGATCCGACGCCTCAGACGGCGGGCAGCGTCGGCTGGATCCGGCGCAGGAAGGCCGCGTTGTCGGGGGTCGCGCGCAGCCGCTCCAGGAGGGTCTCCAGGTTCGCGTGGCCGTCGCGGGTCAGCAGGGCACGTCGCAGCCCGCGCGTCGCGGCCAACTCGGCCGGGCAGAGCAGGAGTTCCTCGCGACGGGTACCGGAGGCGGCGATGTCGACCGCCGGGAACAGTCGGCGCGCGGCGAGTTCGCGGTCCAGGCGCAGCTCCATGTTGCCGGTGCTCTTGAGCTCCTCGAAGAACAGGTCGTCCGCGCGGGATCCGGTCTCGACCAGGGCGGTCGCGAGGATGGTGAGCGAGCCGCCCTCCTCGGCCTGACGGGCGGCGCCGAAGAGCCGCTTGGGCCCGTGCAGCGCGGCCGCGTCGACACCGCCGCTGAGGGTGCGGCCGCCCGCGCCGGCGGCGTTGTTGTGCGCACGGCACAGCCGGGTCAGCGAGTCGAGGAGGACCACGACGTCCTCGCCCGCCTCGACGAGCCGTTTGGCCCGCTCGACGACGAGCTCGGCGAGCGCGATGTGCTGCCGGGGCGTCCGGTCGAAGGTCGAGGCGTACACCTCGCCGCGCACGGACCGGCGCATGTCGGTGACTTCCTCGGGACGCTCGTCGAGCAGGACCACCATCAGGCGGCACTCCGGGTGGTTGTCGGCGACCGCGGCGGCGATCTGCTGGACCAGCACGGTCTTGCCGGTCCTGGGCGGAGCCACGACGAGCCCGCGCTGGCCCTTGCCGACCGGCGTGAGCAGGTCCATGACCCGGCCGGTGAGCCCGGACGCGGGGTGCTCAAGGCGCAGTCGTTCGTGCGGGTGCAGCGGGGTGAGGTCGGCGAAGTCCCGGCGGCGGCGCGGCCCTTCGGGCGTACGGCCGTCGACGCGCGCGA
Organism: Streptomyces sp. NPDC104096; assembly: GCF_055584385.1. Lineage (NCBI taxonomy): Bacteria > Bacillati > Actinomycetota > Actinomycetes > Kitasatosporales > Streptomycetaceae > Streptomyces > Streptomyces sp. NPDC104096. The sequence continues at coordinate 19,010 of NZ_JBVJMD010000072.1, forward strand.
CCTCGGCGAGGGTGCGCCGGTCGCCGCGCACCCCTTCGAGGAGGTCGCCCTTGCGCAGGCCGTACCGGCGGATCAGGGCGGGGGAGACCTGGAGGTCCTCGGGGGTGGACAGGCAGTCAGCGCCGCGCAGGTGGCCCTTCCCGCCCGCGTCGATGTCGAGGACACCGGTGACGGTCGGGGCGGCGGGGGTCTGCTGCCGGAGGGGAGGGTGCGGGAGTGTGGTGGTCATCGGGTGCGGTCCTTTCGTGGACGGCGGGCATGGGACATGCGGGAGGAAGAGGGGAAGGGCCGCGAAGGGAGAGGCGGTCGTACGCGTCTCCGGGCGGCGGGAACCGCGCCTCGGGCGGCGGAGGGCCGTCTGCGGGAGCAGTACGGCTTCGTCGGCGAGGTGGTGCGGAAGAGCTGTCGCGCCTGCCGGCAAGGGGAGGGGCGGAGCAGCGAGGAGGGGTGGATCGGCACCGGCGCCCATGAAGGGCGTGCACTGATGCTCTCTCGACTGTAGCACGCGAGTCGTTGTCGTGGTTGTGGCGTACGACAACTGACCGATCGTCGGGACCCGGTCAGGGGGTGGCCGTGGGCGGCTGCCGGCCGACGGTACGGGACGGATGCCAGGTCGGCCGGGAAGGTTCGCGAAAGGCCCCTCGACGGACAACTCCCTTGGCCCGTAAGCACGTAGACCACGGTGGCACATGTGGGACGTGGCGCTTTCGCGCCACCGGGCTGCTGTTCCCCCCGCAGGTTTCCGACCGGTAGGAACCGCATCATGACTTCCCTCATACCTCCCCGCCGCGGACGCCGGCGGGCACTCGCGGCGGCGGTCGGCACCGTGGCCGTCCTGACGTCACTGGCCGGGCCGACCGGCCCCGCGGTGGCGAGCGTGCCGACGAGTGCGGACGCGGCCCACCCCGCCGCGGCAGCGAACGCCGTGGACACCACCGGCGCCGGCGAACACACCGTCACCCTGCTCACCGGTGACGTCGTGCGCGTCACGCAGGCCGGTGACGGCAGGCAGACCGCGGACGTGACCCGGCCGCGCGGCGCCACCGGCGGCGTGCGCACCGAGACCGTCGGCGGCGACCTCTACGTCTACCCGGACGAGGTACTGCCCTACCTGGCCGCCGACCGCCTGGACCGGCGGCTGTTCGACGTCACCGCCCTCATCGAGCAGGGCTACGACGACGCCCACAGCGACGGCATCCCGCTGATCCTGGGCTACGGCGCCAAGACCGCGCCCGCCGACCGGACCACGCCCACCGGCGCCACCCGGGTGCGCTCCCTGCCGGCCATCCGCGCCACGTCCGTCCGGGCCGCGAAGAAGCGGGCCCGGACGGTATGGAAGTCCGTCGTCCCCGCGGCCGCGGCCCCCGCCGTCACCGCGACCGACGCCGCCGGGGCCAAGCTCGACGACGGTCTGTCCAAGATCTGGCTGGACGGCCGCGTCAAGGCCACCCTGAAGGACAGCACCGCCCTCATCGGCGCGCCCGACGCCTGGGGCAAGGGCCTCGACGGCAAGGGCGTCAAGGTCGCCGTGCTGGACACCGGCGCCGACACCCACCACCCCGACCTCGCCGACCGGATCGGCGAGTCGCAGAGCTTCGTCCCCGACGAGAGCGTCGAGGACGGCCACGGCCACGGCACCCACACCGCCTCCACCGTCGGCGGCAGCGGCGCCGCGTCCGACGGCGCCGAGAAGGGTGTGGCGCCCGGCGCCGACCTGATGATCGGCAAGGTGCTCTCCGACGAGGGCTACGGCCAGGACTCCTGGATCATCGCCGGCATGGAGTGGGCCACGGGCCACGGCGCCAAGGTCGTCAGCATGAGCCTGGGCTCCTCGGAGCCCTCCGACGGCACCGACCCGATGAGCCAGGCCGTCAACAAGCTCACCGAGGACACCGGCGCGCTCTTCGTGATCGCCGCGGGCAACTCCGGCTACGAGACGGCCATCGGCAGCCCCGGCGCCGCCGACGCGGCGCTGACCGTCGCCGCCACGGACTCCGCCGACAAGCTCGCCTCCTTCTCCTCCCGGGGCCCCCGCCTCAACGACTACGCCATCAAGCCCGACATCTCCGCCCCCGGCGTCGCCGTACTGGCCGCCAAGGCGGGCGGCAGCGCGGCGACCGGCTGGTACCAGTCGATGAGCGGCACCTCCATGGCGACCCCGCACGTCGCGGGCGCCGCGGCGGTCCTCGCCCAGGAGCACCCGGACTGGAAGGCGCAGCAGCTCAAGGACGCGCTGATGAGCACGTCCAGGAAGCTGTCGGCGTACACCGCCTACCAGGTGGGCGCCGGACGCCTCGACGTCTCCGCCGCGACCGCCGCCACGGTGACCGCGACCGGCTCCGCGTACTTCGGCATGGACGCCTGGCCGCACACCGGCGCGCAGTCGGTCGACCGCGCCGTCACCTACACCAACAGCGGCGACACCCCCGCCGAACTGCACCTGGCGCTGAACGCCACCGTCGCCGGCGGCCCGTACGACACCGACCCGTACGCCGACCAGGGCAAGCCCGCCCCCGAGGGGATGTTCATCCTCTCCGCCGACACCGTGACCGTGCCCGCCCACGGCACCGCCACCGTCACCGCCACCGCCAAGCCGGGCCTGGGCGCCGACGGCCGCCGCTACCTCGGCGAGATCACCGCCACCGACGGCTCCGGCACGGCGCTGACCCGCACCCAGGTCGGCCTGTACCGCGAGGACACCCGGCACACCCTGCACATCACCCTGAAGGACCGTTCCGGCAAGCCCGCCTCGGGCTACGTCGAGATGCAGCAGTTCGGCAGCGACCAGGACCCCTGGGCCGTGTACGTGGACGAGAGCGGCGAGCTCGACCTGCGGATGCGCGAGAACACCTTCAGCCTGGTGGCGCTCCTGGACGTCGCCGGCAGCCACGGCCCCGACTCGGTCGGCATGGCGATGATGGGCGACCCCGAGGTCGTCCTCGACCAGGACCGGAACGTCGTCCTCGACGCGAGCCGCACCCGCGAGGTCACCGCCGAGGTCCCGCGCAGGACCGAGGACCGCGTGCTGTCCATGAACTGGTACCGCGCCGACGGCTCGGACCTCAACCAGTACGGGATCGGCGTCCTGGAGGTGCAGTACCTGCTGCCCGCCAAGTACGACAGCATGTTCGTGCTGCCCACCCGCAAGGTGACGACCGGCAGCTTCGAGTACGAGACCCGCTGGCGCAAGGCGCTTCCGTTCCTCACCCTCACCGACGAGGGCCGGGAGATCCGGCCGACGGGCCAGAGCGGCTCCGCGCTGTACGACGGCCACAAGCGCCTGGACACGGTCTACGCCGGCACCGGCACCACCGCCGAGTACGCGAAGCTCCGCGCCAAGGGCAAGGTGGCGCTGGTGACCCGCTCGGACGTCGTCTCCGCCGCCGACCGGGCGCAGGCCGCGGCCGACGCCGGGGCCGCGCTGCTGATCGTGGTCAACGACCAGCCCGGCAAGCTGCTGGAGTACGTCGGCACAGCGACCGGCGACTACAGCGCCGTACCCGTGTTCTCCCTGACCGCGCGCGACGGCGCGGCCCTGATCGCCGACGCCAAGCGCGGCCGGGGCCGGCTGGACGTCGAGGGCGTGCCCAACTCCCCGTACGTGTACGACCTCTCCGACGCCCACCCGGACCAGATCCCGTCCACCGGGCTGACCTACCGGCCGCGTCCTTCCGACCTGGCCACGATCGACATGCGGTTCCACGGCACCACCACCACGCCCAGCGGCGAGTACCGGTCGAACTTCCGCCCGTACCGCAAGTACGGCTCCGGGTACCTTCAGCGTCTGGACGTCCCCGGCACCCGTGTCGACTACGTCTCGGCCGAGCCGGGCACCCGGTGGGTGGAGACGCTGGCCACCGGACCGGAGTTCACGCTGTCCTCGCAGAGCGTGCGGAACCAGTACCAGCCGGGCTCCCGGCAGGTCCGCGACTTCTTCGGGCCGGTGACGCGCCCCGCCAACGGCGGTACGTACTGGTGGTCGCAGCGCCAGAAGACCCAGGTGGCGTTCAACGTGCAGCCCTGGGCCGACAGCGGTGCGGGACAGCACGCCGGCGTGATGCAGGACGGCGACACGATCAGCCTGAAGGTCTACCAGGACGGCGTCCTGCGCAAGACCAGCACCTCGCAGGCCGCCACGTTCAGCTCCCTGCCGACGGTCCCGTCGGTCTACACCTTCGACCTCACCGCCGAGCGCGACGCGGACACCTACCGGCTGTCCCCCCGCACCCACACGGTGTGGCAGGTCAAGTCCGACCCGGTCACCGACCCGACCGTGATCGACCGGATGGCCGTGCTCCAGATGGACTACGGCGTGGACACCGACCTGGCGGGCGACGCTCGTGGCGGCCGCCAGACGCTCCGGCTCACCCCGCGTCACATCGAGGACGCGGCCGGCGCCGGGAAGATCCAGGGCGCGACGCTGTCGGTGTCGTACGACGACGGCGTGACCTGGAAGCCGGTCAAGGTCACCGGCAAGTCCGGTACCTGGACCGCCTGTTACGACGCCCCGCACCACGGCTTCGTGTCGCTGAGGGCCGAGGGCTGGGACGACGCGGGCAACCGCATCAGCCAGGAGGTGATCCGCGCCTACGGTCTGAAGTAGGCGTCCACAGGCCGGAGTCGGAGGCTGTCGAATCCTCGCCGGGTCACCCCCGGTGACTGACGGACCGACAGCCTCCGTATTCTCGTGGGGACTTCACCGACCACGAGGAGGTCCCGTGCTCTCGGTGCTCGGGCTCGGCCCGGCCGAGGAGGAGATCTACCGTCTCCTGGTGTCGCGGACCGGCGCCACCGCCGACCGACTCGCGGACGAGACCGGCCGCGCGTCCGGCGAGACGCTGAAGCTGCTCACCGCGCTGGCCGGCCGCGGCCTGGCCGCGGCGGCCACGGACGCCGCCGACGGCGAGCCCGGACCGGCCACGGTCTTCACCGCCGCGCCCCCGGCCGTCGCTCTCGGCGGCACCCTGCGGCAGCGCCGCGACGACCTGCGGGCCGCCGAGGAGGCGCTGCTCGCGCTCACCGAGGAGTACCGCAACGCGGCGTCCGGCGGCAGCATCGTCGAGGTCATCACCGACCCCGGCGCGGTACGGCACCGCTTCATGCAGCTCCAGGAGTCCGCACGGCACGAGATCCGGGCCATGATGGTGCCCGAGACCACCGTCGTGCGACGGGAGCACAACACCGCCGAACACGCCGGGGTGCGCCGCGGTGTGCTCTACCGCACCATCGTGCAGCGCGACATGCTCGGCCAGCCCGGCATGGTCGGCGAGGCCCTGGCCGCCCTGGCGGCCGGCCAGCAGGTCAGCGTCGCCGAGTCGGTCCCGGTGAAGTTCATGATCGCCGACCGCGAGCTGGCCATGCTCCCGCTGCTGCCCGGCCGCCGCACCGCCCCCGCCTCGGTCCTGGTGCACCACTCCGGGATGCTGGAGGCCCTGATCGCCTACTTCGAACTCGCCTGGGAGCGGGCCTATCCGCTGTCCCCGAACACGGTGGACGGCGGTGGTGTCACCGAGGCCCGCCCCGACGGCCTGGACGAGATGGACGCCCGTGTCCTCGCCCTCGTCCTCGCCGGTCTCACCGACCAGGCCGCCGCGGGACAGCTCGGCGTCTCCCGGCGCACGGTGCAGCGCCGTATCGGTGAACTGATGCTCAAGGCGGGGGCGGAGAGCCGCATACAGCTCGGCTGGATCGCCGCCCGCAGAGGGTGGGCCTGACCCGGTCGGTGGGCCCGACGGGCAGTGCGCCCGACGGCCGGCGCGCCCGCCCGCAGGCGGGCTCAGCGCGGGCGGCCGGGGATCCCGGGTGACAGCCGTGCGGCGAGCTGCTCCAGCAGGGCCACCGTCCGCGTGATCTCCTCGGCGTCCTCGGTGCCGAGCGCGGCGCCGAGCGCCCCGTCGACCGGTGTGGCCGCGACCTCCGCGCGACGGCCGGAGACCTCCGGGTTCTGGCGCAGCAGGGTGCGCCTGCGGTCGGCGGGGTCGGGCGTGGCGAGCACCGACCCGGTCTCCCTGAGGCGGGCCGCGCAGCCGGAGACCGCGCTCTGCGGCAGGCCCGTACGGGCCGCGATCTCACCGACGGTGGTGTCCGGGTGGGCGTACACGTCGAGCATCACGACCAGCATCGACCGGGTGCTGGTGGCGTGGTCCTCCAGCCCCTCGGTGGGGATGGCCTCTTCGCCGATCTTCATCAGGGTGCGGCCGAGCAGGAACAGTTCCACTCCGTTCATGGGCCCAGATTACATCAGGGCTGATGTATCGATCGAGATGCATCACTCTTGATGCATCAGAAAAGATGGATTATCTTCCAAGTGTCGCCTCGACGACCCGGGGTGTCACCACGACGAAGGAGTCCGTCATGAACGCCGTCCGCAAGGCCGCCCTGACCGTCCCCGGCGCCACCCTCCACTACGAAGTCCGCGGCAGCGGACCGCTGTTGCTCGTCTCCCAGAGCGGCGAGGGCGACGCCAACCGCAGTGACGCCATGGTCGACCACCTCGTCGACCGCCACACCGTGGTGACGTACGACCGCCGCGGCCTGTCCCGCAGCGTCCTCGACGATCCCGCGCGCGGCGCCACCCTCGGCGAGCACGTCGACGACGTGCACCGACTGCTCGCCCACCTCACCGACGAACCGGCCCGGATGCTGGGATGCAGCATGGGGGCGGTCATCGGGCTGCGCCTCGCCCGGCGCCACCCCGACCGGCTGTCCCTGCTCGTCGCCCACGAACCCGCCATTCCCGGACTGCTCCCGCACGCCGAACGACGGCGCACGCACCACGAGTTGGACGAGATGCGCACGGTCTTCCAGCGCGACGGCTGGCTCGCCGGGGTGCGCCGGATCGGCGAACTGCTCGGCATCGACCCCGCCCGCCAGGAGACCGAACCCGGCGCCCGCCTCGCCCCGTTGGACGCCTCGCGCGAAGCCGACTTCCGCTTCTTCGTCGAGCACGACGCCCTGACCATGCGGCACGCCGAACTCACCGCCGACGAACTGGCCGCCCTGAAGAACGGTCCCGTCCGCATCGTGCCCGGGGCCGGACTCACCACCCCGCGCACGGTCTTCGACTACCGCTGCGCCGAGGAACTCTCCGCCGGACTCGGCACCGGACTCGTCCACTTCCCCGGCGGCCACAACGGCAACATCACCCACCCCAAGGGCTTCGCCGAGGTGCTGCGCGGACTGCTGTGAACCGGCGGGGCCCGTCATGCCGGAGGCCGGCCGTACCAGCCATACGAACGGGTGATGGCCCTTCGACGACGGATTTCTTGTTCCGGCCAAAAGCCCTCCCTGCGCTGCCACCACCGCACTCCGGTGGCACGGGACAAGGGACTGCACCGATCATGGGTCGACTGGACGGGAAAATCGCCTTCATCAGCGGCACGGGAGCCGGAACGGGAAGAGCGGCGGCCCTGATATTCGCGGCGGAGGGCGCCCGCGTATTCGGCTGTGACATCGACGCGGACGGCGCGGCGGAAACCGTCGGACTCGTCCGGAAGGCCGGGGGAGTTATGAGCTCCCTGGCACCGGTGGATCTGTCCATCGAGGCCGCCCTTCATGCCGATGGTGCCGCACGGCGCCGCCAAGGACGGGATGCTGGCGATGAGCAAGCACCTGTGCGCGGCCGGCGCCCCGCACTCCACCCGGATCGACACCATCGCCCCGGCATGACCCGCACCCCGGCGACCGCTCCCTTCCTGGACGATCCGGACGATCCGGACGGTCCGAGGGAACAGTCGGAGGCGCGGATCCCGGCCGGCGGGGTCGGCGAGGCCGAGGACATCGCGCGGGCGGCGGCCTTCCTCTGCGGCGACGAGGCCGCCTTCGTCAACGCCGCGAGTTCGGCCAGGGCCCCGGACCGGCCGTCATCAGCACCATCGCGATGAGCGCCGCGTCCTCCGCGCTGGTCGGCAAGCCCAGCGGCGCCGACGCGGGCAGGGAGGCGGCCGCCGGACCGCTCGCCGTCGTCAACGCGGGCAGCGACAGCGCCCGGGCCGCCACCCGGAGCGCCCTCGGCCACGGCATGGCCCTCGGCGTGGTGATCTGCGGCTGCGCCTCCCTGCTCGGCGCGCTGGTCACCCTCCTGCTGGTGCGCAGGAGCGCGACCCGGGTGGTGGCGGGGGCGGTGGTGCAGCCCGCGTCCGCCTGAGCGCCGCGCCGCGAGCGCTGTCGGCGGCGGGAGGCCGGGGACCGTGGACCCCGCCTCCCGCATTTTTTTCTTGCCCCGGGTGTCGATACGGCGAGGTGCCGTTCGTCGGTGGGGTGTAGGAAGCTCGTGAGTACCGGGAGGAACCATGAAGTACATGCTGCTGGTGTGCGGGGACGACACCGCCGACGCCTCGGACATGGCACCCGTCGAACCCTGGGTCGAGGAACTCGGCGCCGAACGCGGCGTACGCCTGCACGGCCATCGCCTCGCCGCCCCCGCGGACGCGGTGACCGTGCGCGTGCGCGGCGGCGAAGTGCTGCGCACCGACGGCCCGTTCGCCGAGACGAAGGAGTACGTCGCCGGTTACGACGTCCTGGAGTGCGACAGCCTGGAGGAGGCGGTCGAGGCCGCCGCGAAGCACCCGGTGGCCACCGTCGGAGTCATGGAGGTACGCCCCTACTGGGCGGACGAGGACCCCGAGGGCGCGATCCGCCGCCTCGACGCCGAACTGACCGAGGCCGCCCGGGAGCGGGACGTCGACCGGGCCCTGGCCTGCTACACGGCCGACGCCGGGATCGTCCTGCCGGACGGCGGGCCGAGTCCCCTCGACACCGAGGCCCTGCGCAAGACCCAGCAGGCCGCCTACGCGGACCTCGTCGGCCCGGTGCGCCGCGAGGTGCTCTCCTTCCGCCTGCGCGTCGACGAGAGCGTCGCCTTCGCCCACGCCCTGGTCCGGATCCGCGCCGACCGCGCCCACGGCACCCCGCTGGACCGGACCCTGCACGTGACCACCGGCTACCGCGCCGTCGGCGAGCGCTGGCTGATCGCCCACGAGCACGTCTCGGCCCCCGCGGACGGCGGGTCGTGAGATACGCGCTGCTGGTCCGCGCGCGGTCGGCCGACGCCGAGGGGGCCGGGCCCGGCCGGATGCGCGGCGGCGTCTGGCTGCGCCCGGCCGCCGACGCCACCACCGTGCGCGTCGAGGCCGACGAGATCCTGCTCGACGACGGCCCGTGCCCGGACTTCGGCGACGGCCCGTGCCCGGACTTCGGCGACGGCCTGCTGCCGTCCCGTGGCGACCGCCTGTTGCCGTCCCGTGGCGACGGCCCGGTCCCGGACCCCGGCGACGGCCCGGTCCCGGACCCCGGCGACGGCCCGGTCCCGGACCGCGGACCGGCCGGGTACGTCGCAGGGCTCGACCTCGTCGAAGCCGCCGACCTCGACGAGGCCATCGCCCTCGCCGCCGCGCACTCCCGGGCGTGCGGCGGCGCGGCGGTGGAGGTGCGGCCGGTGTGGGAGTGACGGACCAGGACGTCGCGGAGGCGGTCGCCGCCGCCTTCCGCGAGGAATGGGGCCAGGTCGTCGCCGGACTCATCCGGCTGACCGGCGACTGGGACCTCGCCGAGGAGTGCGCCCAGGACGCCTTCGCCCAGGCCCTGGACCGGTGGCGGCGCGACGGTGTGCCGCGCCGCCCCGGCGCCTGGCTGACCACCACCGCCCGCAACCGCGCCCTCGACGTGCTGCGCCGGGAGGCGGTCGGGGCGCAGAAGGTGAAGGAGCTGGCCGTGCTCGCGCGCACCGACGACCCGTACGGCCCCGAGGACCCCGACGAGGGCAGCGGGGTCACCGACGACCGGCTGCGGCTGGTCTTCACCTGCTGCCACCCGGCCCTGCCGATCGAGGCCCGGGTGGCCCTGACCCTGCGCACCCTCGCGGGACTCACCACGGCGGAGATCGCCCGCGCCTTCCTCGTCCCGGAGGCGACGATGGCGCAGCGCCTGGTCCGGGCCAAACGCAAGATCCGGAACGCGGGCATCCCGTACCGGGTGCCGCCCGCGCATCTGCTGCCCGAACGCACCACCGGCGTCCTCGGCGTGCTCTACCTGCTCTTCAACGAGGGCTACGCGGCGACCGAAGGCACCGACCTGGTCCGCACCGACCTGTGCGCGGAGGCGATCCGGCTGGCCCGGCTGCTGGCCCGGCTCATGCCCGACGAGCCCGAGGTGCTCGGCCTGCTCGCCCTCCTGCTGCTGCACCACGCCCGCCGGGCCACCCGGGTGGACGCGGTCGGCGACCCGGTCGGCCCGGAGGACCAGGACCGCACCCGATGGGACCGGGCGGCCGCCGAGGAGGGCGCACGCTTCCTGGAGAGCGCCCTGCGCCGGGGCCGCCCCGGCCCGTACCAGGTCCAGGCGGCCATCGCGGCCTGCCACACCACCGCGGCCACCGCCGCCGAGACCGACTGGGCCGACATCGCCGGCCTGTACGGCGAACTGCTGCGCCAGGTGCCCACCCCCGTGGTCCGGCTCAACCGCGCGTTCGCCGTCGGCATGGCCGACGGCCCGGACCGGGGCCTGGAGCTGGTCGCCGAACTGGAGCGGGCGGGCGAACTGACGGACTACCACCTGCTCGCGGCCACCCGCGCCGACCTGCTGCGCCGCGCCGGGCGCCCGCGGGAGGCCGCCGAGGCGTACGAGCGGGCGCTGGAGCTCGTACGCAACGCGGCGGAGCGCCGGTTCCTGGAGCGGCGGCTCGCCGAGTGCCGCCCGGCGTGACACCCGCGGTGCGAGACCTCCGGGACCCGCGGCGGCGGGCGGGCCGACGGCTCAGCCGTCGGTCCCGTCCAGCGCGTTCGTGATCGCCCGCACCCCGCCGTGCGCCGCGTAGCCGCCGTCCACCGTGATCTCGGCGCCGTTGACGTACGACGCCTCGTCGGAGAGCAGGTAGACGACCAGCGGCGCCACCTCGTCCACGGTGCCCGCCCGGCCCTGCGGTGTCATGGACACATGGGCGCGCACGAACACCGGGTTCGCGGACGCCATCAACGGCGTCTCGATGTAGCCGGGATGGACGACGTTCGTGCGGATCCCGCGCGGGACCAGCTCCAGCGCGGCCACCCGCGACAGGCCCCGCAGCGCCCACTTGCTGGCCGTGTACGCGACCGCGTGATGCGCCGTCAGGCCCGCCACCGAGCCCACGTTCACGATCGACGCCCCGGCCGGCATCAGCGGGGCCAGCGCCTGGATGCCCAGCAGCGCGCCCGCGCAGTTCACCGCGAACGCCCGGTTGAAGTCGGCGAGTTCGACCTCGCCGAGCCGGGCCCACATCGGGATGCCCGCGTTGTCCACCAGCCCGTGCACCCGGTCGAGGGAGGCGGCCAGCGCCGCCCGGTCCCGCTCCGACGCCACGTCCAGGTGCCGGTAGGCCACCTCGAGGCCCTCGGCGCGCAGGGCCGCCGCCAGCTTCTCCCGGGCTCGTCCAGGACATCGGTCGCGATCACCGCCGCGCCCTCCCGGGCCGCGGCCGCCGCCTCCGCGGCCCCCTGGCCCCTTCCGCCAGGCGCTGTACATCGGCGTCGACCAGGACCGGTCCGTCCTCACGGCCGTGCGCGGCGGCCGGATGACGGACACCCGCGCGCGCGGGGTGTCCGTCACCTCCACCGGCGAGCGCTTAGACGCCGTGCACGTGAAGGACGCCGCCCACACGCTCCAGCGGCCGACCATCTCCCTGACCGGCAACGGTCGTTGCGACTTCACCGGCTACGGCACCTACGCCATCGGCGACGCGACCGTACGGGTCCTCGGCTCGCGCTTCGACGTCGGCAGCTACGCCACCATCATCGCCGGGCCCGCCGCGGTCGTGCACTACGGCGACAGCACCCGTAAGGCGGTCGCCGCGCTCGACACGGAGCTGGGCCTCGGTCTGTCGAAGGCCGAACTGGCGGCCCTGCCGGTGCGCAACACGGTCGTGCGGTCCGGGCACTTCGGCCACATGTTCTTCGGCGCGGGCACGCTCACCCTGGACGGCGGCACGGTGATCGAGTCCGAGCGGGCCACCTTCCTCGACAAGGGCCAGCGGACCGCCGTCTCCGTCGACGGCTCGAAGGGCGCCCGGCTCGAACCGCGCGACGGGATCATCCTCCAGATGATCGAGCTGGACGACCCGGGCCCGGTCGACGTGGGCGGCAGGATGATGAACGTCGGCGTCTACACCGAACCGGCCGGCGGCCCGGCGAAGGACACCGGCTTCGACGTCACTGCGGCCCATCCCACCGACGGGGCCGCCACCTTCACCGCCATCGCGCTGCGCGGCGACTTCTGCAACGGTGTGCGCAGGGGCAAGAACACGGTCCTCACCTTCGAGGGCTCGACGGTGGAGGGCGTGATCTCCGCGTCCGAGGCCAGGCACCGGGTGTCCACCATCGACGCGGCGAACTTCCAGGAACTGGGCGTCGTCACCAACACCGTGGGGGCCGCCGTCAACAACGGCGCCGTCGTCCGGCTGAACAGCGGCTCGGTCTGGACCGTCACCGGCACCTCGCACCTGACCTCGATCGCCCTCGCCGCCGACGCGGCCGTGCGGGCGCCGCGCGGGAAGCGGCTGACCGTGACGGTCGACGGCGCCGCCACGGTCCTCGAACCCGGCACGACCCGCACCGGAGCCATCACGCTCACGGTGGGCTGAGAGCCGGCGGAGGCGCGCTGCGTCAGACGGAGCGCGCCTCCGCCTCCTTCGTGATCCGGTCGAACTGCGCGCCCATGGCCGCCGCGAGGGCCTGGAGACCGGACATCGGGCGCACCATGACCGTGAGCGCGTCGATCAGACCGTCCTCGTCGACATGGATGAAGTCGCAGCCGCTCAGCTCGCGGTCGTCGACCCGCGCGGTGAAGACCAATGCGTGGTCACGGCCGTCGGCCGACGTCAGCTCACGGTCGTAGCGGAAGTCCTCGAAGACACCGGCCACGGTACGCAGGATCGCCGCGGTGACCGCCTTGCCCTGGTACGGCTTGAACACCGCCGGGCTGCTGAAGACGACGTCCTCGGCCAGCAGTGCCTCCACGGCGTCGAGATCGCCGGCCTCGACCGCCTCGCGGAACGCGCGCATCGGATCACCTCATAGTCAATTAGTTGAGTATTGGTGGGTCAGAGTAGTCACCGGTCGTCAGCGTGTCCACGGCCCGGTTCCTCTACGCTGATCGGGATGTTCAGCCCCGAAGGCCCCAGTCTGCGAGAGCTCGCCGTCCAGGCGCTGTCCTCCGTCGAGCACGGCTACGACCTGCTCGCCCCCAAGTTCGACCACACCCCGTTCCGCACCCCGGACTCCGTGCTCGACGCGGTGGCGGCCGCACTGGAGTGGGACGGTCCCGTGGACGACGGCCTCGACCTGTGCTGCGGCACGGGCGCCGGGGTGGACGTGCTGTCCCGGGTGTGCCGCCGGAGTGTCACCGGCCTCGACTTCAGCGCGGGGATGCTCGCTCGGGCCCGCGGGCGCACCGCGGGGGCGGGGCCGCGGGTCTCCTGGGTGCGGGCCGACGCCCGCGCCCTGCCGTTCGGCCCCGCCTTCGACCTGGTGGTGAGCTTCGGGGCGTTCGGCCACTTCCTGCCCCATGAGCTGCCGGGCCTGTTCGCCCAGGTCCACTCCGTGCTGCGGCCCGGCGGGCGCTTCGTGTTCCCCGTGGTCGCCCCGCCGCGCCCGTCGTCCCCGGCGTTCTGGACGCTGGCGGGTTTCGACGCGGCGATGCGGGTGCGCAACGCGGTGTGGCGGCCGCCGTTCGTCATGTACTACCGCGCCTTCGGGCTCGGCCGGGTGCGGCAGGAGCTGGCGGGCGCCGGGCTGCGCATGAGCCTCCAGCCGCTGCCCGAGTTCGGGCGACGGCACGACGGCAGTCCGCGCGCCCGGCTGGTCACGGCCGAACGGCCGGCCAGGGCGGCCGCCGCCCGGCCGTGACGGTCCCGCCGCCCCTAGGTGTATTGACCCGCAGGGTTGTTCACACGGCTGATGGGTGGCTGGCCGCCGAGTGCGGTGTGGCAGCGGTGGTGGTTGTAGGTGTGCAGGA
>NZ_JBVJMD010000073.1:0-32134 GCF_055584385.1 Streptomyces sp. NPDC104096
CGGGCGTGGGATCCCGGCCGAGCTGCACGCGTTCGTGCTCGCGCAGCGCTGTCAGCATCCGCTCCCACACGCCTTCTTGCTGCCATCGCCGCCAGTAGTGGTAGACGGTCTGCCACGGCGGCAGGTCATGCGGCAGCAGCCTCCAGGCGCAGCCGGCCCGCAGCCAGTACGCCAGCGCGTCGAGGATCTCCCGCCGGGTGTGTTTCGCCGGCCGACCACCGGACTTGACCGCCGGAACCAGCGGACGGAGGATCTCCCACTCCGGATCGGACAGATCCGTCGAGTAACGGGTACGCAGCCCGCACACCCCAGCCCCCGAAAGTGCGACACCACCCCGGCTACCAGGCAACTTGCCCGCTGACAGGCTTTTCGGACGCCCTCTAACGGTCGACGATGGGTAGGTTGCCGCGCCCGGGAAAGAGGGACGGAGCCGGAAACCCGGCCGGTCACGAACGGCTCATTCTGTAACGAGCTCTTATCGCGGCTACCTGCGCACGGCCTTGCGCACGGAGCGCGGCCGGTACTCCACCACGGTCAGCGCCAGCGACACGTAACGCTCGACGAGCTCCTCAGGGGTCACCTCGCCGTCGGGCCGGTACCACTGCGCGATGGCGTTGCACATGGCGATGACGGCGCGACGGGCGTCGTCCGGATAGGGCGTCAGGAACACGCCGTCGTCCATACCCCGTTCGATCACCTCACGGAACTGCTGGGTGCCGCGCTCCTCGTTCTTGCGGTAGCGGGCGAGGGGTTCCGGCTCCAGGCTGCGCCCCTCGGTGAGCACGATGCTGCTCTTGACGGGGTGCTCGATACGGAACCGGACGGTGGCGGCGACCAGTGCTTCCAGCTGTTCGGCCGGGTCGTCGCCCGCCTCCTGCAGAGCGGCTTCGCAGGCATCGAAGTAGGCGTCGAGCCCCTCGTCCAGGATCGCGACGAGGAGCTCCTGCTTGCCCTTGTAGTAGTAATACAGCGCGGAGAGGCTGACCCCGGCCCGCTTGGCGATGTTCCGGATCGACGTCGCGCTGTACCCCTGCTCGGAGAACTCCTCGCGGGCGGCCTCGATGATGGCCTTGTGACCTGCGGGTCGCGTGGACACGGTGCTCCGATCTTCTCAGCAGCTCAGCTCACTCCGTGACTGAACAGTCGTACAACTGGCGACGCGCCGCCATCGTACCGCCGCGAGCCATGCCTAGCCAGGATTCCTTCGTCCAGGCAGCGTCTGACCAGCGACCATTCCCAGAACAATCGTTCAAGTCGTGCGGGTTGACCACGACCCACCACTCCACTATGTCCCTAATTGCGCCAATAGGAAGAGATCGTCTCGCCCACACTCTTGTGAGCTACGCCTCATGTAGTTAACGTTCGACCAATTCTTGGCCCCCTGCTTCACGTCTCCCAGCGTTCCGCGACCCTCCGGAGGTCCCGCATGCCCCGAAGCGCCCCGTCGGCCGTGGTCGAGCCGCACAGTGACTCGACCACGGTCGCCCCCACGAAGCGCAGGGCCGCCTTTGTGGTGGGACTGTTGTTCTGCTTCATGCTCATCAACTACGCCGACAAGGTCGTGATCGGCCTCGCGGGTGTCGACCTGATCCACGACCTCGGCCTCAGCAAGGAGCGGTTCGGGCTCGTACAGAGCAGCTTCTACTGGCTCCTCGCCGTCGGATCGGTGCTCGGCGGCCTGCTGATGGGGCGGGTCAAGGCGCGTTGGCTGCTGGCGGGTGCCGGGCTGTTGTGGGCCATCAGCCTCGCGCCCATGACCGGCAGCGTCGGGTTCGGGCTCCTCATCACCTGCCGCGTCCTGCTCGGCTTCGCCGAGGGGCCCGCGACGGCGATGGCCACCGCCGTCACCCACAGCTGGTACGCACCCGAGAAGCGCGCCCTGCCGACGTCGATCGTCGTGGCCGGTGCCGGGTTCGGGCCGCTGATCGCTTCCCCCGCCCTGACCTGGGTGATGCTGCGCTTCGACTGGCACGCACCGTTCACGGTGCTCTGTGTGGCCGGCATCGCCTGGGTCCTGACCTGGGTCTTCAGCGGCGGCGAAGGACCGATGAGCACCGAGCGTGCCACGACGGAGCAGGCCGGAGCGGCACTGCCCGCGCACGTTCCACTGCGCAGACTGCTCGGCACCCGCACGGTCATAGGCCTGCTGGTGCTGTTCTTCACCTCGTACTGGAGCATCGCGGTGAAGGTCAGCTGGCTGCCGCTGTATCTGCGAGAAGGCCTGGGGTACAGCGCGAGGCAGTCCGGCACGCTCGTCGCGCTGCCGTACGCGGCGGCCGCTCTCTTCCAGATCCTCGTCGGACTCGCCTCGGCGAGGATGTCGCGGCGCGGGGCCTCCAGCCGGGTGGCGCGCTGCCTGTTCGCAGCGGCTCTCGCGGGCGTCGGCGGGCTGAGCACGGTCGGGTTCGCCCTGCTCGACCGGGGTGTCGCGCAGTTGCTGCTGCTGGTGGTCGGGGCGTCGCTCACCAGCGCCGGCTACGGCATCGCGTTCGCGGCCGTATCGGACGTCGTGCCGGCCCGGCAGCGCGGCACGGTCATGGGCGTGGTCGTCGCCCTCTACAGCCTCGGCGGGATCATCGCTCCCTTGCTCCTCGGCGGCCTGGTCGATTCCGCGTCGACCGCGGCGGCCGGGTACTCGCACGGGTTCCTGGTGATCGGCGTCCTGGTCATGACGGGCGCGGCCGTCTCGGCGCTGCTCACCGACCCCGAGCGGGACGCGGCGGGGCTCGCCGCCCCGCGCTGACCCCCACTCGGCACAATGGCCCGACTCCGCGTTCCCGGGAGTCGGGCCACCGCCGTGCCACGATCCGGTTCAGCCGTCGAACCGCTCCTTCAGACGGCTCTTCTCGACCTTCCCGGACGCGTTGCGCGGCAGCGCCCGTACGCACACCACGCTCGTGGGCTTCTTGTACGAAGCGAGCCGCCCGCGACAGTGCTCGATGATGTCCGCTTCCCCGGGCGGCGCCGCCGGGTCGCGTGGCACCACGTACGCCCGTGGGGTCTCGCCCCACTTCTCGTGCGGTACGCCGACGACCGCGACCTCGGCGACGTCGGGGTGTTCGGCGACGGCCGCCTCGACCTCGGCGGAGTAGACGTTCTCACCGCCGGAGATGATCATGTCCTTCTTGCGGTCGACGACGTAGATGAATCCCTCGTCGTCGCGCCGGCACAGGTCGCCCGAGTGGAACCAGCCGCCCTCGAACGCCTCGGCGGTCGCATCCGGCCGGTTCCAGTACTCGCGCATCAGCGTCGGCCCTCGGTACACGATCTCACCGACCTCCCCGGGAGCGACGTCCCGCATGTCCTCGTCCACGATCCGTACGTCGACGCGCGCGACGGGGCGCCCGACGGAGCCCAGCTTGCGCAGGGCGTCCTCATGGCCGAGGGCGGTGGTGACGGGACTCATCTCCGTCTGCCCGAACGTGGAGATGACGCGGACCCCGGGGAAGGTGTCCGCCAGGGTCCGCAGCAGGGCGGGGGTGGCCGGCGCGGCACCCCAGCTGATCCGGGTCAGGGCGAGGTCGCGCTCCTTCACCTCCGGATGGGCGCACAGTGCCTGCCACTGCGCGGGAACGAAGAAACAGCCGTTGATGCGCTCCCGTTCCAGCAGGCCGAGCATCTCTTCCGCGTCGAAGCCGCCGCTCTCCCCGATCACGACGCAGGCGCCGGCGAGGAAGTGGTTCACGCAGGTCGTCAGGCCTGCGATGTGGAACAGCGGGACGGACGCCAGGCCGCGCTCCTCCGCCCTGATCGGCTGTACTTCGAGGGAGTTGAGGGTGTTCGCGACGAGGTTCAGGTGCGTGAGGACGGCGCCCTTGGGACGGCCGGTCGTACCCGAGGTGTACATGATGAAGGCGGGCTCGGACTCCGGGACGTCAACGACGACCGGGGTGTCCGGCATCGTCGCGAGTGCCTGCGCGTAGGACTCGGCGCCCGGCGGCGGGGCGGCACCTCCGTCGTCTTCGCAGACGAGCACCGGGAGGCCGTCCGGCCCGAGGATCTCCAGCGCCGCGGCGACGGCGGGTGCGAGCCTGCCGTCCGTGAGCACCGCGCCCGCGCCGCAGTCGGACAGCACGAACGCGATCTCGGCGGCCACCAGCCGGAAGTTCACGGGTACCGCGATCGCGCCGAGGCGCACGACGGCGAAGTACGCCTCCATGACTTCGAGGCGGTTGTGCATGACGACCGCGACCCGGTCGCCGGGGACGACGCCGCGCGCGGCGAGGACGCGGGCCAGCTGGTTCACCCGTCGGTCGAACGCGCCGAGGGTCAGCTCCCGGCCCTGGAAACGGAAGACGGGCCTGTCCGGGTGGCGGCCCGCCGCCCGGGCCAGCTGGGCACCCAAGGAGAGGCGGCGTGCCGCGCCGAGCTCCTGGAGGGGTGATGCGGTGACGGGTGTCGCGGTCACGTGTGGTTGCTCCGTTCAGGATGAATGACTCCACTGTCACGAATCGAACGAACGTTAAACTCTTTGTCCAGCGGCGAGCAAGGGAGCGGGATGCCGATATTGACCTGGTCGCGGCAGGCTCGTAGCCTCCGACTCGAAGGCAAGAATTGAACGAACGATCGACTCATTGGGACGGTGCTGGATGTCAGAGGATCTGCGCCATCTGCGCGCCCGCATGCGGGACTTCATCGACGGCGAGGTCATCCCGGTCGAACGCGTGCTGGATGCGGGTGGTCCGGTCGCGACCGAGGTGATGACCGGGTTGCGGACGCGCGCCAAGGACGCGGGCCTGTGGGCGCTCGGGCACCCGAGGGAACTGGGCGGAGGTGGTCTGAGCCTGTACGACTTCGCGCTGGTCAACGAGATCATCGGCCGCTCCGATTACGGCCAGCACGCCGTCGGGACGCTCTCGATGCAGGACTCGATCATGCTGGACCGCTACGCGTCGCACGAGCAGCGCGAGCGGTGGCTGCTGCCACTGGTGGCGGGCGACATCCGACCGAGTGTCGCCATGACGGAGCCCGAGGTGGCGGGCTCGGATCCGACACGTATCCGCACGACCGCGGTCCTGGACGGCGACGAGTGGGTGATCAACGGCCACAAGTGGTTCACGACGGGCGCCCATCACGCGGCCTTCACCACCGTGTTCGCCGTGACCGACCCGGACGCCGGCCCGCACCGCTCGATCTCGGCGATCCTCGTCCCGGCCGGCACACCCGGGCTGACGATCGTGCGGGCCGTGAAGACGATGGGCTCGAACCACGGGGACCATTGCGAGCTGCGGCTGACCGATGTGCGGGTGCCCGCCGCGTACCTGCTCGGCGAGCGGGGCGCGGGGCTCACGGTGGCACAGCAACGGCTGGGCCCCGGTCGGATCTTCCACGCGATGCGCTGGCTGGGACAGGCGCAGCGAGCGTTCGAGTTGATGTGCGGGCGCGCCAAGGCTCGCACCGCGCACGGCTCGTTGCTCTCCGAGAAGGGGGAGATCCGACGGTACGTCGCCGAGTCCGCTGCCGAGATACACGCGGCGCGGCTGATGACGCTGGACGCGGCACGCCGCTACGACCAGGACGGGAGGGCCAAGCTCGAGATCAGCATGGTCAAGTTCTGGGGTGCGCGGATGCTGCACAACGTGATCGACCGGGCGATCCAGGTGCACGGCGCGATGGGCGTCACGGAGGACACACCGCTGGAGCGGATGTACCGGTCGGCGCGGTACGCGCGGATCTACGACGGTCCGGACGAGGTGCACCGCATGGTGGTGGCCCGGCGGCTGCTCAAGGGAGACATCGGTGAGGAGGTGCCGTGGGCGGGGCTTCCGGCGTGAGCGCGTCGAGTGCCGTCGAGGCGGGCCTGCGCGCCGTGCTGGCGGATGTCTGGGGAGCGGCACCCGCGATCCGGCGGCTGACCCGCCTCTCGGGCGGCGCCAGCCGGCACACCTGGTCGTTGGAGGCTGTGCCGGACGGCGGGGTGCCGGTGTCGCTGGTGCTGCGCTGCGATGCGCCGGAGCGGCCCCGGCCCGATGTGATGGCTCTGGAGGCGGCCGTGCTGGCCGCTGCGGCATCTGTGGGCGTGATGGTGCCCGAGGTCGTGGCGCACGGGACCGATGGGCCGTTCGGGCGTGCGTACATGGTGATGGAGCGGCTCGACGGTGAGACGATCCCGCGCAAGCTGTTGCGTGACGACCGGTTCGCGGCCGTACGGCCCGCTCTGGCACGGGAGCTGGGGCGGATCGCGGCGCGGATCCACCAAGCGGACGTGACGGCGGTACCGGACCTTCCGCGACCCGACGTTCTGGCCGAACTGCGGTCTATGTACATGGAGTTGGGCGATCCTCGCCCGGCAGTCGAGCTGGGGCTCCGCTGGCTGGACGAGCATCGTCCGGGGCCCGTGGCACCGTCCCTCGTGCACGGCGACTTCCGCAACGGCAACATCATGGTCGTCCCCGACGGGGTGAGCGGGGTCCTGGACTGGGAACTGGCCCACGTGGGCGACCCGTTGGAGGATCTCGGCTGGTTGTGCGTGAAGGCCTGGCGGTTCGGTTCGCCGTATCCGGCCGGCGGGTTCGGATCGCGCGACGAGCTTCTGGACGGGTATGCGGAGGTGTCCGGACAGCGTCCCGACGCGGAGCGGCTGCGCTGGTGGGAGGTGTACGGGACGGTCCGCTGGGCCGTGCTCTGCCGACGCCAGGCCGAACGGTTCCTGTCCGGGGCCGACCCTTCCGTGGAGCTGGCCGTGCTGGGCCGGAAGGTCTGTGAGCAGGAGTGGGACATCCTGCTGGCGCTGGGACTCGCCCAGCCGGTGACGGTGGCCGACTGCCTGGACGACGAGCCCGCCGGCGTCACGGCGCCACCGCACGACGCGCCCGGCGCCGACGCCCTCCTGGAAGCCGTCTTCGGCTTCCTGCGGGGGCAGGCGGTGGAGAGCGGGGACTCGCGCACACGGTTCCTCGCCCGGGTCGCGGCCGGCGCGGTCCAGACGGTCCGGCGCGAGGTCCGCCTCGCGCACCGGCATGAACAGGCCCACCACGCCCGCCTGCTGAAGCTGTCCCTGGCTGACGACAGGGCGCTGGCGGAAGCCATCCGGCACGGCACTCTGGACGACCGCAGCGACGACGTGACCGAGGTGGTCCGGCTGTCCGTGCTGGACAAGCTGGCAGTGGCCCGGCCGGAGTACCCCGCTCTGCCTGGCTGAACCATGTCGGGATCCCGGGCCGCCGACCGGCACGGCACGACGGCCGCACCTCCTCCGCGGGGTGCGGCCGTCGCTGTTTCCGGCCCGGCCCACGGATCAGGGCGTCACGATCGGAAACCCGCGGCGGGGCGCCTGCAGCAGCCCGAGGAACGTCGTGAGCGCGGTGGCGTCGCCGTCGATCCGCACGCCCGCCCCGGCAAGGGTGGCCCGCCCCGCCAGCACCTGCCCCAGGGCGCCGAGGCCGGTACGTACGGTCACCTGCGGCTGCTCCCCGGCAGGGGCGGGGCCATGGATCGGGGTGAGCACGCCATGAGCGAGCAGCAGCGTCCACGAGTCGACGGCGTTCTCCTGCCCCGTACCGAACTCCCAGCGCATGACGATGCGGTGGGCAGCGGCTCGCGGTCCGTCCACACGCACCGCGAGCGCCTTGAACAGCTGGTCCGCGGGGAGGCTCCAGGACATGCCGCCGCCGGTGCCGGATCCCGTGCCCCGCGCGTCCTCGCCCGAGTGGTCGCGCAGGTCACGGGCGCCGGAGAGGTAGAAGTTGCGCCAGGTGCCGTTCTCGCAGCCGTACGCGAGCCGCTCGAAGGTCTCCGCCTGGAGTTCGCGGGCTTCACGGTGGCCGGGATCGGCGAACACGACGTGGTTGAGGACTTCCGCGGCGAACCGCAGATCCCCTGCCGCGGCGGTCTCCCGCGCCTTCTTCACCACCTCGTCCGCGCCTCCCATGAACTCCATGTACCGCTTGGCCTGTTCGACGGGCGGGTGCGGCCACAGATGGGCGGGGTTGCCGTCGAACCAGCCCATGTAGCGCTGGTAGACGGCCTTGGTGTTGTGGCTGAGCGATCCGTAGTAGCCGCGCGTGTGCCAGGCCGCGGCCAGCTGCGGCGGGAATTCGCCCAGCTCCTCGGCGATCTCGGGGCCGGTCAGGCCCTGGTTCATCAGGCGCACGGTCTGGTCGTGCAGGTAGGCGTACGCGTCGCGTTGCTCGGAGAGCATGGTGAGGAGTTCGGCACGACCCCAGGTGGGCCAGTGGTGCGAGCCGATCAGGACGTCGGACCGGTCGGCGTAGAGGGTGATCGTCTCGGTGAGGTACCCGGCCCAGGCCTGGGCGTCCCGGACCTGCGCGCCGCGCAGGGTGAGGACGTTGTGCAGGGTGTGGTTGGCGTTCTCGGCGACGAGCAGGACCCTGCGGTGGGGCAGGTGGAGGTTCATCTCCGCCGGGGCCTCGGTACCGGGGGTCAGCTGGAACTCCATCCGTATGCCGGCGAGTTCGAGTTCCTGACCGGTGTGGGTGACGAGCTCCGTCGGCGGGATAAGAGCGACGTTGCCGCTGGAGGTGCCCTGGCCGAGGCCGAAGCCGATGGCGCCGTCGGGAGCGGCGGGCAGGCCGACGCCGTACATGTACTGGGCGCGGCGCAGCATGGCGGGCCCGGCGACGACGTTCTCGCTGATCGCCTCCTCCATGAAGCCCTCGGGGGCGACGATCCGCACCCGGCCGGCCGCGACGTCCGCCTCGTCGACGACTCCACGGACGCCGCCGAAGTGATCGGTGTGACTGTGGGAGTAGACGACGGCGACGACGGGGAGCGTGCCGCCGCGGTGACGGCGGTAGAGCGCGAGGGCGGCGGCCGCGCACTCCTCGCTGATCAGCGGGTCGATGACGACGAGCCCGTCCGGGCCCTCGATGACGGTCATGTTGGACACGTCGAAGCCGCGGATCTGGTAGACGCCCTCGGTCACCTCGAACAGGCCGTGCAGGGAGTTGAGCCGGCCCTGGCGCCACAGGCTCGGGTCGGCGGTTTCGGGACAGTCTTCGGCGAGGAACGACCAGCGTTCGTTGTCCCAGACCACCCGGCCCTGCGCGTTCTTGATCACGCATGGTTCCAGGGTGCCGAGTCGGCCTCGGAGGGCGTTCGTGACGTCGGTCCGGTCGTCCCAGTCGAGCGGGGACACGGCGGCGGATGGCGCGGACATGCAGCCTCGTTTCGTCGTGCGGGGGTTCGGCGTGCGGCGGGTCTTCGTCCGGTGATGCGTCATGCGGTTCGTGGTGCGGCGTTCGTCACGCACGGGGGCATGGTGGGTGTAGCCCCCATCTGTTAACTTAACGATCGTTCGAATCAATTGCGGGCTGCACGTAACCATGGCCGCCCGGCACAGTCAACCGATCCGACAACCCTGCCTCCCGTGGCGCGCCCCGCCCTTTCGTCGGCCCGTGCGGCGCCACCGATCACCCCCTTCGGGAGAGACGCATGCCGTACCTCGCCGAGGAGCTGGCCGCCTGGGCCCACGCCCTCGATCCCTCCCCCGCCGACCTGCGCCTGGCCGAGCACGCGCTCAAGGACACGCTCGCCGTGTCCCTGGCCGCGCGCGGGCACCGCATGGCCGGCCTGTCCGCCGGACTGCCGGAAGCCGCCCGCTGGGCCGCGGTCGGCCACGTACTGGACTTCGACGACCTGCATCTGCCGTCCACCGCGCACATCTCCGTCGTGTGCGTGCCCGCGGTGCTCGCGGCCGGCGGCGGCGCTCGTGAGTACCTGGCCGCGGCCGGGGTGATGGCCCGGCTCGGCGTCGTGCTCGGCTGGCGGCACTACACCAACGGCTGGCACGCGACCTGCACGGCCGGCGCCCCGGCGGCCGCCGTCGGAGCGGGCCTCGCGCTGGGCCTGGACACCGAGGGCCTGGCACGCGCGATCACGCTGGCGCTGCCCGCGGCGGGTGGGGTGCAGCGGGCGTTCGGCACGGACACCAAGTCGCTCCAGGTGGGCTTCGCGGCCGAGGCCGGGGTGCGGGCGGCACGGCTGGCGGCGGCCGGCGCGGGCGCCGACCCCTCCGCCCTGGACGCGTGGCTGCCGCTGGTCGGCGGCGACCGGGAAGCCCTCGCCGCCGACGCCTTCGCCCCCACCACCGCGGCCGTGCCCGGCGGCTTGGCGACCAAGATCTTCCCGTGCTGCTACGCCATGCAGCGCCCCATCGGCGCGGTCCGCGAACTGATCGCCGAGCGATCGATCAGTTCGGCCGATGTCGTACGGATCGTCGTCCGCACGCCGAAGGCCGCCGTGCACCCTCTGATCCACACCCGCCCGGACACCGGTCTGCAGGGGAAGTTCAGCCTGGAGTACGCCGTCGCCGCGGCACTGCTCGACCAGCACCCCGGCTTCGCGTCGTTCACCGACGAGCAGGTACGCCGCCCGGGCGCACGCCGCCTGGTGGAACTGGTCGAGGTCGTCACGTCGCCCGACGGTGACGGCCTGCTGACCGGCGAGACGACGGTGGAGATCACCACGGTCGACGGCGCCACACGCACCGCGACGCTCGCCTTCCCGCCCGGATCACCTGAACTTCCCGCCACCGAAATCGAGTTCACCGCGAAGCTCACGGACTGCGGTGCCGACGTCACCGGCCTCCTCGACGGCCTCGACTGGAAGGGCGCAGCCGAATTGATGCGCGCTTCCTTCCCTTCTGCTGCGTGCCCCCTGGAGAACGAATGACCCGCCTGCCGTTGGAAGGCGTCACCGTCGTCAGCCTGGAGCAGGCGGTCGCGGCGCCCTTCGCGACCCGCCAGCTCGCCGACCTCGGCGCCCGTGTCATCAAGGTCGAACGGCCCGGTGCCGGCGACTTCGCCCGCGGCTACGACGAGTCGGTCCACGGCCAGTCGAGCTACTTCGTGTGGCTGAACCGCTCGAAGGAGTCGGTGGCACTCGACATCAAGTCGCCCGGCGGCCGCGAGGTCCTGGAGCGGCTGCTCGGCGAAGCGGACGTGTTCGTGCAGAACCTGGCGCCCGGCGCGGCCCGCCGCCTGGGCCTCGGCGCGGCCGAACTCTCGCAGCGTCACCCGTCGTTGATCGTGTGCGACATCTCCGGATACGGCAACACCGGGCCGTGGTCGGACCGCAAGGCGTACGACCTGCTCATCCAGTGCGAGACCGGCGTGGTGTCGCTGACCGGCACTCCCGAGGCGCCCGCGAAGGTGGGCATCTCGATCGCCGACATCGCGGCGGGCATGTACGCCTACTCGGGCATCCTCACCGCGCTCTACGAACGCCGGGAGTCCGGTGTGGCGCGGCCCGTCGAGGTGTCGCTCTTCGAGGCGCTGTCCGAGTGGATGGGCTCGCCCGCGTACTACACGGCGTATTCGGGCACGCAGCCCGCCCGCGTCGGTGCGCAGCACGCGACGATCGCGCCGTACGGTCCGTTCGACGCGGCCGACGGGAAGACGGTGCTGCTCGCGATCCAGAACGAACGTGAATGGGCCTCGTTCTGCACCGTGTTCCTCGACGATGCCGCCCTGGCGACGGACGACCGGTTCCGCAAGGGGTCCTCGCGCGTGGCCCGCCGCGAGGAACTGAACGCCGTCGTCGCCGCGCGCTTCGCCGAACTGACCGCCGACGACGCGGTGAAGTTGCTCGACGAGGCGAAGGTCGCCAACGCGCGCCTCAACTCGGTCGCCGATTTCTGGGACCATCCCGTCCTCGCGGGGCGTGACCGCTGGCGGGACGTCGCCACACCCGGCGGCACCGTCAAGGCACTCCTGCCACCCGCCACGCCCGCAGGCCTGACGCCCCGTATGGACCCTGTCCCGGCGGTCGGCGAGCACACCGAGTCCGTACTGCGCGGACTCGGCTACGACAGCGACGCCCTCGCCGCGCTGCGCACCGGGGGTGCGCTGTGACCGACCACGCCAGGAGCACGAACATGCATGAAGCACGGGAAACGACGGAGAGGTACGAGCAGATCTCCTACGGTGTCGCCGATCGCGTCGCCACGATCACGCTCGACCGGCCCGAGGCACGCAACGGCTACACCCGGCGGATGGCAGACGAGATCGCGGACGCGCTGCGCACCGTCGATGCCGACCACACCGTACGCGTCGTCGTCCTGACCGGCTCCGGCAAGGACTTCTGCGTGGGCGCCGATCTGTCGGCCGGCTCCGGCAAGGGCCAGGGCTTCACCCAGAAGGTCGACGAGGACACGGCCCGACAGATCGCGGACGGCACGTACCAGGAGCCCGCAGGGCTGGTCACACGTGTCCTGTACGCGATGAACAAGCCGGTGATCGCCGCGGTGCGCGGCGCCGCCGTCGGCGTCGGCTCGACGATGCTGCTGCCCGTCGACTACCGGTTCGCCGCACACGGCACGAAGTTCGGCTTCCCTTTCACGCGGCGCGGCATCGTGCCCGAGGGCGCGTCCGCATGGTTCCTGCCACGCCTGGTGGGCTTGCCAAAGGCGCTGGACTGGCTGATCTCGGGCCGCATCGTGCCGGCCGACGAAGCCCTCGACGTCGGGCTCGTGCACAGCCTGCACGAGCCCGACGACGTGCTCGAAGCGGCTTACGCGCTCGCCCGCGACCTGGCCGACCACACCGCTCCGGTCTCGGTCGCCGTCACCCGGCAGCTCGTGTACCGCATGGCCTGGGCCGAGAGTCCCGAAGCCGTGCACCGGCTGGACTCGCGTCTCGTCTTCGACACCGTACGCGGCGCCGACGCGCGGGAAGGCGTGAAGTCGTTCTTCGAACGCCGGGCGCCGGAGTTTCCAGGGCGGGTGCCGGAGGACCTGCCGGCGTATCTGCCGTGGCTGGACGGGACTGCATAGCCGATCCGAGCAAGCGTCCGCGTGTCACGGGAGGCGGCCTCGACCGGCCGCCGCCCGTGACACGCGGACGTTCAGGCAGTCACGGGCCCGAACCCCGCGAACAAGCTGGACACCAGCTCCCTGACCCGGGAGTGCAGCTCATCGCGTGACAGCCCGTAGAGCGGCACAGGGCCCTCGAAACCAGGCTCCCACGGCGCGACCGCGAGATGCGGCAGCAGCATGCTGGCGAGCGCCGCGAACACGTCGGGACTCGCGTCCGCGCGAAGGTCGCCTCGCTCGACCGCCTGTCGGGCGAGCGAGGCGACCTCGGCGGTGTACAGGAGACGGGCCGGTTCGTGGACGGCGGTGCGCACCTCGGGGTCGATCTCCAGGTGGGTGGCGGCGACGACGCCGCGTTCCAGCGGATGGGTGGCGAAGTAGTCGACCCAGGCGAGGACGCCGTCGCAGAAGAAGTCGTGGTAGGTGGTGTCGCGCGGGAGGGTGCCGAGCCAGGGCGCGAGAGCGTCACGGACCCGCTGGGCGGCTGTCTCGGCGACATATCGGAACAGATCGAGCTTGTCGTCGAAGTACTGGAACAGTGACCCCTTCGCCACGCCCGCCTCGCGCGCGACGGTGTTGAGGCTTCCCGCCGAATAGCCGTGGCGGCCGAACTCGGTCATCGCCGCGGCTGTGATCCGCTCGCGGCGCGCGGGATCGAGTCGCTGCCAGGTCGTCGTGGGCAAGGATCCTCCGATGGGGCGTCGCACGGTGCTGTGCACGCCCCATCATCGCAGGGGGACGTCAGACGTCCGGGCTCAGCTCTCTGCGCAGCACCCTCTTGAGGATCTTGCCGCTGGGATTGCGCGGCAGCTCGTCCACGAAGTGCACGACGCGCGGTTTCTTGTAGGAGGCGACGCGTTCGCGCGTGAAGGCGATGAGGTCGTCGGCGGTGACGAAGTCCGCCTCCGGGCGGAGCACGACGGCGGCGGTGACCGCCTCGCCCCACGTCTCGTCGGGCGTACCGAAGACGGCGACGTCGAGGACGGCGGGGTGTTCGGCGAGCGCGGACTCCACCTCGATGGGATACACGTTCTCGCCGCCGGTGATCACCATGTCCTTGATGCGGTCGGTGATGAAGAGGTAGCCGTCCTTGTCGAGGTAGCCGGCATCACCGGTGCGCAGCCAGCCGTCGGCGGTGAACAGGGCGGCGTTGTCGTCGGGCCGCTGCCAGTAGCCGGGGGTGAGGTGGTGGGAGCGGGTGAGGATCTCGCCGACCACGCCCGGCGGCACCGTCTCCCCCGTCACCGGGTCGGCGATGGCGACCTCGACGTCGGGCCGGGTGTTGCCCGCCGAGCGCAGCAGCGCGGAGCGCGGCCCGTCCACGACGTGATCCTCCGGGAGCAGGCGCGTGGCGGAGCCGGTCGTCTCGGTCTGCCCGTACTTCTGGTAGAAGCCGCAGCCGAAGGCGTCCATGGAGCGGCGCAGCAGCGCCGGGGTGATCGGGGACGCGCCGTAGACGATGAGTTCGAGCGCGGAGAAGTCGCGTCCGCCCACGCCGGGCAGCTGGGTCAGCAGGTGGAGCACGGCGGGCACGAAGAACGCGTGGGTGACCCGGT
Organism: Streptomyces sp. NPDC104096; assembly: GCF_055584385.1. Taxonomy (NCBI): domain Bacteria; kingdom Bacillati; phylum Actinomycetota; class Actinomycetes; order Kitasatosporales; family Streptomycetaceae; genus Streptomyces; species Streptomyces sp. NPDC104096. Next base: position 14,329 of record NZ_JBVJMD010000073.1, read on the forward strand.
GGCGCTCCATCTCCTCGAGGACCTGCGCCGGGGCCAGGTCGGCCAGCGCCACGGTGTGCGCGCCCGCGCTCAGCGCCGTGACCAGCCAGCCGGTGCCTGCGATGTGGAAGACGGGCATGGCGTTGAGGGCCACCGAGGACTGCTGCCAGCCCATCTCGCGGAGCTGGTGCTCTCCTGCGCTGACGTTGCGCAGGGTGAGCTGGACTCCCTTGGGCAGACCCGTGGTGCCGGAGGTGTAGAGCTGGAGGAAGACGGCGTCGCCGTCCTGTCCGTGACCGGGGTCGTCCGCGCTCGCTTCGTCGAGCCAGCGTCCGTACGTCCGCTCGCCGTGCTCGTCGCCCGCACCGGAGTCGGCGACGAGACCGATGCCGGGCAGGGCGGTGCGTACGGTGCGGGCCTTGGGCAGGAACTCGGCTTCGGTGAGGACGACGCCCAGTCGGGCGTCCCGGGCGACGGCGATCAGCTCGGGCTCGGCGAGCCGCCAGTTCAGCGGCGTGGCCACGAGGCCTGCCTTGGCGCAGGCCACCAGCAGCTCGGCGGCCATCAGACCGGGACGGACCAGGTAGCCGACGCGGGCGCCGGCGGGCAGCCCCAGCGCGAGCAGCGCCTGGGCGGCGCGGTTGCTGCGCGCGTCGAGATCCGCGTAGGTGCGGGTCTCGACGCCTTGGGTGATCGCCGGCGCCATCGGGCGGTCGGCGGCGTGACGGCGTACGGCGTCGGGCAGAAAGGGGCCCATGCGGGATTCCTCCAACGGCGTCGGCGACGAGGCCGGGTGCGGAAGGGCGGGGGTGCGAGTGCGAGTGAGCACTCGAGAAAGGGGGAGCGGATGTGACCGGGTGGTCACATCCTGACGGGACGAGCATCATCGACGGACTCGCCCCTGTCAATGCCTTGAACGAACGTTCAGGGCATTGACAGGGAACGGCCACCGCGCAGAGGGCGCGGCGGCCGTTCCAGGAGCATCCGCGTGCGTCAGGCTCGCGGCCCGCCGGCCACGTACAGCACCTGCCCGGAGACGAATCCGGCAGCCGCGCCCGCGAAGAACGACACGGCGTTGGCGATGTCCTCCGGCACGCCGACACGGGCGACCGGGATGTTCGACGCGGCTCGCGCCTTGAAGTCGTCGAAGGACATCCCGACGCGTTCGGCGGTCTTCGCGGTCATCTCGGTGGCGATGAAGCCCGGCGCGATGGCGTTGGCGGTGACGCCGAACTTGCCGAGCTCGATCGCGAGGGTCTTGGTGAAACCCTGGAGTCCGGCCTTGGCGGCGGAGTAGTTGACCTGACCGCGGTTACCGAGGGCCGCGGTGGAGGACAGGTTGACGATGCGGCCCCATCGGGCCTTAGTCATGTACGCCTGGCACGCGCGGGACATCAGGAACGCGCCGCGCAGATGGACACCGATGACGGAGTCCCAGTCCTGCTCGGTCATCTTGAACAGGAGGTTGTCGCGGGTGATACCGGCGTTGTTGACGAGGACGAGCGGCGCGCCCAGTTCGGCGGCGACCCGCTCGACGGCGGCCTCGACCTTGTCGGCGTCGGAGACGTCCACACCGACGGCGAGGGCACGGCCGCCGTTCTTCTCTATGGCGGCCGCGGTATCGGCGCAGGCCGTCTCGTCGAGGTCGAGGACGGCGACGGCATAGCCGTCCTGCGCCAGGCGCTGGGCGGTGGCGGCTCCGATGCCGCGGGCGGCTCCGGTGACGATCGCGACCTTCTGGGCGGCCTCGGAAGACATGATGCACTCCATTGTCGTGTGCGGGTTGCTGGATGGTTTCGGCGCAGGGTCAGGAGTAGACGCGTACGACGGTCTCGGCCACGCAGGCGGGCTTGTCGGAGCCGTCGATCTCGATGGTGACCTTGTTGACCACCTGGCGGCCGCCGCCGGGCACCTCGTCGGCCGAGACGATGTCGATCGAGGCGCGGACGCGCGAGCCGGCCTTGACGGGGTTCATGAAGCGGACCTTGTTGAGCCCGTAGTTGACGCCCATCTTGACGCCTTCGATCTTGTAGACGTCCTGGGTGAGGACCGGGATGAGGGAGAGGGTGAGGTAGCCGTGCGCGATGGTCCCGCCGAAGGGGCCGTCCGCGGCGCGTGCCGGGTCGACGTGGATCCACTGATGGTCGCCCGTGGCGTCGGCGAATGTGTCGATGCGGTCCTGGGCGACGGTCACCCAGTCGCTGACACCGACGTGGGTGCCGACTGCGTCGGCGAACTCGGAGGGAGAGGAGAAGACCTTGGGCATGGAGGGAACTTTCTCTGATGGATTTCGAACGCCTACGCCTACGCCAGCGTCGCCGTGCCGGTGATGCCGGGCACGGCGCCCGCCAGTCCCGCGTCCAGTGCGACCAGGTCGCCGTCGCGCGTGCCGCGCACGTGGAACTCGCGCGGCGCGAACAGCGGGGCCGTGGCGCGGAACGAGAAGGTGGTGACCGTGCGCTGCGGGGCATGGCGGCGCGGCAGTTCCAGCAGGGACAGGGCGAGCAGGGGGCCGTGCACGACGAGGTCGGGGTAGCCCTCGACGGCCCGGGCGTAGTCGCGGTCGTAGTGGATGCGGTGGGCGTTGTAGGTGAGCGCGCTGAACCGGAACAGGAGCGACGGGTCGGGGCGCAGGCTGAACGACCATTCGGGGACGCTCTGCCGATCGGTATGCCGACCGGACTTGGGCGTGGTGGCGCGGGCAGCGGCGGGCTGCTTGTACACGATGTCCTGCTCCTCCACCGTGCGGACCTCGCCCTCGACGAGCAGGGTGTGCCGGACCGTCACCAACAGCAGCAGTCCCGACCCTCCCTCGCGGACCCGCACGGACAGGACCTCCGAGCTGCGCGTCACCAGGTCGCCGACGCGCAGCGGCGCGTGGAAGGCGTACCGTCCGCCCCCGAACATGCGCCGGCGTTCGGGCAGCGGCGGCAGGAACAGTCCGTCGCGCGGGTGGCCGTCCTCGCCGAGCTCCGCCTGAGCGGGCCTGTCGAGCAGGTACAGCCAGTGCCACAGGGGCGGCAGCGGGTCGCCCACTCCGGTGACGGCTGGCGGCTGGTCGAAGAGGCCGGACAGCGCCTGGGCGGGCGCGGCCGTGAGGAACTCGGTGGTCTCCACGGGAGCGGGCCGCCAATCGGCCTCGATCCGGGCGAAGGTCTCGCGGACGTCGGTCGTCATCCGAGGGCCTCCGCCGTGCCGAGCAGCGCCGTGGCCTGGCTGGACAGGACACCGCCGTTGCCGTTGACGAGAGCGATGTGCGTGTTCGCCTGCTGGCGGGCGTCGCCCTCACCACGGAGCTGTCGCACGGCTTCGATGATCAGGAAGATGCCGTACATGCCGGGGTGGCAGTACGACAGGCCGCCGCCGTTGGTGTTCACGGGCAGTTCGCCGCCCGGCGCGATCCGGCCGCCCGACACGAACGCCCCGCCCTCACCCTTCTCGCAGAACCCCAAGTCCTCCAGGAAGAGCAGGGTGTTGATGGTGAACGCGTCGTACAGCTCGACGACGTCGACGTCGCTCGGCTTCAGTCCGGCCATCGCGAAGGCGCGGCGCCCCGAGTCGACGGCGGCGGTCGTCGTCAGGTCCGGCATCTGCGACATCGAGCGGTGCCAGGTGGCCTCCCCGCCGCCGAGAAAGTACGCCGGGGTGACCGGCAGGTCCCGGGCGCGCTCGGCGCTGGTGAGGACGACCGCGCCGCCGCCGTCCGTGACGAGACAGCAGTCCTTGGACGTCAGCGGGTAGCTGATCATCTGTGAGGACAGTACGTCCTCGACGGTCAGCGGACCGCGCCCGTAGGTGAACGCCTTCGGGTTGAGCTGCGCCCAGTGCCGGGCGGCCACGGCGACGTCGGCGAGCTGCTCGCGCGTCGTGCCGTACTCGTGCATGTGACGGGAGGCGGCGAGGGCGTACATGGAGACGGGGTAACGCGGCTTGTAGGCCTCCTCCCACGGCAGCAGCTTCGTCGGGGAGACGAGCCGGCCGCCGTCGGAGCGCTGGGTGGAGCCGTAGGCGATGAGGGCGGTGGTGCACAGGCCCGCCTCGATGGCCATGGCGGCGTGCAGCAGGTGGGCGACGAAGGAACTGCCGCCGACGTTCGTGGAGTCGGCGTACGCGGGCCGGATGCCCAGGTACTCGGCGACGTCGAGGGTCGGGAACGGGAGATACGACGACGCGCAGAAGAAGCCGTCGATGTCGGTCTTCTTCAGGCCCGCGTCCTTCAGCGCGCGAGCGGTGGCCTGGCCCATCAGGTCGAAGTGGGTGAGTCCGGGAGCGACCTGGCCGAGGTCGGACTCGGCGACTCCCACGACGGCGACCTTGCCCCGCAGATCGGTGCTGCTCATCCCTGGTCCTCCAGCGGTCGGAAGACGGCGAGCGGCGCGCCCTCCTCCTCGATCACGGCCAGTCCCACCCGCACCCCGATCGCGACCTCCTCGGGCGCGACGCCCTCGACGCGGCTCATCATGCGGAACCCCTCGTCGAGGTCGACCAGGGCGACGTTGCAGGGGTCGGTGCCGCGCTTGTGCAGGACGGTCGTCGCGTAGACGGTGCCGAGTCCCGAACTCGCCCGCCAGGCAAGGGATTCGGCGCCGCAGCGCGGGCACAGGACGCGTGGGTAGAAGACGGCGCTCTCGCAGTCGCCGCAGTGCTGGAAGCGCAGTTCCCCGGCCGCAAGTCCCTCTTCGTACCAGGTCGAAGGAGCGTTCATCGGCGGCCTCCGTCGTCGACGCGGTTGCGGGCGACGTGCTGCTTGGCGATGACGTTGCGCTGGATCTCGTTGGTGCCCTCGCCGACGATCATCAATGGGGCGTCGCGGAAGTAGCGTTCGACGTCGAACTCGGTGGAGTAGCCGTAACCGCCGTGCACACGCACCGCGTTGAGGGCGATCTCCATGCACACCTCGGAGGCGAACAACTTCGCCATGCCGGCCTCCATGTCGGCCCGCTCCCCCGCGTCCACCCTGGCGGCGGCGTCCAGGGTGAGCAGGCGGGCGGCGCGCAGCTTGGTGGCACCGTCCGCGAGGTAGTTGCCGATCGACTGGTGCTGCCAGATGGGCTGCCCGAAGGTGTGACGTTCCTGGGCGTAGCGCGTCGCGTCGTTCAGGGCGGCCTGGGCGACGCCGAGGGCGCGGGAGGCGACCTGGATGCGGCCGATCTCCAGGCCGCGCATCATCTGGGCGAACCCGGACCCGGAGGCCCCGCCGAGCACGGCCGATTCCGGTACCTTGACGTCGTCGAAGACCAGCTCGCAGCTCTCGACGCCCTTGTAGCCGAGCTTGGGCAGGTCCTTGGAGACGACGTACCCGGCGTCCTTCTCCACCAGGAGGATGGAGAAGCCCTTGCCCTCCTTCGGCTCGGTACGGCAGAGCAGGGCGATGAGACCGGCGCGGCGCGAGTTGGTGATCCAGGTCTTGGAGCCGTTGACGGTCCACGTGCCGTCCGCCAGGACGGCCTTGGTGCCCATGGCCTGGAGGTCGGAGCCGCCACCGGGCTCGGTGAGCGCCATGGTGGCGCGCAGCTCGCCGGTCGCCATCCGCGGCAGGTACGCGGCCTGCTGCTCGGGCGTGCCGAACGTGCGGATGAGGTAGGTGACGACGGAGTGGCCGCCCATCGACCCGGACAGGGACATCCAGCCGCGCGCCAGTTCCTGGGCCACGAGCGCGAAGCAGGCCGTCGATACGTCCACGCCGCCGTGCTCGGCGGGCGCGAGCAGGCCGAACACGCCGAGCTTCTTCATCTGCTCGATGAGCTTCTCGGGGTAGGTGTTGGAGTGCTCCAGCTCCTGCACCACCGGCAGCACTTCGTTGTCGACGAAGTCGGCGACCACCTCGACGATGGCCCGCTCGTCCTCGGAGAGCTGGGCGATGAGGGGGATCTCGGTCATGGCCATCGGCTACTTCACACCTTTCTGAGCGTCCTTGAGGAGGGCGCGGCCGATGATCAGCTTCTGGATCTCGCTGGTGCCCTCGTAGATGCGGAACAGCCGCGCGTCGCGGTAGCAGCGTTCGACGACGGTTCCGCGCATGTAACCCATGCCGCCGTGGATCTGCACGGCGAGGTCCGCGGCCCTGGACACCATCTCGGAGCAGTACAGCTTGGTGGCGGAGGGCCTGAGTCTGCGGTCCTCGCCGGAGTCGTACTTCTCGGCGGCGTCCAGGACCATGGCCCGGCCGGCCAGCACGCCGGTCTGGATCTCGGCGAGCATGGCCTGCACCAGCTGGAACTCACCGATGGGACGGCCGCCCTGCTTGCTGGAGGCGGCGTACGCGACGGACTCCTCCAGGATCCGCTCGGCCATGCCGACGCACAGCGCGGCGATGTGGATACGGCCGCGGATCAGCGACTTCATGGCGGCGCCGAACCCGGCGCCCTCCTCGCCGCCGACCAGCGACGCCCTGTCCACGCGTACGTCGTCGAAGAACACCTCGGCGGTCCAGGCGCCGGCCTGACCGGTCTTGTGGTCCTTGGGGCCGACGGTGACACCCGGCAGCCCGGCCTCGACGAGGAAGACCGAGATTCCCTTCGTCCCGTACGACTCCTCACCCGTCCGCGCGAAGACGACGAACAGGTCCGCGAGCGGGGCGTTGGTGATGAACCGCTTCGAGCCGTTCAGCACGTACCCGTCACCGTCGCGCACCGCGCGCGTGGTCAGACCGGACGGGTCGGAGCCCGCCTCGGCCTCGGTCAGCGCGAACGAGGCGACGGCGCCCTCGGCGAGCCGGGGCAGCCAGTGCCGCTGCTGCTCCTCCGTGCCCGCGTTGACGAGGACCTTGCCGGCGATGCCGTTGTTCGTGCCGAACATGGACCGGAACGCGGGTGTGGTCCAGCCGAACTCGAAGGCCAGCTGCACGTCCTCGTACAGGGAGGCCCCGAGCCCTCCGTGCTCCTCGGGCAGCGTGTACCCGAACAGACCCATGTCCGCCGCCTTGCGCCGGATGTCCTCCGGTATCGCGTCGGTCTCCTCGATCTCGTCCTCGCGCGGGACCACGTCCTCGCGCACGAGACGACGCACGGCGTCCCGTACCGCTTTGAAGTCGGCGGCGTCCATGGTGTCCTTGGTCCTTCCGTGAGGTGTGTCAGAGCAGTTCGAGGACGGTGGCGTTGGCCATGCCGCCGCCCTCGCACATCGACTGCAGGCCGTAGCGGATGCCGTTGTCCTTCATGTGGTGCACCAGCGTCGTCATCAGGCGGGCGCCGGAACCGCCCAGCGGGTGCCCGAGCGCCATGGCACCACCGTTGGGGTTCATCCGCAGGTAGTCGGCGCCGGTCTGCCGCTGCCAGGCCAGGGAGACGGAGGCGAAGGCTTCGTTGATCTCGTACGCGCCGATCTCGTCCAGTGCCAGGCCCGAGCGTTCCAGCACCTTGGCCGTGGCGGGAATCGGGCCCTTGAGCATGGTGATCGGGTCGACTCCGGTGACGATGCCGGTGTGGAAGCGGGCGATCGGCGTCCAGCCGTTCCGCTCGGCGATCTCGGACGTGGTGACGAGCAGTGCGGCGGCACCGTCGGAGATCTGCGAGGCGTTGCCCGCGGAGATGACGCCGTTCTCCTTGAACGGGGTCTTCAGGGCAGCGAGCTTCTCGGGCGTGGTGCCCCGGCGTACGCCCTCGTCGGTGTCGAAGACGGTGCCGTCGGCGAGGGTGACCGGGGTGATCTGGCCCTTGAAACGGCCCTCGTCGATGGCGCGGGCGGCACGCTCGTGGGAGTCGGCGGCGTGCTGGTCGAGTTCGTCGCGGGTGAGCCCGAACTCCTCGGCGATCATCTCGGCGCCGACGCCCTGGTTGAACTTGTAGTGGTCGTAGCGCTCACCGACCAGCGGCCCGTACGGGGCTCCGACCACTCCGCCCGCCCGGGTCGATCCCATCGGGACGCGGGACATGGACTCGACGCCGCCCGCGACGGCGATGTCGTACTGCCCGGAGATGACTCCGGCGGCTGCCTGGTGCACGGCCTGCTGCGAGGAGCCGCACTGCCGGTCGACGGTCAGACCGGGCACGGACTCGGGCCAGCCGGCGGCGAGGACCGAGTACCGGCCGACGCCGCCGGCCTGCTCGCCGACCTGGGAGACACAGCCCCAGATCACGTCGTCGACGGTCACCGGGTCGAGGCCGGTGCGCTCGGCGAGGGCTTTGAGGACATGGGCGGAGAGGTCGACCGGGTGGATGCCGGACAGGGCGCCGCCCGGCTTGCCCTTGCCGACGGGGGTGCGTACGGCATCGACGATTACCGCGTCGCGCATACTGAACTCCTTTGATGAGTAAGGGGGGCGGGGCCTAGCGAGGAGCCATGCGGATCGCGCCGTCGAGGCGGATCGTCTCGCCGTTCAGCATCGGGTTGACGATGATGGACTCGGCGAGCAGCGCGTATTCGGTGGGCTGCCCGAGCCGTGAGGGGTGCGGCACCTGGGCGCCGAGCGAGTCCTTCGCCTCCTGCGGAAGGCGGCCGAGCAGCGGCGTCTCGAACAGTCCGGGGGCGATGGTCATCACGCGGATGTTCGTGCGGGCCAGGTCGCGGGCGATCGGCAGGGTCATACCGACGATGCCGGCCTTCGACGCGGAGTACGAGCACTGCCCGATCTGTCCGTCGAAGGCGGCGACGGAGGCGGTGTTGACGATGACGCCGCGGTCGCCGTCGACCGGCTCGTTGTCACCCATCGCCTGCGCGGCGAGGCGGATCACGTTGAAGGTGCCGATCAGGTTGACCTCGACCACCTTGCGGAACTTGTCCAGGTCGTACGGGCCTTCCTTGCCGACGGTGCGGCCCGCGCCGCCGATGCCCGCGCAGTTGACGGTGATCCGCAGCGGGGCGAGCGCGGTGGCCGCGGCGATGGCCGCGCTGACGTCGGCCTCGCCGGTGACGTCACCGGGCACGAAGGTCGCGCCCATCTCCTTGGCGACGGCGACGCCGTCGGACGTGGGCAGGTCGAAGATGACGACACGGGCGCCGGCCGCGGCCAGTCGCTCGGCGGTGGCGCGGCCGAGACCGGAGGCGCCACCGGTGACCAGGGCGGAGGAGCGGGCATCGATCTGCATGACAGATCCCTTCTGGGCGGGCTGGGTTCGGGGCTGGGGCTCAGAGACCGAGTGACTTGGCGATGATCGTCTTCATCACTTCGCTGGTGCCGCCGTAGATCCTGGAGACGCGGGTGTCCGCGTACAGGCGGGCGATCGGGTACTCGGTGACGTAGCCGTAACCGCCGTGCAGCTGGAGGCACTTGTCGATGACGCGGCCCGCGGCCTCGGTGCAGAACAGCTTCGCCTTCGCCGCGTCGGGCACCGACAGCTCACCGGCGTCGTGCAGTTCGAGGGCCCGGTCGGCCATCAGCTGCGCGGCTTCGACATCGGTGGCGCACTCGGCGAGGACGAACTTGGTGTTCTGGAAGTGGGCGACGGGCTTGCCGAAGACGGTGCGGTCCTTGACGTACTGGGTCGCGAACCGCAGTGCGGCCGCGGCCGTGGCGGCACCGCCGATGGCGATGGCGAGCCGCTCCTGGGCCAGGTTGTGGGAGAGGTACGTGAAACCCTTCCCCTCCTCGCCGAGCAGGTTCGCCACCGGGACCTTCACGTCCGCGAAGGACAGCTCGGCGGTGTCGGATGCCTTCAGTCCGATCTTCTGGAGCTTGCGGCCCACCGAGAAGCCCTCGCTCGCCGATTCCACGACCAGGATCGACAGGCCGGCGCGCCGGTCGGCCGGGTCGAAGGCCGTCGTACGGGCGACGACGAGGACCAGGTCGGCGAGGGCCCCGCCGGTGATGAACGTCTTGGCACCGTTGAGCACGTAGTGCGTGCCGTCGGCGGACAGTTCGGCCTTGGTCTGGATATTGGCGAGGTCGGAGCCGGTACCCGGCTCCGTCATGGCGATGGCCGTCATCAGGTCACCGGTGGCGAACCCTGGCAGCCAGCGCTCCTTCTGCTCCTGCGTGGCGTACGCCAGCAGGTACGGCAGGATCAGGTTGGCGTGCACCGAGTAGTTGCCGAACGAGACGCCGGCCCGCGAGGTCTCCTCCGCGGCGATGGCGGAGAACTTGAAGCTGGTCTCTCCCCCGCCGCCGAACTCCTCGGGCACCTGGATGCCGAGCAGGCCCAGCTCGCCGAGCTTGCGGTAGAAGTCGCGCGGCGGGTGACCGGCCTCCTCCCACTCGTGGTGGACCGGGACGACCTCCTTGGCGATGAAGTCCCGCAGCGTCTGACGGAACGCCTCGTGATCCTCGTTGAACAGCGTACGGCGCACGGCGACCTCTCCTTCTGTGATCCACGACGCCCGATCGGATGTGGTGTGCGCCGTAGACGTTTAGTTCGAACGATCGTTAAGTTATGCCCGTGCGGCAGACCCTGTCCAGGGAGACAACGACGAGGTGACCTGCTTCACGCCCCGCGCCGCATCCTGCGGCCACCCCGCCCCAGAGAGGACCCGCCCATGACCTCGTCCACCTCAGGACACCTCCCGTTGACCGGCCGCACGCTCCTGATGTCCGGCGGCAGCCGCGGCATCGGCCTGGCCCTCGCCCTGCGCGCCGCCCGCGACGGCGCCAACGTCGCACTGCTCGCCAAGACGGACACCCCGCACCCCCGGCTCCCCGGAACCGTGCACACGGCCGCGGCCGAGATCGAGGAGGCCGGCGGCAAGGCCCTGCCGATCGTCGGGGACGTACGGGACGAGGACGACGTACAGCAAGCCGTGGCGGCGACCGTCGAACGGTTCGGCGGCATCGACATCGTGGTGAACAACGCCTCGGCCATCACCCTGCAGAACCCGGGCGAACTCCCCCTCAAGCGCTACGACCTCATGATGGACGTGAACGTGCGCGGCACGTTCCTGCTGAGCTCCCTCGCCCTGCCGCACCTGCGCGCCTCCGACCACGCGCACGTCCTGACCCTGTCGCCGCCGCTGAACCCCGAGCGGCGCTGGCTGCGCGACCACGCCCCGTACACCGTCAGCAAGTACGGCATGACGATGCTCACCCTCGGCATCGCCGAACAGCATCGTGACGAACGTCTGTCCGCCAACTGCCTGTGGCCGGCGACCACCGTCGCGACGGCCGCCACCGTCAACCTCCGCGGAGCCGACGAGGCGGCGCGGGTCAGCCGGACCCCGCAGATCATGGCGGACGCCGCCCACGCCGTGCTCACCCGGCCGGCGGGGGACACGACCGGGCACTGCCTGATCGACGAGGAGGTGCTGCGCGGGGAGGGCGTCACCGACTTCGCGGCGTACCGCGCGGACCCGGACAGCGACGCGGCACTGCGGACCGACATCTTCCTCTAGACGCTTCCGCCACTCTGGCGCCAGAAAACCCCTGCCCTACGGAGGTGACCTCGTGGAGCAGGGGTTTCTCGGGTCCGGGCCGTTCAGCGCACGCGCAGGAGCGCCTCCTGCGCGACCGAGGCGACCAGGTCGCCGTCGCGCGTCCAGAACTCTCCGTGTGCCATGGTGCGCCCGTCCCCGGCGACCGTGCTGCGGCACGCGTACAGCAGCCATCGGTCGGGGCGGACCGGACGGTGGAACCACATGGCGTGGTCGAGCGAGGCGAGGGCTACACCGACGGGGCGGGGCTCGCCGTAGGGCACCAGGGCCGTCGGGGCGAGCGGGGCGTCGGAGATGTAGGCGAGGACGCAGGCGTGCAGGGCCGGGTCGTCGGGGAGCGTCCCGACGGTGCGTATCCATGCGTAGCGGTCGATGCGCCCGGTTCCGGGGTGCGGGACCTCCCGGGGCACCTCCCGGTACTCCAGGGCGGTACGCAGCGGATGGTCCGTCGGCCGGAAGGCCCAGCCGTCACCGAGCCGCTCCGGATCCGGTACGTCCGGCATCTGCGGCTGCCGCCAGCTCCCGTCTCCCTGGGCCGACTTGAAGGACACGCTCATGGTGAGCGCCTCCTTGCCGTCCTGGACGGCGGTGGTCTGCCGCATGGAGTAGCTGCGGCCGTCGCGCACGACGTCGGTGGCATAGCGGACGGGCCGCCGGGGCGACAGAGCACGCAGGAAATACGCGTGCAGCGAGTGAGCCGCGCGGTCGTCGTCGACGGTGCGGCAGGCGGCGGCGAGCGCCTGGGCGAGGGCGGCGCCGCCGTAGCTGCGGGAGGGAGCTCGACCGGGGTGGCAGTACCCCTCGACGGTGCCGTCGTCCGCCCCTTCCACCTCCTGCACGGAGATGTGCTCGCCTTTGCCCAGGGGACCGGGGCAGAGCGGGGCGGCTTCCTCCTCGTCCGGCGCTGTCGAATCGCCGGCCACGGTCCCGGTCACCCTTGCATCACTCCCAGTGTCCTCAAGGCCCGCAGGTAGACGGGCCGGTCCACCATCATTCCGGCCACGGTCACCACTCCTGCGCCGGCCTCCTCGAACGCGTCGCGCACGCTGCGGGCCCAGACCAACTCGGCGTCGCCGGGGGCGAACACGCGATGGGCGGCGTCCACCTGCCCTGGGTGAATGCAGAACTTCCCTGCGAAGCCTACGCTCCGCGCCGACTCGGCCTGTGCCTCGAAGAGTTCGATGTCACGGTAGTCGGCCTCCGGTCCGTCGAGCGCACCGATCCCGGCGGCCGCCGCGGCGTTGGCGATACGGGCCCGTGCGTACGACAGCTCCCGCCCGTCGCGCGTACGGGGCACGCCGAGGGACGCGGTGTAGTCCTCGGATCCGAGCGAGACCGCGTCGAGCCGGGGTGATGCCCGGCAGATACGCTCGACGTCGGCGAGACCGGCCGCCGACTCGATCCACGCCATGAGCCGCACCGAGCCGGCGTCCAGGGCTCGTACCGATTCCAGGTAGTCCAGGTAGTGGCCCACCCGGACCAGCGTCTCGGCGTCGTCGACCTTCGGCAGATGCAGTCCGTGCAGACCCGGACCTACCACGGCGTCCAGGTCCGCCTCCAGGAGCCCGGAGTCGAGCGCGTTGGGACGCACCCACAGCATCCGCCCCTGCGACGGGAAATCCGCGAGGCTGCCGGCGACGAGACGTCGTGCGGTCGCCTTGTCGGCGGCCGCGACGGAGTCCTCCAGGTCGAACGCGATACCGTCCGCGGGCACATTGCGCGCCTTTGCGAGAAACCGCTCGCTGCTGCCGGGGACAGACAACAAGGACCGCGGCACGCGCCGCACCGGCCCGCTCACCAGCGTTCACTCCTCACGGGATCGAGACGGAAGACGGGGATGCCGTCGGGTGCGACCTCGACGATCGACACGGACGCCCCGAACGGGGGGACCCCGCAGGCGGACATCCCCTCGACGAGGCAGCGCATGCGCACGCCGTCCGTCAGTTCCACGACGGAGACGATCCTCGGGCGCTGCCCCTTGCGTCGCACCTCGACGACGCTGGAGACCGTGCCGTGACCGGGGCTGCGCGACCAGCGCAGTTCGGTGGATGCGCAGGTGGGACAGAGCAGCACGGTGCGGAAGACAACCGTCGAGCACCAGGTGCAGCGCTGGTAGCGCAGCTCCGTGACGGTCGTGGGCGGGCCGATTCTCTGCTCGTGCTGGACGGTTCGCACGTACATGGTGGTACAGCCTTTCTCGAAGCCGCGCGTCAGGCGTGACGCTGTCGCAGCTCCGTCTTGAGGACCTTGCCCGCCGTGGAGAGCGGCAGGGCGTCGAGGAAGTGGATCTCGCGCACCCGCTGGTAGGGGGCGACGCGCGCAGCCACGAACTCCATGAGTTGTTCCGCGAGTAGGGGACCGACCTCGTACCCGGGGCGGGTGACGACGTACGCGACCGGGATCTCGCCGGCTTCGGCGCTCGGGGCACCGATGACGCTCGCGCCCTCGACGGCCGGGTGTTCGTGGAGAAGGTCCTCAAGGGGTGTCGGGTACACGTTGTACCCCTTGTAGATCAGCATGTCCTTGGCCCGGCCGACCAGATGGAGCCAGCCCTCCTCGTCCAGGCGCCCCAGGTCGCCGGTGCGCAGCCAGCCGTCCTGGTACTGCTCGTCGGTCAGGTCCTGGTGCCCCTGGTAACCGTCGGTGATCTGCGGGCCACGTGCCCACACCTCACCGGTCTCGCCCAGGGGCACGACGGGGCCGCAGCCCAGCCCTCTGATCTCGATGTCGGTGTCGAAGAGCGGCGCGCCGACACTGCCGACCGGCACGGGGCTGTCCCGGAGCATCGGGTGGGTGGTGAGGGCCATGGTGGCCTCGGTCAGTCCGTATCCCTCGACGATGCACGCGTTGGGGAACAGCTCGCCGAGCCGGTGCAGGGCATGGCTGTCGATGGGCGCCGCTCCGGAATTGACGATCTGGACCGAGGTCAGATCGACGTCCTCGATGCCGGGCAGCGCGAGCAGGGCGTGGAACAGGGCGGGCGAACCCGGGATCATGTTCACCCGGTGCTGCTCGATGAGCCGGACGAACCGCTGCGGCTCGAACCGCCCCGCCAGGACGACGCTCGTCCCCGTGACCATGCTCACGGACTGGCTGATGAGACCCATGGCGTGGAACATCGGCGCGAGCGCGACGCCCGTCGATGATCCGACCTTGATCGTGTACGGGGTCTGCGCCTCCGGGATCTGCTCCAGGTGCACGCGCCCCTCTTCGTCGACGACGGGCCGGGCGGCGCCCCGCCAGCAGGCCATCTGCAGGACGTTGGCGACGACGTTGCGGTGCAGCACCCGCACGGCCTTGGAGCGGCCCGTGGTTCCGCCGGTGAAGGAGAGGTGGGCCAGGTCGTCGCCGGACAGGGCGACGGGTGTCCACGGCTCGGAGGCCAGCAGCGCCTCCAGCCGGGTGCCGCTCGGGTCGGCGCCGTCCGGGGCGGGCGCCGCCTGCGTCGGCGGGACCAGGACGACCAGCCGGATGCCCGGCACTTCGGCCTCTTCCAGGACGGCACGGGTCTGGGGGTGCGTGAACACGGCCACCGCGCCTGCTTCCTGGAGCTGGTCGCGCAGTGCCTTGGGGGGCAGGGCCGGGTTGACCGGCGTGACGACCGCGCCCGCCAGCAGTACGCCGTAGTACGTCACCGTGAACCATGCGGAGTTCGGCTGGTGCAGGGCCACGGTCTCGCCGGGCCGCACGCCCCGCTCCCGCAGTCCGGCTGCGACGCGGGAGGCCTGGTCGTGCAGCTCCCGGTAGGTGAGGGTGAGTTCGCCGTCCTTCAGCGCGATCCGACGGGCGTACCTGCGGGCCGAACCGGCGAGCAGGTCACCGACGGACGCGTGCGGGTAGGTGAGGCTCTCGGGCATTCCTTCGGGCACGTACCGCTTCATCCGACGATCCCCTTCTCGCGCAGTGTGTCGACCTCGTCATCGGTGAAACCGGCCACGGCCCTGAGCACGTCGACCGTGTGTGCCCCGATGACGGGCGCGGGGACCGGCTCGCCGGCGGGGGTGGCGCTGAACCTGGGAGCGGGCGCGGGTTCGTGTCCCCCGTGGACACCGCGGCGGTGGGTGCCGCGGGCGGTGTTGTGCGGATGCTCCGCGGCTTCGGTGAGCGACAGCACAGGCGTGACGCACGCGCCCTTCCCCTCGAAGGCGACGCTCCAATCGTCCCGCGTACGCGAGGCGAACGCCTCCTCCAGCACGGCCCTCATGACCGGCCAGGTCGCGTGGTCCCTCTGCCGCGCGAACCGTTCGTCGTCCCGGAGTCCGAGAACGTCCAGCAGTGCGGCGTAGAACTGCGGCTCGATCGCCCCGACCGCGACGTGTCCGCCGTCCGCGCACCGGTAGACGGCGTAGAAGGGCGCACCCCCGTCCAGGAGGTTCACCCCGGGCCTGTCCTCCCAGGCGCCCTGTGCCAGGAAGCCGTACGTCATGGAGAGCAGCAGGGCGGTGCCGTCGGTCATGGCCGCGTCGACGACCTGCCCCTCGCCCGTCGTGCGCGCGTGCAGGAGCGCGCTGACGAGCCCGAGGGCGAGCAGCATGCCGCCGCCGCCGAAGTCGCCGACGAGGTTGACCGGTGGAACGGGGTCGCCGCCGGCGGGTGCGATGGCGTGCAACGCGCCTGCCAGAGCGATGTAGTTGATGTCATGGCCGGGTTCCTGCGCGAGCGGCCCGTCCTGGCCCCAACCCGTCATCCGCCCGTAGACGAGCTTCGGGTTGGCGGCGAGGCACACGTCGGGCCCGAGGCCGAGACGCTCCACGGCGCCGGGCCTGAACCCCTCGATGACGGCGTCGGCACCCGCGATCAGCCTCCGTACGGCTTCGGCACCCTCGGGATGCTTGAGGTCGACGGCGATGGAGGTGCGGCTGCGGTGGAGGACGGGATGCCGGGTCGCCCGGCCCGCCTCGGCGGGCCGGTCGACCCGGATCACCTCGGCGCCGAGGTCGGCGAGCAGCATCCCGCAGAACGGTCCGGGGCCGAGTCCGCCCAGTTCGACGACGCGCACTCCGGCCAGCGGTCCGGCGTTCACCGTCCGGTCCAGCGCGGCGCGCGCTTCTCCGCGAACGCGCGGGGACCTTCCTTGGCGTCGTCGGAGCCGAACACGGGGGTGGTGATCTCCCGCATGCGCGTCCACTCCTCGTCGACGTCCCAGCTGCGGGCCTCGGTGAGGATCTGCTTGGTGGCGCGTACGGCGAGGGGTCCGTTGGCTGCGATGGCCCGCGCCAGCTCGAGCGCCTCGTGCAGCGCACGGCCGGGCTCGGTGAGCCGGTTGACGAGCCCGAAGCCATGGGCGCGGCTCGCGTCGAGGAAGTCGCCGGTCAGGGCGATCTCCATGGCGATCTGCTGCGGGATGCGGCGCGGCAGGCGCAGCAGTCCGCCTGCGGCGGCCACGAGACCGCGCTTGACCTCGGGTATCCCGAAACGTGCGTCGTCGGCGGCGACGACCATGTCGCAGGCGAGCACGATCTCGCAGCCGCCGGCCAGGGCGTACCCCTCGACGGCGGCGATCATCGGCTTGCGGGGCGGCGCCTCCGTGATTCCCGCGAGCCCCCGCCCCTCGACGACCGGCCGCTCCCCGGCGAGAAACGCCTTGAGGTCCATGCCCGAGCAGAACGTGCCCCCCGCTCCGGTGATGACACCGACGACCTGGTCGTCCCTGCGGTCGAGCTCGTCGAGCGCGGCGGCGACCCCTTCGGCGACGGCGCGGTTCACCGCGTTGCGGGCCTCGGGGCGGTTGAGCGTGATGACGGTGATCCCGTCGTCGCGGAATTCGGCAAGTACTGCGTCGGACATGCGTGGCTCCCAGCTCTGATCACGAAGGACGATCACCGTCTTTGTCGAACATTCGTTAAGCTACGAGGTGACGGCTCCCCTGTCCACCCTCCGCCCGCTGTGATCCGCCGCGCATCCGGGCTCGGGCGATCAGGTGCAGCGGGCCACAAGCCGACCCCTTGCCGGTTCAGCTCGGCCGATCGAGCCCTGGCGGGGCGAATGCGCTGCCGCCTCGGTACAGGATTCCGGGGGAACATGACCACCGACTCCGGCCAGCCGAAGTCGCAACGACCGGGTGGGAGACATCGGCACCGGTTGCTGCCCGAGTGACAGGACCGGCGGGGTCGGCTCCTTTCCTCACGGCCCCGCACGGCAGCCGGCCCTTGATTGCCGCCCCGTCGGCCGTGACGTCCCCGTGGCGTGGGCTGATGGTCACCACGCCGTCTTCGGCCACTGCCGAGACACACCGCGCAGAGACGGGCCGGTGGGAGACGTCGCCGAGGAGCCGGTCCGAATTCGGCAGAGAGCACGGCGGGAGCGGATCGACCGACGACTGAACTTCGACACCAGCTCCACCGTGCCGCACCTTCGCCGAGCTTGGGTGCTCGGCGAAGGTGGCCGCAGGGCACAGTGCGCATGCGTGTGCCCCGTATGGATCCTGGGAGAGGTCAGCCCTTGCGGGTCTTGACCTCGTCGGTGAGCTGGGGGACGACGTCGAACAGGTCGCCGACGACGCCGTAGTCGACCAGGTCGAAGATCGGGG
>NZ_JBVJMD010000074.1:0-31838 GCF_055584385.1 Streptomyces sp. NPDC104096
TCGTTCGAGGACTTCGACGTCGACGCGGCCGCCGCGCGCGGGATGGCGTTCGAGCGCCTGGACCAGCTCGCCATGGACCACCTCCTCGGCACCCGTTGACCCGGACCACCCGTCCCGTGCCCGGCACCGCGTGCCGGGCACGGGGGTGAGCCCCCCACGGACGCGCGTCCGCCGGAACCGCGTCCAGGGCCCCCGGCCCGCTCCTCGCTCTCCTCACTCCGCCGGACACGGGCGTCCGCCGGAGCCGGCACCCCTCCCACGCAAGGGCACCACCGTGACAGCACACCTCTCGAACGGGGCACGTCCCGGACGCCGGCGGATCAGCCGGCGCGTCCTCGTCCCGCTCACCGTCGCCTCCGCGCTCGTCGGCACCGTCGCGCTGGCCGGCTGCGGCCAGTCCCGCGACCCCGACGTGTACACCGTCCTGAACTCCTCGACGGACGACTCGTACCACAGCTGGGACGCGGCGACCCTCGAACGCTGCAGCAAGCAGCTCGGCGTCACCGTCCAGCAGCAGTCGGTCCCGGCCAACCAGGTCATGACCAAGTCGCTGCGGATGGCGTCCTCGAAGTCACTGCCGGACATCATCCAGTTCGACGGCTCCGAGATGCCGACCTTCGCGGAGACCGGCGGCCTGATGGACCTCAAGAAGCTGGGCGTCGACACCACCGACGTGCCCCAGGGCATCATCGACTACGGCTCCTACAAGGGCACGTACTACGGCGCGGCGCGCACGGTGAACACCCTGGCGCTCTTCTACAACAAGGACATCCTCGACAAGGCCGGGCTCCAGGTGCCCACCACGTGGGCCGAGATGCGCGAGACGGCCAAGAAGCTCACCCAGGGCCACCAGTACGGCGTCGCCCTGAGCGCGGGCGGCTCGGAGGACGGCGTCTACCAGTTCACGCCGTTCATGTGGTCCAACGGCGGCGACGAGACCGCCCTCGACAGCAGCAACGTCGTCGAGGCGCTGGACTACTGGAAGTCGCTGATCTCCGACGGCTCGCTGTCGAAGTCGACGATCAACTGGACCCAGGCCGACGTCAACGACCAGTTCATGGCCGGCAACGCCGCCATGATGATCAACGGGCCGTGGCAGGTCGAGACCCTCAACACCAAGGAGAACCTGCACTGGGGCATCGCGCAGATCCCCGTCCCGCAGGCCGGGGACGACTCCGTGGGCCCGCTGGGCGGCGGTGAACTGACCATCCCGGACATCGGCGACACCGTACGCGAGAAGATGTCCGCGAAGATCGTCAACTGTATGACCAGCGAGCGGGAGGAAGTCACCTACGCGCTCAACAGCTGGATGATCCCGGCCAACCAGAAGGCCGCCGCCACCTGGCGCCAGAAGGTCCCCTCGCTCAGCTCGCTGGCCGACCAGGTCGCGGTGGCCCGCTCGCGCACCGCCAAGGCAGGCTCCGGCTGGACGTCGATCTCCCTGGCCCTGCAGAGCGCCTTCCAGTCGGCGCTGACCGGCCAGTCCAGCGAGTCGGCCCTGAAGCACGCGCAGGCGCGCGTCGAGAGCGGAAAGTGAGGTAACCACATGTCCATCACCGCTGCTGCTCCCGCCGCCACGGCCGAGGACGCCACCACGGCCGGTGCCGCTCCCGACCCGGCCCGCGTCCGCCGGCGCCGCACCCTCGCGCAGTGGGGCTTCGTCGCCCCGGCCGTGCTGTTCATGCTGCTGTTCTTCGGCTACCCGCTCGTCCGCAACGTCGTGATGAGCTTCCAGCACTACACGCCGTCGACGTTCTTCACCGGCAAGGCCCCCTTCAACGGCCTGGACAACTGGCGCAACGTCTTCGGCGACGACCTGTTCGGCAAGGCCCTGTGGCAGACGATCGTCTTCACGATCGGCTCGCTGATCGGCCAGTTCTGCATCGGCCTGGGCCTGGCGGTGTTCTTCAACCGCAGGTTCCCGCTGGGCGGGGTGCTGCGCGCGCTGATCCTGCTGCCGTGGCTGGTGCCCATGGTCGTCTCCGGCATCGTCTGGCGGCGCATCCTGGACCAGGACACCGGTGTGCTGAACTCGTTCCTCGGCCTGTTCGGCATCGGCCACACGCCGTGGCTGACCAGCACCCACATGGCGCTGCTCGCCGTGATCCTGGTGAACGTCTGGATCGGCATCCCGTTCAACATGGTGATCCTCTACGGCGGTCTCCAGGAGGTCCCGCGCGAGGTCTACGAGGCCGCCTCCCTCGACGGCGCCTCCGCCTGGCGCACCTTCCGCTCGGTCACACTGCCGCTGCTGAAGCCCGTCATCACGGTCGTGCTCGTACTGGGCTTCATGTCCACGGTCAAGATCCTCGACCTGGTGCTGGCGCTCACCGACGGCGGCCCCGCCGACTCCACCCAGACCCTGGGCACGCTGACGTACCAGAACTCCTTCGTCCAGCTGGACTTCGGGGCCGGCGCCGTCGTCGGCAACATCCTGATCCTGATCTCCGCCGTGTTCGCGGTGTTCTACCTGCGGGCCAACCGCAACGAGGGGAAGTGACCGGCATGGCGACCACCACTCCCGCCGCCCCGGCCCCGGCCGTCAACAGGCCGAAGCGCCGCTGGGGCACGACGGCCGTCGGCATCCTCATCCTGGCCGTGATGCTGTTCCCGCTGTACTGGATGATCAACACCGCGTTGCAGCCCGAGTCCGGCCTGCTGGAGGTGGACCCGGTCCCGCACGGTCTGGACCTGTCCGGGTTCTCCTCGGCGGTGACCGAGCAGGGCGGCCATCTGCTGACCTCCCTCGCGGTGGCGCTCGGCGCCGTCGTGATCTGCCTGGCGTTCTCCGCTCCGGCCGCCTACGGCCTCGCGCAGTTCAAGCTGCGCGGCGCCAGGACCGTGGTGTTCGGCACCCTGATCACCCAGATGGTGCCCGGCATCGTCATCGCCAACGCGATGTACAGCGCCTACGTGGACCTCGGCCTGGTCAACTCCTACTTCGGACTGATGCTGGCCGACGCCTCGCTGGGCATCCCGTTCGCGATCGTGCTGATGCGCTCCTTCATGGTGGCCATCCCGCGCGAGGTCATCGAGGCGGCCGAGGTCGACGGAGCCGGCCGGCTGCGCACCTTCGTCCAGGTCGTGCTGCCGATGAGCCGCAACTCGCTGATCACCGCGGGGCTGTTCTCCTTCCTGTACGCGTGGAGCGACTTCATGTTCGCGCTCACCCTGAACACCACCGACCACGTCAAGCCGGTCACCCTGGGCATCTATCAGTACATCGGCGCGCACGTCGGCGACTGGGGCTCGGTCATGGCCGCCTCCGTGCTCTCCGCGATCCCCGCCGCGGTCCTGCTCGTGCTCGCGCAGAAGTACATCGCCGCCGGCATCACCGGCGGTTCCGTCAAGTGATCACTGTGCCGTGATCACAGCAGCGATCACGGCACAGTGACCACGCACACCGAGTGACCACCGCACACCTGGAAAGGGACATCGCCTGATGAGTGGCTTCCCCGGATTTCCGTCCGGCTTCGTGTTCGGCGCCGCCACCGCTTCGTACCAGATCGAGGGTGCCGCGCGGGAGGACGGCCGTGGCCCCTCCATCTGGGACACCTACAGCCACACCCCCGGTCTGGTGGTGAACGGTGACACCGGCGACGTGGCCTGCGACCACTACCACCGTTACCCCGAGGACGTGGCGCTGCTGCGCGAGCTGGGCGTCGACTCGTACCGCTTCTCCCTCGCCTGGCCGCGGATCGTGCCGGACGGCAGCGGCCCGGTGAACCCCAAGGGCCTGGACTTCTACTCCCGGCTGGTGGACGAACTGCTGGAGGCAGGCATCGAGCCGGCCGCCACCCTCTACCACTGGGACCTGCCGCAGGCGCTGGAGGACCGGGGCGGCTGGCGGGTGCGCGAGACGGCCGAGCGGTTCGCCGAGTACACGGCCGTGGTGGCCGAACGCCTGAGCGACCGCGTGCCGCGCTGGATCACCCTCAACGAGCCGTGGTGCAGCGCCTTCCTCGGCTACTCCATCGGCCGGCACGCGCCGGGCGCCAAGGAGGGTACGCCCGCGCTGGCCGCCGTGCACCACCTGCTGGTCGGCCACGGTCTCGCGGTGCAGGCGCTGAGGTCCGCCGGGGTGCGCGAGGTCGGGATCACCCTCAACCTCGACCGCAACCTGCCCGCCACCGACTCGGCCGCCGACCTCGCTGCCGTGGTCCGCGCCGACACCCAGCACAACCTGGTGTGGACCGAGCCGATCCTGGCCGGCCGCTACGCGGCCACCGAGGAGGAGACCTTCGGCGAGCTGATCACCGCGGCGAACTTCCGCCGGGACGGCGACCTGGAGCTGATCTCGCAGCCGCTGGACTTCCTGGGCATCAACTACTACCGGCCGATCATGGTCGCCGACGCCCCGCTGCGCGAGGCCGATCCGGCCGAGCGGGTGGCGACCGACAACCGGTACGAGGAGGTCCGGATGCCGGACGTCCGGGAGACCGCGATGGGCTGGGCGGTCGCGCCGGACACCTTCACAGACCTGCTGGTGGCACTGAAGCGGCAGTACGGCGACACGCTGCCGCCGATCCACATCACCGAGAACGGCTCCGCCGAGCACGACACGCCGAGCGAGGACGGCGCGGTGCACGACACCGACCGCGTCGAGTACCTGCGCGGTCACCTGACCGCGCTGCGCGCGGCGATCGACGCCGGTGTCGACGTCCGGGGCTACTACGTGTGGTCGCTGCTGGACAACTTCGAGTGGGCCTTCGGCTACGACAAGCGGTTCGGGATCGTCCGGGTCGACTACGACACCCAGGTACGCACCCCGAAGGACAGCTACCACTGGTACCGGTCGATGATCGCCGCCCACCGCGGCTGACGGGACACGGCCCGGGAGGGGCGACGGCACATCTGCCGTCGCCCCTCCCGGGCTTCGGCCGGGACCGCCTCCGGCCGCGGTCGTGATCGTCTCGGTGCCACTCGGAACGACCTGCTACGACGCTGCGGTCGCTCTCAGCCGTCGTCGCCGCGGTCGGCGAAGGCCGCCGGGTCGGCGAGCACCTCCTGCACGATCACCCCGGCCGCGCCCCTGGCCGCGTCACCCAGCGGGGAAGCGGCCCGCAGGCGTCCGCTGTCCTTGGCCCACAGCCCCGAGATCACCCGCAGGGCCAGCTCCCGCTCCACGGCCGGCGCCAGCCAGCGGGTGAGCGCCCGGTAGAACCCGCCGAGCATCACCGCGTCCGGGTCGAAGAGATTGACCGCTCCGGAGACCACGCAGCCCAGCTGCCGTCCGGCGCGTTCGACGGCGGCGAGCGCGTCCGGGTCGGCGCGGCGCAGCCGCCGCTGGAGTTCGGCGACGCCCAGGACACCGGCCGTGGTCTCGATGCCGGCGGCGGCCAGCAGCGCCGCCTGCCCCGCGTACTGCTCCAGGCAGCCGTGGGCTCCGCACGGGCACAGCGGGCCGTCGGGATCGACCACCATGTGCCCGATCTCGCCGGCGAAGCCGTGCGCCCCGCGCAGCAGCTCGCCGCCGACGACCAGCGCTCCGCCGATGCCGATCTCCCCGGTCAGATACAGGAAGCTGCGCACGCCCTCGGTGCCCGCGCCGTACCACAGCTCGGCCAGGGCGGCGGCGTTGGCCTCGTTGTCGGAACTGACCGGCAGTGGGCGGCGGGCAGGGGCGAGGGCGGACAGCGACTGGGCGAACAGCCCCTCGACGGCGACCCTGGTCCAGCCGAGGTTGGGGGCCTGCCGGACGGTTCCGCCGGTCACCAGGCCCGGCACCACGACATGCGCGCCGACCGGTGTCAGCTCCTGCTCGACGGCCGAGGCCAGGGCGCGTGCGGCCAGCTGGGCGGCGCGCGCGAGCACCTCCGCGGGCGGCACCCCGCGGTTGTCGACGTGCTCGACCAGCCGTACCCGGTCGGTGCCCGCGAGGTCCACCACGCAGACGGCGACGTAGTCGACGTTGATCTCCACCCCGAGCCCGGCCGGGCCGGTGCGCGCCACCTTCAGCACCGTGCCGGGGCGTCCCGCCTGGCCGCTGCTGGTCTTGCCCCATTCGGTCAGGAAGCCGTTCTCCAGCAACTGCTCGACCAGGGAGGACACCGCGGCCCGGGTCAGCCCGACGCGGGTGGCGACGGCGGCCCGGGTGGCGTCGCCGGCGTCGTGCACGGCCCGCAGCACCAGGCTGAGGTTGTGCCGGCGGACCGTCGCCTTGTCGGCCTTCGGACCCAGGGGGATCGGAGTGTTGTTCATCGTGCTGTCGAGGGTATCCATCCGCCCAGGTGAAGCGAGGTGCACACCCGTCGAACGGACCCTTCGGGCGGGGCGCAGCGACCGGGCGCACCGGGGGCCGGGCCCGATGGGGCGCCCGCCGAGCAGGCACCCCCCGAGCAGGCACCCGCGCGGTGACGGCACGGAACCGGTCCCGCTTCGCGTACCGGACGAATCACCGCCCGTCGCCATGTGTCGTTGCCAACTTGACGCAAAGGCAGCCCAGTTGAGACGCAACCAGTGATCATCTTGAGGGACACTGTGTGCTGGCTTCGCGAAGAACCAGGCTCCTGGGCCGAGTTCGGGCGGACGCCGTGCGCATTCCGCTGCCGACCGGTGCCAGGGACATCTCGCGTGATGACTCGGCATGCCCGCGCGGCGGTCTGTGCCGTGACCATCGGCACCGCGGGAGAGCCGTGGTGCCTGTTCGGCTGAGAATCGGGGATCGTTGATGACTGCAGAGGCAAGAACGCGGCGACGCGGGGGCGCCCGGCGCCGTCCGCTCGTGCTGGCGGCGGCCGTGCTGGCCGTGGCCGGCGCCATCGCCGCACCGGCGGCGGCGCAGGCAACGGGGGGAAAAACCTCGAACACGGCAGTACGGCAAGGGGACTTCGCGGCTGCGGCGGCGGAGTTCGGGGTGCCGGAGCGGGTCCTGCTGGCGGTGGCCTACCAGGAGTCGGCATGGGACGCACACGCCGGCGGGCACAGCGCCGACGGCGGGTACGGTCCGATGCACCTGACGGACGTGACGGAAGCCATGCTGGCCGGCGGGGACGCGGGTGCGGCCGGCCGGGCGGACCTCGCGACGATGGCCGCGGATCCGGCGCTGCACACCCTGCGGGCGGCGGCACGGCTGACCGGGCTCTCGGAGCAGCGGCTGCGTACCGACGCGGCGGCGAACATCCGCGGCGGGGCCGCGCTGCTGGCGTCGTACCAGAAGACGAACGGCGGGCAGGCCGCGGCCGATCCCGACCGCTGGTACGCGGCCGTCGCGCGGTACAGCCAGGCGACCCGGCAGCAGGGAGCGAAGGCGTTCGCCGACCGCGTCTTCGCCACCCTGAGGAACGGCGTCGCACGTACCACGGCCGACGGGCAGCGCGTGACCCTGACGGCCGACCCCCGGGTCAGCCCGGCGACGGGGCAGTTGTCCCGGCTGAACCTGGCAGCGGCGACGACGGCGGCGGACACCGAGTGTCCCACCACGGTGGACTGCACCTTCGTGGCGGCCGCGGCGGCCAACGGCCAGGTCTCGAACCGGCCCGCCAACGGGATCAGGATCGACTCGATCGTCATCCACGACACCGAGTCCCCCTACGCGTCGGCCATCACCACCTTCCAGACCCCCGGCGGAGGTGCCGCGCACTACGTGATGCGGTCCTCGGACGGCGCGGTGACCCAGATGGTGCCCACGAAGGACCTCGCCTTCCACGCGGGCAACTACTCCACGAACATGCACTCCATCGGCATCGAGCACGAGGGGTACGCCGCGCACGGCGCGACCTGGTACACCGAGGCGCAGTACGAGGCGACCGCGGACCTGGTGAAGTACCTGGCGGGCCGGTTCGGCATCCCGCTGGACCGGCAGCACATCATCGGCCACGACAACATCGTCGGCCCGACCTCGGGAACCGTGTCCGGCATGCACTGGGACCCGGGCCCGTCCTGGGACTGGGAGCACTTCATGTCGCTGCTCGGCGCCCCGATCACCGGCGAGCACGGAGTCGGCGACATCGGCTCGGTGGTGACCATCGCCCCCGGCTTCGCCGGCAACCTGCAGAGCGTCCAGATCTGCCCCGCCGACGACCCGACCGGCGCCACCACCACGTGCACGTCCGTGGAGCAGCCGGCCAACTTCCTCCATCTGCGCACCGGGCCCAGTGACACGGCTCCGCTCTTCGGCGACCAGGCGATCCACCCCGGCGCGGCCGGCACCGACCGCATCAACGACTGGGGCAGCACCGCCCAGGCCGGTCAGCAGTTCGTCGTCGCGGGCCGGGACGGCGACTGGACCGCGATCTGGTACAGCGGCAGCAAGGTCTGGTTCCACAACCCGGGCGGCGTGAACACCGTCCCCGCCACCGGTGTGACCGTCGTCAGGAGCGGCCGGACCCCCGCCGACCCGCCCGTGAAGGTCTACGGTTCCAGCTACCCCGACGCCGCCGAGTACCCGGCGGGTCTGTCCCCCTCCACCCAGGCCCCGCTCAGCATGTACACCATCCCGGCCGGCCAGGCCTATGTCGCCACCGCGCCCGCGGCGCCCACCGACGACTACTTCAAGTCCAGCGGCACCGTCGTGATCGGCGGCAAGTCCATGTACACCATTCAGTACAACCACCGCACCGCCCTGGTGTACGCGGGCGACGTCACCGCTGACGCAGCCCCCGATGCGTCCGTGCCTGCCGAGTGAACTGGCCGACATGAAGCGGTGGTTCGTCCGGTCGTCGCCGCCCGAGCGCTGTGGGGCGGCGACGGCCGGACGGCCCGTGCGGGGGACCGGCCGCCCTCAGCGGGCCGAGGGCGCGGACGGTTCGCTGGGCTGTCCGGTGTCCCGGAGTTCGGCGAGGAGGGCGCTCTGGCCCGCGAGGAGTTCCGTCAGGATGCGGCGCGCGGCGCGCAGCAGGTCCGCGACATCACCGCCGGCGAGCGCGTAACTGACCGTGGAGCCCTCGCGGATGGACACGACGATGCCGGAGCGGCGCAGTACGCCCAACTGCTGGGAGAGGTTGGAGGGTTCGACGTCGATGTCGGCGAGCAGGTCCCGTACCGGGACCGGACCGTTCTGGAGCAGTTCGAGGACGCGGATGCGCACGGGGTGCCCGAGCATGCGGAAGAACTCTGCCTTTGCCTGGTAGAGGGGCACCTGCACGGGCGTCGCTCCTGCTCGGAGGGGGTGTCTGACCGGGCGCGGCGAGCTGCCGCACCCGGTCCGCTGCATGCATCCTTCCCGGCCGCGACCACGTGATCACGACAGTTCGTCGAATGCGTAATTCGCGACTTGAAGAACTTTTCAAGTCTAGGTCAAATGAAAGTCCGGAAGGTTCAGACCTCGAGATTGCCTTCGGTGCGTTTGAGCTGGTGGCGGGCCATGGCCAGATTCGCCCGGCCCTTGTCGAGGACGAGGTAGATGAACAGGCCGTTGCCGCCGCGGCCCATCACCGGGCGGATCAGGTGGTACTGGGTGTCGAGGGTGATCAGAAGGTCCTCGATACGACTCTGGATCCCGAGCTCGTCCATCGTGCGCACCTTGGCCCGGATCACGTCCGTGTTGCCGGCCGCCGCCACGTTCAGGTCCAGGTCCTTGCCCCCGCCGAGGGAGCCGAGGGCCATGCCGCTGGAGTAGTCGACGACGGCGGCACCCAGCGCGCCCTCGACCTCCGTCATCAGGGTCTTGAGGGACACTTCCACACTGGTCACAGGTTCTCCTCTTCGAGGTGCGGAACAGGGGTTGTTCTCGCGGGGAACCCTAGGAAAGTCACGGCCCCCGGTGGCCGGACCCATCAAGACCGCCAGTAATTGATCCACTCATGACCGTTCCCTTTTGTCTTCTGAAGGGATTCGTCGGGGAATTTTGCTGCCGAGTTCCCTCCAGGGACAACCGGTCACCGTGTTGCCCTCCTAGCGGTCCCCGCCGTCCCGTACCGTCTTCTCCAGGAGCGTGAACGACTTGGGCGGGCCGCCCGGTTGCGGCTTGCCCTCCTTGCGTCCGACGATCCGGTAGCCCGCGGCGAGGTAGTACGCGGTCAGACGTTCGTTGCCGGCCAGGCAGTCCAGGCGTACCAGCGGCCGACCCGCCTCGGCCACGCGGCGCTCCGCGACGCGCAGCAGCCGGCGCCCTGTTCCGGGCGGGACACTGCCGTGGTCCACCATCAGCCGGTGCACATAACCGGCGGTCGGCGGCCGGGGTCCCCAGGCGTCCTCGTCCTCCCACCACAGCTCCCAGGCCCCGACCACCCGGTCGGCGGCCTCCGCGAGCCAGATCTCCCCGCTCTCCATGATCCGGCGGAAGTGATCCCCGCCCAGCTCACCGGGGTGCCACTGGCCCGTGACGCCCCGGGCCAGCATCCAGCGGGCGGCCTCGTCGCGCAGCCGTACGACCTCGGCGATGTCGGAGTCGTCGGCGAGACGGAAGCGAAGATCGTTCATGCCGCGATCCTCGCACGGGCGTACGTCCCGGCAGCGACCGGCCGCGAGAGGGCGGCCGATCGCTGCCGGTCTCCGGCTGCCGGTCTGCCGCGGCCGGGTGCGCGGCGTGGGTCAGGGCGCGTGGTCGAGGGGCAGGTCCAGGCGGAGTTCGTAGCCGCCGGCCGTCGTGGGCGCCGAGGTGACGGTGCCGCCGAGGAGTTCGGCGCGTTGGCGCAGGCCGACCAGGCCGTGGTGGGCGCTGGGCAGGGGGAGGGCGGGCCTGGTCGCGGGGGTGTTGGTGATGGTCGCGCGGAGGCGGCCGTTCTGGTGGTGGATGCGGATCGTGGCGCTCGCGCCGGGGGCGTGTTTGCGTACGTTGGTCAGCGCCTCCTGCACGGTGCGGTAGACACCGCGCTGGAGGGGCGGGGGGAGGTCGCCGGGCAGGTCCGTGCTCAGTTCGGCCTGGATGCCACTGCTGTCCACGAGCCGCTCCAGGTCCGCGAGGGAGGGCTGGGGGGTCAGCTCGGTGGGGCGGCTGCCGGAGGCGCGCAGCACGCTGACCATGTGCCGCAGCTCCTCCAGCGTCTGTACGCTGAGCCGCCGGATCGTGACCGCCGCCTCCCTGGCCTCGGCGTCCCGGCTGCCGACCTGGAGCGCTCCGGCCTGCACGGCGATCAGGCTGACCTGGTGGGCCACCACGTCGTGCATCTCGCGGGCGAGCTGGGCGCGTTCCTGCGCCAGCACGCTCTGGGTGATCAGTAGCCGTTCGTGTTCACGAGCCTCGGATATCTCCGCCAGCCGCAACGTCAGTTCCCGTCTGGCCTGCACGAGTTGGCCGAGAAAGACAGGGGCGACGGCGGTCGCCAGGGTGTAGCTCAGGTGGATCAGGCTGTAGGTGTCGGAGAGTTCGTCGATCTCCAGCGAAGGCCATGGCCACGGGACGAAGTCGGCGACGGCGAACACCGTGGCGCAGAGGGCGAGCAGGAGTCGGTGCCGGTTCAGGGAGGAGAGCGTGTAGAGCGCGATGAGCGTGGCGAGCGCCGCGTCGGTGACCGTGGCGGTCGGCAACGTCAGCAGGAAGGTGGTCAGCGGCGCGCGACGGCGCAGTGGGAGACAGAGGGCGGCGAGCAGCCCGCAGGCCGTGGCGGCCCGGTCGTCGGGGTCGACGTTGGCCCACATGTCCAGCAGGGAGACTCCCACCAGCACGGTGTCCACCAGCACGGCACGCAGCACGGCAGGCGGCGGGGCGGGCCGCGGCGGGCCAGGTGGACGGCGGGGCGTCGTCACGAGCCCACCCCGTTCCGCGGCGGCCTGAGCAGGCCCGCCCGTTCGGCGAACAGCACGGCCTGGACCCTGCTGCCCACCTCCAATTTGGTGAAGATGGTGCTGACATGGCCCTTCACGGTGCCCGCGCTGAGATGCATCCGTTCGCCGATGTCGATGTTGGCGAGCCCCTCGGCCATGAGGACCAGTACGGCACGTTCGCGCTCCGTCAGCCGGGCTACGGCCCGCGTGGCGGGGCCCTGCGGGTCCGCGTCGAGATAGCGGGCCACCACCTTCCGGGTGACCTGGGACGACAGTACGGTCCCACCCTCGGCCAACGTACGGATGAGGTGGGGGAGTTGCTCCGGATCGGTGTCCTTGAGCAGGAAGCCCGAGGCGCCCGAGCGCAGGGCTGCCGCCACGTACTCGTCGGCGTCGAACGTGGTCAGCATCGCCACCACCGGAGGGCCCTGCAACCGTCGTAGGTCGGCCAGTACGGTCAGTCCGTCCACGTCCGGCATCCGTATGTCCAGCAGGACGACCTCGGGCCGGAACTCCCGCACGGTGTGCACGGCCCGGCCGCCGGGCACCGCCGCGACGACCTCGATGTCGTCCGTCGTGTCGAGGATGCGCTGGAATCCCGTACGGATCAGCGCCTCGTCGTCGACCACCACTACCCGGATCACCTGATGTCCCGTTCCTCGTCGGGCCGCCTCTCACTGCGTAATTACCATGCGCGCGGCCGTCCGTGGGGTCGTCGGCGCATTCGCCAGGGAGCGCACGGGAGTTCGGCCGGAGGCCGAAGGCCGTGACACGCAACGCGTCGAACGCCGTGGCACACGCGACGCCGCCCGGCCCGGAGGCGGCCGCCTCCTCGCACGCTCCGAACGGCGCACCGTCGACCGGACGGCTGATCGGTGCCGACCTCGCCCGTGGACCGGCGGTCCGCCACCCGGTCCGTCACGCAGATGGAGCAGTGGAGGAAACCTGCGTCGCGCGCTCTGCGTACGAGGCCGTCGCCGTCCTGGGCGTCACCCGGCGGGGCGGGCTCCCCGTGACAGCGCGGATTCCCGGCGCCGCCGCTCGCGCCGGTCCGCACGCCCGTCCGGGCCGTCCGGCGGGTGGTCCGGGACGCCACCGGAGCCCCTCCTGACCTCGGTCCCCACCAGAAGTGACAGGATGGGACCCATGAGCAACGTTTACTTTGACATCACCATCGACGGCGCCCCCGCCGGCCGTATCGTCTTCAACCTCTTCGACGAGGTGGTCCCGAAGACCGCTCGCAACTTCCGCGAGCTGGCCACCGGCCAGAACGGCTACGGCTACGCGGGCTCCGGCTTCCACCGCGTCATCCCGCAGTTCATGCTCCAGGGCGGTGACTTCACCAACCACAACGGCACCGGCGGCAAGAGCATCTACGGCGAGAAGTTCGCGGACGAGAACTTCGATCTGAAGCACGACCGCCCGTACCTGCTGTCGATGGCGAACGCCGGCCGGAACACCAACGGCTCGCAGTTCTTCATCACCACCGTCGTCACCCCGTGGCTGGACGGCAAGCACGTCGTCTTCGGCGAGGTCGTCGAGGGCTCGGACCTCGTCGACCGGATCGAGTCCCTGGGCTCGCAGTCCGGTACCCCGAAGGCGAAGGTCGAGATCGCGGCTTCCGGCGCCGTCGACGCAGCCTGATCCCTGCCCGACCGAACGGCGCCGACCCCGCCCCGGGGCCGGCGCCGTCGTCGCGGGTCGAGGCTCGCGGGGCGAGGGCGGCCCCTTCACGGCGTGCCGGGCAACCGGACCGTGACGAGGAGACCGCCGGCGGGACGGGGGACGAGGTCGAGGGTCCCGTCGTGGGCGCGGACGACGCCGGCCACGATGGCCAGGCCCGGCCCGACGCCGGCGTGCCCGTCGGTGCGCACGCCCTCCGTTCCCCGCCAACCGTGCCGCCGCCGTGATCTGGGTGAGCGGTGCGAGCATCCGGCCGGCGAGGAGCCGTCCCCCCAGCAGGCCGAACAGGAGCAGGAAGCCCATGGCGACGGCCGCGGCCGGGGCGAAGGTGCGCACAAGGAGGTAGCGGTCGGGCGAGACGCCGAGGAGGCCCTTGGGGCTGTCGGGTACGTAGCGCAGGATGAACGCCCACACCACCGCCAGCAGCAGAGTGCCGGCGACGTCGAGGAATCCGGCATGGCTGAGGGTGAGTTTCAGCCGGGCGCTGAGCCCAGGGCGTCTACGCATGCGTACGGCCGGCGCCGGTGGTGCCGGTGTCGATCCGGTAGCCGACACCGGGCACCGTGGCGATGATCCAGGGTTCGCCGAGCCGTTTGCGCAGGGCGGAGACGGTGATGCGCACGGCGTTGGTGAGCGGGTCGGCGTTCTCGTCCCAGGCCCGTTCCAGCAGTTCTTCGGAGCTGACCACCCCGCCCTCGGCGGCGACGAGGACTTCCAGCACGGCGAACTGCTTGCGGGTGAGCGCGACGTAGTGTCCGTCGCGGAAGACCTCCCGGCGGAAGGGGTCGAGCCGCAGGCCCGCGATCTCGCGGACCGGAGGCCGGGCGTAGGCGCGTCGGCGATCGAGCGCTCTCAGCCGCAGGACGAGCTCCCGCAGCTCGAACGGCTTGGTGAGGTAGTCGTCGGCGCCGAGCCCGAACCCGGAGGCCTTGTCGTCGATCCGGTCGGCAGCGGTGAGCATGAGGATCGGGATACCGCTGCCGGAGGCGACGATGCGCCGGGCGACCTCGTCGCCCGAGGGGCCGGGGATGTCGCGGTCGAGGACCGCGAGGTCGTAGGAGTTGACGCTGAGCAGTTCCAGGGCGGAGTCACCGTCGCCGGCGATGTCGGCGGCGATCGCCTCCAGCCGCAACCCGTCCCGGACGGCTTCGGCCAGGTAGGGCTCGTCCTCCACGATCAGTACGCGCATGTCTGAAGCCTAAGCAGCACCGCATATCTCCGACGTATGCAAAGACGTGTCCCCACCGGGCACGCGACTCATCCCGCGGGTACCGGTTCGAGGCGCGGCCGGTCCGACGGCGCCGGCGCTCCGGTGCGCCACCAGCGGCGCGACGCCAGTGCGGCCGGCACGGCACCGGTGGCGTTGACCAGGACGTCGTCGACGGAGGACACCCGGTCCAGCCACAGGACGTACTGTGCGATCTCGACCAGGGCCGAACAGGCCGCCCCGAGCACCAGGATCCGTGGCACGGACGCCGGCGCCCTGGTCCGAGAACTCCGGACGGGAGGACTCCGAGCGTCGTCGGCGGAGCCGAAATCGGAGCGCGGGAACGTCGTCGTGCTGCGATGCTGTCCCGATGATCAACGTACCTACCGCCGTGCTGGATTCGCTGTTCGGGCTCGCGTTCGGCGACGCCTTCGGCGACCGTTGGTTCGGCATCCTGCGCCAGGAGGGTCCGGCGGCCCTGGAGGCGCGGACGCTGCCCGCGGAGCCGCTGTGGCGGTGGAGCGACGACACCGCCCAGGCGCTCGTTCTCGTCCGGGAACTCGCCGAGGGCGGTGGCACCGTCGACCAGGACCGTCTCGCCCTGCGCCTCGCGGCGGCCTACGCCGACGACACGCACCGCGGCTACGGCGCCTCGATGCACGACGTGCTCCGTCGGATCGGCGCGGGCGAGCCCTGGCGGGAGGTGGTCGCCGGACAGTTCGGCGGCCAGGGCTCCTGGGGCAACGGCGCGGCCATGCGGGTCGCCCCGCTCGGCGCCTGGCACGCCGCCGACCTCGACGCGGCCGCCGAGCAGGCCGCCCGTCAGAGCGCGGTCTCGCACCACCACCCGGAGGCGGTCGCCGCCGCGGTGGCGGTCGCCGTCGCCGCGGCGCTGGCGACCCGCAGCCGGGGCGGACCCGCCCCGGCCGGGCCGGACTTCCTCCGGGCGGTCGCCGAACGACTGCCCGACAGCGACGTCCGGTCGGGAGTACGGATCGCGGCCCGGATGCCGGAGCACACCTCGGTCCGGCACGCCGCGGAGGTGCTGGGCTCGGGGTACCGGATGTCAGGGCCCGACACCGTCCCGTACGCCCTGTGGTGTGCGGCGGGACACCTCGACGACCTGCACGAGGGCCTGTGGGCCACGGTCGCCGGGCGCGGTGACATCGACACCACCTGCGCTGTCGCGGGCGGGGTGATCGCCGCCCGCACGGGTGTCGACGCCCTTCCCGCCGCCTGGCACGCAGCCCGTGAACCGCTGCCCCAGGTCGTGCCCGACTAGGAATCCTGCAGGGTCCGTCTTCAAACGGATCTCGCCCGGAGCAGGAATGACGCCCGTCACGCGGACGGCCCCTCCGGACGGACCGTGCTGGTTCGTCCGGAGGGGCCGTGCGTCAGCCGCGTTGCTTCCGCGGTTCAGCGGGATCCCGCCGCAGCTTCGAGGTGCCTCGCCCGTCGGGTGGTCACCTCGTGCTGTACGCCCCGCGGATACTCATGCGCTCCGCCCACTCCGCCGCCGGCGACCAGAGTCCGGCACCGTCGGCGGAGCCTGCTCCGTCGCCCCCGAGGATCCACGGGACGGGTCCCGGCCTGTCGTGGTCACCGCCGTCGCCGCCGGCCGCGACCGGGCGGTCGTCCCGGTCCGTGGACTGGAATCCGACCGTGTAGGTCCGGGTGACCGCGCCGTTGGCCGAGGTCACCCGGATGGTGCGGGTGGCGAACCGGGTCCCGGGCGAGGTGAGGACCGAACTGCCGTCGGTGACCTTCACCCGCGCGCCGGACTGGGCCGGTACTGCGGAGACGGCCGGGATCCCCGTGTTCTTCGGCCGGTCGACGACGTACGTGGAGACCTCCGGGTCGAATCCGTCGATCGGGGCGCCCCCCACCTCGATGGCGCCGGCGTCGGCGACACCGGCCCTGGTGGCGTCCGCGAAGTTCGTCACCGTGACCGACCCGTCGGCGTTCACGACCGCGTGCGCCGCCATCGCGGCCGCCAGGTTGATCCGCTGCCAGCTCGCTCCGCCGTCCGCGGTCGGGTCGAGCGGGTACCCGGAGTCCGTCGCAGTCTGCTCCAGGACCTGGGTGCGCTGCTCGCCGGTCAGGTCCGGGAAGGCCGTGATGAGCAGGGCCGCCGCGTCGGACGGCGCCTCGAGCGGCTGCCCGGACTTCGCCGTCTGGGAGAACCCGTAGGTCAGACGGCGGGTGTACAGATCGACGTCCTGCGTCGTGCTCAGACCCGCGTAGGGGGCGCCAGCGCAGGCCGCGAGCGTGTCGCCGTATCCCTCCTTCTCGCACTGCGCGAGCAGTACGTTCTCGATCTCGGTGTGGGCCTGCATCAGCAGTTGCCGGAAGTCGGGGTCCGCCCACCGGTGCGCCACGGTGGCCTGTCCGGTGACGCGGCCTCCCATCACGTCCAGCGGATAGTGGAACCCGAGGACGATGCGGTTGTCCCCGTACTCCGAGGTGCGCGCGAGGATCGACGGTGCCAGCTCCGGCAGGAGCGTGGCGAGGACGGTCCCGGCTTCGTAGCCCGCGTAGGTGTGGCCGCTAGGGTAGGAGCCGTCGGTGGCGAGACCGCTGTAGGAGCCGTCCTGCGACTCGTAGACGGCACCGCCGTCGCCGACGAACCCGAGCCGCACGTACGGACGCAGGTAGCTGTAGCCGCTCTTCACCTCGTCGATCTTGTTGAGGCCCTTCGTGACGCGCGCGAACAGTGCGCCGGTCTTCGGCAGTTCGCCGCCGCTCAGGGCGTCGCCGTAGATCCGGCCGAGCCGTGAGCCGAGGCTGTCGGCCATCGTGACGGTGGCGCTCTGCGTCGCGTCGACCTCGGCCCGGTCCACCTCCTTCTGCGTCGCCGCGTTGTTGATGCGTACGGCGGTCCGGTCGTTCTCGGCGGTGACCGAAGTGCCGTTCGGCACCTTGGTGTCGGCGCCGAGGACGTCGGAGCCGAGGTCGTGGATGCCGTCGAGCAGGTTGCCGAAGTAGTCGGTTCCGTCGCCGGTCCCCGGCCACTTGTCGGATGCGTAGGCCGCGTTCAGCGTGTCGTCCGGGAAGGGGGACGACACGTAGGCCGGGTCGGAGGCGTTCGCCGATGCCGTCGCGGCGGGGTCCTGTGCCGAGGCGGTCGGCGGGGAGTCGTCCGAGGTTCCGGCCAGAGTGCGGGCGGTCACGGTCGCCGTGTGGGCCTCGGCCTTGCCGGAAGTGGTGAGCAGCGCCGTGTCCGTCGTGGCGGGAACGTGTGCGGTGGTTCCGTCGTCGAGGGCCACGGTGTAGCCGATGACCGGGAGTCCGCCGTCGCCGGCCGCCCGCCAGGTCACGCGGACCTGCCTGCCTTCGGTGAACACTCCCGTCACGGCCGGTTTCTGCGGCTTGCCGCCGCCGGTCACCACGGGTGCCGTGGCGGCGCTGGGGTGCGAGGTGCCGACGGCGTTCACCGCCCGGACGCGCGCCGTGTAGGACCGGCCGGCCCGCAGCCGGGTGAAGGCCGTGCTGTGGCCGGCCGGATCGTGGAGCTCGACCTGGTGGCCGTCGTCGAGGGTGATCTCGTAGCCGGTGACCGGTGAGCCGCCGGTGTCCTCGGGCGCGGACCAGGCGACGGTCACGCTCGTGCCGGTCGAGGTCGCCGAGACGGCGTCAGGCGCGGCGGGCACCGACCTGGGTCTGGTGGTGAGCGTGGACACGGCGTGGCGGAGGGCGTCGTACCGCGTGGTCAGGGTCGCGTCCGTCGCCTTGTCGTCCGCGATCGTGGTCCTCGCCTCGGCGAGTGCCGTGGTGAACGCCTTCCACGACGCGTCCGTGTAGCGGGCGTTGTCGAGGGCTGACGCCGTCGCGACCAGGTCCTCCAGCCTCAGCCGCGGCAGCGGGATCAACTGGCCGGCGGCGAGGGTGAGGCTGCGGGTCCGGGTGTCGACCTCGAGCCGGGTCACGCCGTCGGCGTCGACGAGGGCGCGGGCGGCGGCGAGTTCGCGCAGGTACACCCCGAAGTCGACAGTGTCGTAGCGCTCCGCGTCGTCGGCCGGTCCCGCGTACCGGTCGATCGCCTTGCGCAGGGCGGTCCTGTCCGTGACGGCGGGCGCGTCGACGTGGTCGAAGGTGATCCGGCCCAGGTTCGCCACGTACGGGTGCGAGGAGTCGGGCGTCGTCACCAGCCGCAGGTGGACGGCGTGCGTGCCGGTGATGGCCAGGGGCAGGGCGAGGCTGGTCGTCCCACCCGACGACCAGGCGGCACCGGTGACGGGCAGCGGGACGGTCGCGTACGGCGTACCGGGGTTCGCCGCGTCGAAGGAGCCCAGGTAGAGCTGGACGGCGGAACCGGTGCCGCAGCGGGCGGAGTTGTTGACGTAGGTGATCGTGACGGTGTTCTTGGCGGAGCCGCCGAAGCCGATGTCCCCGTAGTCCAGCCAGGCTCCGTCGTACGTGCCGCCGAGGTCGGTGGTGGAACCCGCGCCGCTCCAGCCGACCGGCTCGCTCTTGAGCCCGCCGCCGCTGTGGGAGCGGAACGCGGTGGCGTCGAACACCACGGACGCGGAGGCGTCCTGAGTGTGCGTCAGCGCGTAGACGTTGGCCACATAGGGCTGCGAGGACGACTGCGTGCCGGAGACGAAGTCGGCGTACACGTCCTGGACGCCGTCGAAGACGCCCGGATCGAGCCGTACGGTCGTGGTGGCGACGGTTCCCCAGCCCGGTCCGGTGTAGTCGAGGGGGATGTCGGCCTTCTTCGGACCGTCCTTCGAGCCGAGGTGCAGTTCGATGTGCGAGTCCGACGCCGCGCGTGACCGGGGCTTGTCGTAGCGGACGGTGACGGTGTCGGCGCCGTCGTGGAGGTCGATGCCCGTCCACTGTGCCCACGCGCCGTTCGTGGTGTTCTCGAAGATGCCGTTCGCGAGGTCGAGCGGGAGCGAACCGCCGCCGGTCGTGGTGCTGTCGGCCGCGGTCAGCGTGGCGAGCGTGGTCGTGGTGGACGAGGAGAGAGGATTCGCCGAGAACTGGTACCGGTCGAAGTTCGACACCCACGACTGGCCGGACGGGGCGTGGAAGACGAACGTGGCGTTCGCCGCGGCCAGCAGGGCGTCCGGGTCGGTGACGGCCGCCTGGACCGTGCTGTAGTACTGCCAGCCGCCCGTTCCGGGGAGTCGGACGGTGGCGACGACGGGTCCGTCGGCGGTACCGGCGTGGACGTCGACGCTGCTCGGCTTCGCGGTCGTGGCCTGCGAGTTCGCGTAGCGCACCGAGATGCTTCGCGGGGCGACCCCGCCGAAGTCCAGCTCGGCGAACCGCTCCCACGATCCGTCGGTGACGCCGCCGAGGTCGCCGTCCGCGTAGTACGCCTCCTTGACCAGGCTGGGACCCTCCATCTGGTCGGGCGCCTCGGCCTGGAGGACGGCGTAGCCGCCCTCGTCGATGCTGAGCGCGTCGGCGGCGGACCGCAGCGCGTCGTCCGCGGCCATGAGCGTTCCCGTCACGGAGGCGGGGTCAGCGAGGACGGTCCGCGCGCGGTCGAGCGCCGACCGGAACACCGTCCACGAGCCGTCGGAGTAGTTGCCGCCGCGCACCAGCAGCGCCTGGTCGACGAGTGAGCCGAGCGCCTTGCGGGGCACCGCGGCGGCGGAGAGGACGAGCGGGTCGGTCGGGGATGTCCCGGTGCCGCGCACGGTCGAGGCCCGCACGCCGTGCGCGAACGCCGCGTCCTGGAAGGTGATGCCGAACCGGGCGTCGACCTGCGCGCTGCCGGTGAGCGCCAGCGTCGCCGTACGCGGGCCGGCGACGCGCAGGTCCGCCGTGACACCGCCCGGCAGGCCGGTCACGGTGGCCGCCCCGGACCCGGTCAGGCTGGTCCCCTTGCGGGCGGCGAACGACGCCGGTCCGGACAGGGTGAGCTTCACGCTGCCGTCGACCGTGCCGTCCGCCGCGGTGTCGACGGTGCCCGGGTCGGCGGAGACGACGGTGTCGCCCCGGCCCGGACCCGTACCGCCGTCACCCGTGTCGC
Organism: Streptomyces sp. NPDC104096; assembly: GCF_055584385.1. NCBI lineage: Bacteria > Bacillati > Actinomycetota > Actinomycetes > Kitasatosporales > Streptomycetaceae > Streptomyces > Streptomyces sp. NPDC104096. The sequence continues at coordinate 20,523 of NZ_JBVJMD010000074.1, forward strand.
CCGCGTCGGTGTCCAGCGAGTACGCGGGCTTCGTGCGGGCGCCCCACTGCGAGGGTTTGGCGCCCATCGTGAAGTCCAGGGTCCCGCCGGAGACGATCTGTGAGTAGTCGAGCCAAGTGTTGTCGAACCGCGCGCCGTCGAGGGTCGCGCTCTGCACGTAGTAGTTGCTCGGCGACACGCCGTCGGCCTTCACCGTGAACCGGGCGCCGTTGGCGTAGCGGATCGTCGTGGAGTCGAAGAACGGGCTGCCGATCTGGAACTGACCGGAGCCGGCGGTCACCGGGAACAGGCCCAGCGCGGCTCCGACGAACATGGTCGACATCGTGCCCGCGTCGTTGTCCATGGTCGGCAGGAAGCCCTTCGGAGAGAGCCTGTAGACCTGGGACTTCACCGGCGGGCGGAACTCGCCGCCGGAGCTGGGGGCTTCGTTCGAGGAGCCCGTCGCGATGTAGCGGTTCCAGGTGGCGCCGGTGTAGATGGCGCGTACCCACTTCTGCGTCAGGCTCGGCTCACCGACGTAGTTGAAGAGGTACGGGGCCTGGAGGTCGATCTCGTTGGCGTTGGAGTGCAGCATGGTCGAGCCGTCGTCGGCAGCGGAGTCCTCGCCGAACATGTGCTCCACGGCGGCCTTGCCCGCCTTCGCCCCGCCCATGGCCTCGATGAGGCCGCCCATGTCGTACGCGTCGTACCAGTGGTACTGCCAGAGCGTGCCCTGGTAGAGACCGGCGGCCTCGAACTTCTCGTAGTCGGCGCTCTGCCAGTCGCCGCCCGTGCCACGCGGGGTGAGCAGGCCGACCCGGGTGCCGTCGGTGGCAGTCCAGGCGCCGGACTTCACGAGGTTGTCGATCGCCATGGTCGACTGGGTACGCAGCTTCTTCGCGTCCTCGTCCTTGCCGAGCGCGTCGGCGATGACGGACAGCGCCCACTGGTCGTAGCCGCGCTGCACGGTCCTGCCGGGGTCCCCGGCGACGTAGCCCTGCCGCAACTGCGCCCCGGTGTAGTACCCGGTGTACGACTCCAGCGCCGGGTACGCCTCGTCGAGCCGGTCGAAGTCCTTGAAGCCCTTCGAGAGCGCGTCGGCGACCAGGACGGCCGAGCGTTCCCAGCGCACGGTCGGCACCGAGTGGGTGAGGCTGCCGAGACTCCGGCCGGAGGTGTGCACGTCGGCGAAGAGCTCGATCAGCGACTGCACCATGTCCCGGTAGACGGCCGGGTCTATGTACGCCTCGACGGAGTACTTGCGGAAGTCGTCCCAGGTGGACCAACCGTCGTAGTACGTGAAGCCGTTCGCCTTGTGTACGGCTCCGTCCGCGCCGCGGTAGGTCCCGCTGGTGCTGGTGGCGTTCACCGGCAGCGCGTACATGCGGTACAGGTGCGTGTAGAACTCCTCGGTGAGCGTCGACCCGGGATCGGACGTCGCGGAGGCGTGTACGTCGACGGCGCCGAGCGCGTGGTTCCAGTCCGCCTTCGTCCGTGCGCGTGCCTGGTCGAAGGTGAGCCCGCCCACCTCGTTGCGCTGATCGGTCGCGGCCTGTTCCGTGCTGATCGGCGACAGCGTGACGCGCAGTTCGATGTCGTTCCCGGCGGTCTTGTCGAAACCGAGGACGGCGCCGGTGTCGGTACCGTCCTGTGCGGTGGCGTCGCTCAGCCTGCCGTCGCCGCCCCAACTCCGCAGGGAGGTCACGGGGACGTTGGTGGTGGCGACGTAATACAGCTGGTACGAGGCGCCGTTGAAGGATCCCGCGACGATCCCGGAGATCGAGGTGGTGCCGTCCGGGAGGTTCGTCGCCTTGAGGGTCGAGCGGGTGCGGCTGGTGAAGTTGTTCGCCAGGTCGAGGACGAGTTCGGGCTCCGACCCGGCGGGGAAGCTGTACCGCTCCAGCGCCGTGCGGGTCGTCGCGGTCACCTCGGCCCGCACGGTGCCGGAGTCCTGCGTCACCGACGTACCGGTGCCGGAGACGGACCCGAGCCCCACCTGGTAGTACCCGGGCGTCGCGGTCTCGTCCTCGTGGTGGTACGCGTGGGCGTACGTGCTGGGGGCGGGGCGCTTGTCGTACCGGACGGAGGTCGGGACGACGAGCAGGTCGCCACCGCCTCCCGAGCCGCCGACGCCGTCGAGGTTCGTGGCGGTGAACCCGGCGATGTGGTCCACGTCGTAGTCGTACCCGGAGTGGTTGCGGCCGGGCGTGGTCAGCGGGTTGACCTTGGCCAGACCGTGCGGCGCCTGGGCGCCCGGCAGGTCGTTGCCGTCGTCGCCGGCGGTCGACACGAACGGGTCGACGAGTGCCGTGTAGTCCGTCCCGCCGGATGTCCCGCCGGACGCTGCGGACGGGGCGGGGCCGGGCACCGCCGCGGCCGCGCCGCCACCCGCCGGCGCGGCGAGGGCGAGCGCCCCGGTGAGCAGCGCCGCGACCATCGCGCGCAGAGGCCGGCGACGCCGGCGGACGGTCCTCGGAGGGAGCCCGTGGGGCAAGGGGGGACGGGATCTGATGGGCACGTGACCTCTCCAGCGTCGCTCGTACGCACGCACGGTCCGGCCGGCCGGAAGACAACGTTGTCGACCCGGGGTGCCGGGCGTGCAACCCGGACTGGGACGGTAGTGGACACACAGGATGGCACCGGTTCGCCGGATCGCACCCGCCGCGTTCACGACCGTCCGTCATGAGACAGGCAGAAGGCGTACGGCGGGCGAACGCCATTCGTACAACCTGGTGGAGCGGCCCATGAGTTGGGCGACCCGGTGCATCGGCGGCTCAGCCGGTGCGGGCCTCCAGGGCGGCGATGATCTCGGGCCAGAGTTCGCGTGGGCGGTCGTGTCCCATGTCGGGGATCAGGAGGAGCTCGGCTCCGGGCACGAGTTCCGCGGTGCGCCGCCCGCCGCTGGGGTCGATCAGCGTGTCGTCCAGGCCGTGGATCACCAGCGTCGGCACCCGGAGCGTACGGAGTGCCTCCGCACGGGAGCCGCTGAGGATCATCGCCCCGAGCTGGCGACCGACCCCGGCGGGGTAGTGGGCGCGGTCGTGGCTGCGACCGGCGAGTTCCCGCAGGACGGCGGCGTCGCCGTAGCGCTTGGACGCCCACACCAGTTCCCGGTCCGCCGCCGCGACGTACCCGTCACGGTCCGTCGGCTTCGGGCCGAACAGCACCGCCTGGGCCTCGGGGCTGGAGCGGCCGTACTCGCTCTCGCCGGTGGAGGACATCATCGACGTCAGCGTCAGCACCCGCTCCGGGTGGGTGACGGCCATGGTCTGGGCGATCATCCCGCCCATCGACGTGCCGACCACATGAGCGCGTTCGATGCCGAGCGCGGTGAGCAGGCCCAGGCCGTCGTCGGCCATGTCCCGCAGCCGGTAGGGGACCATCGCGAGGGCTGCGGGGATGTCTCCCGAGCTCACCGCGGTGATGAACCGGTCCATGTCGACGGGGTGGTCGTCGAACTTGGTGGACAGGCCGCTGTCGCGGTTGTCGTAGCGGATCACATGGCGGCCGCGAGCCGCCAGCGCCCGGCAGAAGTCCTCGTGCCAGGCGATCATCTGGGCGCCGAAGCCCATCACGAGCAGCACAGGGGGGTCCCCGGGGTCGCCGAAGCTCTCGTAGGCGAGGGACACTTCGGGCGACACGTCGACGATGGGCATGGCTGGATCTTGTCAGGCCCGGGCGGTGGAGCGCATCCGGATTGTCCGCCTCTGGCGTCGTGGCCGTCCTGTCAGGCGCGGTTCGGTGCGGGCTCCGGCGTGGAGGGAAGCGCCGCGGTGCGGCGGCGGGGGAGCAGCAGCGGGGTCGCCAGCACCAGGGCGCCGGCCAGGCCGATGGCGGCGCGCGGGCCGAGCACGCTGCCCAGCACTCCCCACACGGCCGTCAGCAGCGCGGTCGACGCCTTGGTCGTCACCGCCCAGGCGGACAGGGTGCGGGCGACACGGTCGGTCGGAGTGCGTTCGAGGCGGTGGGCGGCGTACACGGGGTTGAAGATCCCGCAGCAGAAGATGAGCCCGAGCTCGACCCCCGTCACCAGCAGCAGCCCTCCGCCGCCCGGCCCCAGGAAGGCCAGGCCGACCGGCCAGAGGGCGCGCAGCACCCCGGACGCGACCAGGACCCGGTGTCGGCCGAACCGGGTGACGAGCCGCGGGGCCAGCCGTGAACCGAGCAGTCCGGCGATCGAGGGCACGGCGAAGGCGAGACCGTACTGCCACGGCGTGAACCCGAGCCGGCCGAGCATCAGGACGGCCAGCAGCGGCTGGGCGGCCATCACCAGAGCGTTGAACAGGGCGGTGTTGAAGAACAGCGGTCGCAGCGTCGCGTCGGAGAGGATGTACCGCCAGCCGTCCAGCAGGTCCCCGGCCCGCATGCGCTCGGCCTTCCGGGGCGCGGGCGGTGGCTCGTGTCCGCCGGTCGCGCGGATTCCCAGGGCGGACAGCAGATAGCTGACCGCGTCGGCCGCCACCGTGGCCACCGGCCCCAGGAGCCCGATCGCCGCGCCGCCCAGCGGCGGTCCGACGATCGTGGTGGTCCAGGCCGTGGACTCGAACCGGGCGTTGGCGACGAGCAGGTCCTCGGCGGGCAGCAGCGTCTTCAGGTACGCGCCGGAGGCGGCGCGGAAGGTGATGTCGGCCGCGGCGACGACGACCGAGACGAGCAGGAGCTGGAGGAAGGTGAGCACACCGGCGGCGAACGCGGCGGGGATCGTCAGCAGCGCCGCGCACCGCACCAGGTCCGTGGCGATCAGCACCGGCCGCTTGCGGCGGAACTCCACCCACGGGCCGAGCGGCACCGCCACGGCCGCGCCCACCGCGGCTCCCACGGCGGCGAGCGCGGCGACCTCGGCCGGTCCGGCGCGCAGCACCCGGACGGCGATCAGCTCGAACGCGCCGAAGGCGAGCCACGTACCCAGCGCACTGGTCCCGTACGCCGCCCACAGCCATCCGAACCGACGTCCCAACCGGGGGCGGGGCCGCTGCCCCGGCCGATGTCCGCGCCGCATGCTCGACACCCTTCCCCCGTACTCGTACAACCGATCCGCGTTCAGGGGTATCAAAGCGAGCGCGATGACCTGCGATCAAACAACCGTATGGTCGCAGGCCACAACCACTGGTTGTGGCCATAGGGTGTCGGTGTGGACCTCGAAACCGTACGGACCTTCGTCGTGGCCGCCGACGCGGGGCAGTTCCAGGAGGCCGCCGCCGAGCTGGCGGTCACCCAGCAGGCGGTCTCCAAGCGTATCGCCGCGCTGGAGCGCGGCCTCGGGGTGCGCTTGTTCACCCGCACCGCGCGCGGCGCCGCCCTCACCATCGACGGCCAGGCGTTCCTGCCGCACGCGCGCGAGCTGCTGCGGGTCGCCGAACGAGCGGTCACCTCCGTACGGGCCGGGCACCGACCGCTGCGCGTCGACATCATCGCCTCCCGCGGCGCCGCGTCGGGGCTGATGCGCGCCTTCCACCGCGCGCACCCCGAGACCGACCTCGATGTGGTGATGCTGCTCGACATCGAGACGGCCGTCGCCGCGATCCGCTCCGGCACCATCGACGCGTCCTTCCGTGCCGTGGCCGCGCCCGGGCGGCCCCTTCCCGACGACATCGAGTCCGTCCGCGTGATCGACGAGCCGCTCCAGCTCCTCACCGGTCCCGCCCACGCGCTGGCGGGTGCCCGGTCGGTAACCGTCGCCCGGCTCGCCGGGCACCGGATCTGGATGCCCGGCATCGTCCCCGGCAGCGAATGGGCCGCCTACTACGACGACCTCGTCGCCGAGTTCGGTCTCACCATCGAGGCGACGGGCCCCAACTTCGGCTCCGACGCGCTGCTCGACACCATCGCCGACACCCCTGCCCTGGCCACCTTCATGGGCGAGCGCACCCGTCTCGTCTGGCCCGCCGGTCACGGTCTGCGCCTGATCCCCGTCACCGATCCGACCCCCGTCTACCCGCACTCCCTCCTCTGGCACCGCGACAACCCCCACCCGGCACTGGCCACGCTCCGCGCCCACCTCGCCGCCACCGGCGTCGGTCACGACGCCGCCGGGACCTGGACGCCGGACTGGGTGATGCCGCGCTGAAGCCCGCGCCCCGGCCCGCGGGCCGGGGCGGCGCGGACCCCGCGACGCCCCGCCGCCCGGCGCCGAGTTGCTGATTTCGCGGTGCGTATCCGCCCGCTTATGATCTTGGCCGTGACTGTGCAGAATTCAGACAAGATGCTCTCCCGTAAGCAGAGACTCCAGGAGAAGCAGCGCCGACAGCTGTCGGTGGTGGACACGGTGGACAAGGCCGAGGCCAAGGTCCGCAAGGCGGACGCCGAGCTGGCCGTGGCGGTCGCCGAGGCGGTGCAGGTCTTCGGCGACGAGAAGTCCGCGTCCGAGGGACTCGACATGACGCCCGAGGCGATCCGCCGCTTCCTTCTCATGGCGCAGGAGGAGGCCGCCAAGGAGTCCGCCAAGGCCGACGAGCCCGCCGGCGAGTCCTGAGGCACCCCCCTCGCAGGACACCCTGGCACACTCCTCTCCGTACCTGCGCGGAGAAGGGCCGGCCCGCCCCATGACGGTGATGCGCGAGGGAATCAGGTTCGTTCCCGAGCCGTTGAACGCGTCGGCACGGTCGAGCGGTCGGCCGTCCGAGGCGTGACCGTCGAGTGCCCGGCCGAGCGAGGAAGTGGTGATCACGCGTTGAAGGCGGTGCGGTTCCACACATACGGCGAGATCGACGTGCTGCGGGTGGAGGAGGTGGCACGCCCGGTGCCCGGCCCGGGGCAGGTGCTCGTCGAGGTCCGCGCGGCCGGGATCCAGCCCGGTGAGGTGATGATCCGCAAGGGCGCGCGGCACGACCGCTGGCCGGCGACGTTCCCGTCCGGTCAGGGCAGCGACCTGGCCGGTGTCGTGGTGGAGGCGGGCCCGCAGGCGCGCGGCGTCGCGGTGGGCGACGAGGTCCTGGGCTTCACCCATGGCCGTGCCAGCCACGCGGAGTTCGTCGTGGTCGACGACGTGAACGTGATCCACCGTCCGCAGGGGTTGTCCTGGGACGTGGCAGGGTCGTTGTACGTGGCCGGCACGACCGCGTACGCCTGCGTGTTCGCGGTGGACCCCGGACCGGCCGACACGATCGTGGTGTCCGGCGCGGCGGGCGGCGTCGGATCGCTGGCCGTGCAGCTCGCACGGCGGCGCGGCGCCACGGTGATCGGGCTGGCGAGCGAGCGCAACCACGCCTGGCTCAAGGACCGCGGAGTCCTCCCGGTCGAGTACGGACAGGGCGTGGCCGAGCGGATCCGGCAGGCCGCCGGCGGGGACGTCGACGCGTTCATCGACACCTTCGGCGACGGATACGTGGAACTGGCCGTCGAATTGGGCGTACGGCCCGAGCGGATCAACACGATCCGCGACTGGCGCGCCGCTGCCGACGTCGGCGCGCGGACCTACGGCGAAGGGTCGGCGGCGTGCGCGGTCGTGATCGGCGAACTCGCCCGGCTCGCCGCACGTGGGGAGCTCGAGGTGCCCATCGCCCGCGGCTACCCGCTGGAGCAGGTACGCGAGGCGTTCCGCGAACTCGAACAGGGGCACACCCACGGCAAGATCGTGCTCCGTCCGTAGCCGGGAGGTGACAGCCGAGGGCAGGTGGTGATCGGGTCGCCGGGCGGCGGGTCAGCGCCAGTGCGCGGGGTGGCCGAGCGCCGGGGGGAGCCGGGTGGCGGCGTCCCCCTTGGCCGAGTTGACCTGGGCCTGGGTCAGGAAGATGCTTCCGGTGAGGTCGGCCCCGCTCAGGTCGGCGTCGCGCACATCCGCTCCGATCAGGTCGGCCGTGCGCAGGTCGGCCCCCGTGAGGTCGGCCGCGATGAGCAGGGCGCCGCGGAGGTTGGCTCCCCGGAGGTCGGCGCCGGCGAGCCTGGCTCCGATCAGGTCGGCTCCCCGATGGTTCTTCTTACGGCCGGGGACCGTGGCCCGGATCCGCTCGCCGGCTTGCAGCAGCAGGACGTTGACTTCGCCGCGCAGCGCGGTCACGTCGAGTTCCAGGAGCGACTCGGCGCTGCCGCGGCTGAGTTCCTCGATACGGGTGCGGGCCTCGCGGAGGTCCTTGTGGACGGGGCGGGCCGACGCGTGGCCGAGGGCCTCGGTGATGTACCAGAGCAGTTCGTGCAGTTGCCGCACCAGCGGGAAGACCGCGAACATCCGGCGTGCGCTGTGCGGCTCCTGACGCCAGTTCCTGCCGCCGAAGGTGACCTGGGAGACCTTCTGGCCAGCGCCGAAGCAGTCGTAGGCCGTGCAGCCCGGAAAACCCTTCTCCCGCAGCCGGGAGTGTATGCCGCAGCGGAAGTCCGCCTGCAGGTTCGAACACGGCTGCCCCGCGTTCTTGTCGACCGCGAAGTCGGCGGAGCGCGCGAAGGGCAGCGCGACGCAGCACAGCCCGAAGCAGTTCGCACAGTCGGCCTGAAGGTCCTTCCGGCCGCCGTCGGCGACCGCCTGCTGGTGGCCGTCGTCGGTGGCGGGGACCTGGCGTTTCGGGGTCAAAGTGTGCTCCTGCCGCGAGTCGAGCATCGCATCCCACGATGCTCCGAGATCGCTTCCATTCTCACCGATCGTCACGGAGAGCCGCCCGACGGGTGTCGTCGGGCGCCCGGACACCCCTCACCACCCGCACCGCCAGGACCGCCCCCACGTCTCGGGGCGGTCCTGGCGGCCGTCCTGGCGGTGTGTCCTCTAGAGCGCCATCTCGTACGCCCCGGACAGCGCCTCGACCTGCTCCCAGACCCGCGCCGAACGCGCTTCGTCGACCGCGGGACGCCGGACCGCGCCCAGTGCCCAGCGCTGCTGCTGCTCGGTCGCGGAGTCCTTGCCGTGCAGTTCGACGGCATGTCCGGAGAAGTCACGGACGAACACGGAGAACAGCTCGTCGAGCACGGATTCGTCCAGACCGGTCGGACGCGCCTGCTCCAGAATCAGCTGACCATGCACCACCAGCGCGAACAACTGCCCCACGGAGAGCAGGAAGTCGAGGTCGCGGCTCTGCTCCTCGTCGGGGGCCATGGTGGCGACGAACTCGCACAGGGCGTCGGCCTGTTCCCGGAAGCGGGCGACGTTCGGGAGCTCGGCGTACGCGTCGAAGGCGGCGCGCCAGTCGTGGAAGCGTACGGAACCCAGGCCGCGGGCCGGCCCCTGCCGGAACAGGAAGTCGTCGTCGGCCGCGTCGAGGCGGGTCGGCACGTCGGGGTGGGCGACCGGGTCCAGCAGGTGGTTGCGCATGAACTTGAGGATCAGGGCGAGGTTGACGTGGACCGTGCCCTCCAGCTTGGGCAGGCTCCGGATCTCCACCGCGGCCTGGGAGAAGTAGTTGTCCTTCTCGAAGCCCTTGGCGGCGATGACGTCCCACATCAGGTCGACGACCTTCTCGCCCTCCGTGGTCACCTTCATCTTCGTCATCGGGTTGAAGAGCAGGTAGCGGCGGTCGTCGGGACCGGCCGAGCGGAAGTAGTCGACGGCGCGGTCGCTGAACAGCTTCATACCGACGAGACGGACGTACGCGTCGGTCAACTCCCGGCGCACGTGCGGGAAGGCGGTGACGGGGCGGCCGTACAGGATCCGGTTGCTCGCGTGGGTGACGGCCTCGTACATCGCGTGCTCGCAGATGCCGATCGAGGCGGTGCAGAGATTGAACTTGCCGACGTTCACGGTGTTGAGCGCCGCGTCGAAGGCGGCGCGGCCGGTGTGCAGGACGTCCTCGGGCGTGACCGGGTAGTCCTCCAGACGGAACTCGCTGACGTACTTGGAGGAGTCGACGACGTTCTTCACCAGGTGGTACGCCGGGTGGCGGCTGTCGGCGGCGAAGAAGACGTATCCGTCCGGGCCTTCGACGTCGGTGCGACGGCCGAACACGGAGACCAGGCCGGCGGCGTTGCCGTTGCCGATGTAGTACTTGGAACCGGAAGCCCGGAAACCGCCGTTGCCGTCGGGCTCGAGCAGCATGTCGGTGGAGTAGATGTCGGCGCCGTGGGTCTTCTCGGACAGACCGAAGGCGAAGACCTCACCCTGGTCCAGGAGGTCCGCGGCACGGGTACGGGCGGCGGCGTTGTCGCTCTGCCAGACCGGGCCGAGACCGAGGATCGTCACCTGCCACGCGTACCAGTAGTCGAGGCCGTAGAACCCGAGGATCTCGTTCAGGGCGGCGATCCGGGCGGTGTCCCAGCGCTGGTCCTCGGCAGTGGCGGCGGAGGCGGGGGTGAGGAAGGTGGCGAACAGGCGCTCCTTCGCGGCGAACGCGAGGAAGTCCCCGAGCCAGGCGCGGGTGCGGTAGTCCTCGATCAGCCGGCGCTTGCCGCGCTCCTCGAACCAGTCGACGGTGGCGCGCAGCAGCCTGCGCGTCTCGGGGTCGAAGTGCGCCGGGTCGTACGTGTGCGGGTTGAACAGCAGGGGGGTGCTCATGAGGTCCGCCTTCCGGGGGATGGGGGGTCGAGGGTTGCCGGGGGAGCGGCCGGCCGAACGCGGAGCGGCTCAGACCGAGCGCGAGGTCCTGCCCAGGGCGTGGAGTGTGGCGAGGACGTCGTCGAGCCAGGCGATCGTCATCCGCTCGTACGCGATGCCGCCGCGCAGCACGACGTGCTGCAGTTCCTGGCCGGCGTCGAGCGGTGCGGGGGCGTCGGGCCCGGTGAAGTCGCGCAGTTCCCCGCTGAGGTAGTGCGCGAGCCGGGCGTGGTGCGCCTGGAGGTGGCGTTCGACCTCGTCGACGAGTGCCGCCGGGTCGTCGAAGGCGGCGCCGCGGATCTTCACCGCGAGATCGTGGCGGAGGCTCTCGGGTTCGATCGGTTCGTGCAGCCAACCGGAGAGGACCGCGCGGCCGGGGGCGGCGACGGAGTACTCCTTCTTGTCCGGCCGTCCCTGCTGCGGCACTTCGCGGACGTCGAGCACACCCTCGCTCTCCATGCGCTTGAGAACGCGGTAGATCTGCTGATGGGTCGCGGTCCAGAAGTAGCCGAACGACCGGTCGAACCGCCGCGCCAGTTCGTAGCCGGAGCCCGGCTTCTCCAGGAGGGAGACGAGGATCGCGTGTTCGAGCGCCATACCGCACAGCTTTCTATGCAACTAGTTGCATAGGCAAGGGTGGGCGCTCGGGTGAGACACGGCTCACCCGAGCGGCGTGGCGCACGTCGCCCGCCGTCGGGGCTCGCCACCTCACGGAACGGCCCTGGACACGACAAGGCCGCTGCTTCGTGTGAAGCAGCGGTCGGTGTCGCGTGTGATGCCCTGTTGTGGGCGGGGTGTGCCCGGTACTGGTGGGTTTAGTACCAGTGGTGGGTCTGCCAGAAGTCCCAGGCCTGGACGGGGCTGCCGTAGCGGGAGTTCATGTAGTC
>NZ_JBVJMD010000075.1:0-31034 GCF_055584385.1 Streptomyces sp. NPDC104096
GCCGTACTCGTCGTTCGCCGACGCCATGGACGACAAGTCCTGGCCGGTCACCGAGTACATCGGCTCGCGCGGCTACCTCACCGTCGTCAACGACACCGACAGCGAGGACTGGAAGAAGCCCGGCGTCGACGAGATCATCCGGCGCGCCACGCCCAAGGGCGGCAAGGGCGCGATCGTCCTGATGCACGACTCCGGCGGCGACCGCCACCAGACCGTGCAGGCCCTCGACCGCTTCCTGCCGCAACTCCAGAGCCAGGGCTACGAGTTCGAGAACCTCACCGGCGCCCTCGGCGCGCCGAGCGCCCACACGCCCGTCACCGGGGTCGACCTGTGGAAGGGCAGGACGTGGACCTTCCTGGTGTGGGCCGCCGACGGGATCACCGACGTGCTGGTGGTCGGCCTCGCGGTGATCGGGGTGCTGGTCATCAGCCGGTTCGTGCTCATGCTGCTGCTGTCGGCCCTGCACGTCCGCAAGGTGCGCCGGCGTGACTTCCGCTGGGGCCCGCAGCCGATCACCGAACCGGTGTCGGTGCTGGTCCCGGCGTACAACGAGGCCAAGTGCATCGAGAACACGGTCCGTTCGCTGATGGCGAGCGAGCACCCCATCGAGGTGATCGTCATCGACGACGGCTCCTCCGACGGCACCGCCCGGATCGTGGAGGCCATGGGGCTGCCGAACGTGCGGGTGATCCGTCAGCTCAACGCGGGCAAGCCGGCCGCCCTCAACCGCGGTGTGGCGAACGCCCGGTACGACCTGATCGTGATGATGGACGGCGACACCGTCTTCGAACCGGCCACCGTCCGTGAGCTGGTCCAGCCGTTCGCCGACCCGAAGGTGGGCGCGGTCGCGGGCAACGCCAAGGTCGGCAACCGCAGTTCGCTGATCGGCGCCTGGCAGCACATCGAGTACGTGATGGGCTTCAACCTGGACCGCCGGATGTACGACGTCCTGCGCTGCATGCCCACCATCCCCGGCGCGGTCGGCGCCTTCCGCCGCTCCGCGCTGGAACGCGTCGGCGGCATGAGCGAGGACACGCTCGCCGAGGACACCGACATCACCATGGCCATCCACCGCGACGGCTGGAAGGTCGTCTACACGGAGAAGGCCCGCGCCTGGACCGAGGCCCCGGAGTCGGTCCAGCAGCTGTGGTCCCAGCGCTACCGGTGGTCGTACGGCACCATGCAGGCGATCTGGAAGCACCGCAAGGCGGTCGTCGAACGCGGCCCGTCCGGCCGCTTCGGCCGCGTCGGCCTGCCCTTCGTCTCCCTGTTCATGGTGCTGGCCCCGCTGCTGGCCCCGCTCATCGACGTCTTCCTCCTGTACGGCCTGCTCTTCGGCCCCACCCAGAAGACGATCGTGGCCTGGCTGGGAGTCCTCGCCATCCAGGTGGTGTGCGCGGCCTACGCCTTCCGGCTCGACCGCGAGCCCATGATCCACCTCCTCTCCCTGCCCCTCCAGCAGATCCTCTACCGACAGATCATGTACGTCGTCCTGCTCCAGTCCTGGATCACGGCCCTGACCGGCGGCCGGCTGCGCTGGCAGAAGCTGCGCCGCACCGGCGTCGTGGAGGCGCCCGGCGGCCCGGTGCCGCAGCAACGGACCGGCGACGGAAGCGATCGGAGGCCCGTGGCATGAACCAGGGACCCGTCACCGGGGCCGAGACCGGCCCCGAGCGGACACCGGCCTTCGGTGTCCCCCGGCAGCGGACGGCCGGCACCCTGCCGGAGCCGGCCGCCGCGGCACCGGCACCGGCGCCGCAGACCGTCGCGGCCGGGTCCGGGAAACCGGGGCGCGACCGCTATCTCGACCTGCTGCGCTCGATCGCCCTGGTCCGCGTGGTCGTCTACCACCTGTTCGGCTGGGCCTGGCTGACCGTGCTGTTCCCCTCGATGGGGGTGATGTTCGCGCTGGCGGGCTCGCTGATGGCGCGTTCGCTGAAGCGTCCGGCGGCAGGCGTCATCCGCAGCCGGATCCGACGGCTGCTGCCGCCGCTGTGGGCGTTCAGCGCGATCGCGCTGACGATGATGTTCGCGGGCGGCTGGAACCCGGCGAAGGACCCGGACCTCGGCGGGACCTGGGGCGTCGTCGAGCTGTTCGACTACGTCGTCCCGTTCGGGGCGCCCCCCTTCCCCTGGCACCTCGGATCCCGGTCCGGTCTGCTGGAGGACACCTGGCCGGCCCAGGCGGCGGGCGTGCTCTGGTACCTGCGGGCCTACCTGTGGTTCGTGCTGGCCTCGCCGCTGCTGCTGTGGGCGTTCCGCAAGGCGCCCTGGCCGACGCTGTTCGCGCCGCTCGCCCTGACGGCGGTGGTGGGCACCGGGGTCGTGAAGATACCCGGCGAGACCGGCAACGCGGTCACCGACTTCGCCGTCTACGGCGGCTGCTGGGTGCTGGGCTTCGCCCACTACGAGGGACTGCTCAGCCGGATCCCGCGCTACATCGCGATCTCCTGCTCGTCGCTGCTCATGGCCTTCGGCCTGTGGTGGGCGTCGGGTCATCAGGGACCCGACGGCTGGGACCTCAACGACATCCCGCTGGCCCAGGCGGCCTGGTCGTTCGGGTTCGTGGTGATCCTGCTCCAGTACTCCCCGTCCTGGCAGGAACTGCCCCGTCCGCTGGCCCGCTGGGACAAGCTGATCACCCTGTCCAACAACCGGGCGGTCACGATCTACCTGTGGCACAACCTGCTGATCCTGGCCACCGTCCCGGTCATCGACCTGGCCTACAACCTTCCCTTCATGGAGGGGAAGCAGGCTTCGTCGATCCTCGACTCGACGTACAACCTCTGGATGTTCGTCCTGGTCTGGCCCCTGATCGGGCTGATGATCCTGGCGACCGGCTGGATCGAGGACATCGCGGCGAAGCGGAAGCCGCGGCTGTGGCCGAACGGGCGGAAGCCGAGAGCGGGGCACGCGGCCCGCGGCTGAGCCGGGCCCTCCGGGTCGGCCCGACCCGGAGGGCACCGCAGGCGGTGTTCCCGATGGCGGCTCAGATCCGGAACAGCGACCCCACGAACTCGGTCAGCAACCGCTCCTTGAGCCGCTCCGGCAGCGCGTCCAGCAACGCCAGCACCGGGGCCATCCGGGTCGGCAGCCCGGCCCCCTCGCCGAGACCCGCGAAGGCCAGCACCCCGGCGACCTCCTCGGGCGTCAGGGTGTCCGGGTCCAGCCCGGCCGCGAGTTGCACCAGGCCCGGATCGACGGTCAGCGGTCCGGCTCCGCGGGCCGCCTTCGACGCCGGTCCCAGATCGGCCAACAGCGCCTCGACCCGGTCGCCGGTCGCCGGGGTCAGCGTCAGATGCAGGTTCGGCGGCAGACCGTCGTAGGACAGCTGCGGCTGGAGGTACCAGCCGCGCTCGCGCATCTCGTCCGCGAGGTGCAGGACGAGGGACAGGTCGGGCGCGCCGTCGGCGTCCGTGACGGTGAACGCGACCAGACTGCCCGAGGGGTCGCCCAGGACCCGGATGCCCTCCACCGCCCGCAGCCCCGGTACGAGCCGGTCGGCCGCGTCGGCCACCCGGCGGGCCAGCGCGGTGTACCCGTCGTCGCCGATGTGCCGCAGCACCGCCCACGCCTGGGCCAGGAGCCCCGCGGACTTCGTTCCCTGCACCGTCGGGTTGACCACCGGGTAGCCGGGCCAGCCGGCGTGCGCGAAGTACTGGTGGCGGCGCAGCTCGCCGTCCCGGTACAGCACCACCGAGGCGCCCTTGTCGGCGTACCCGTACTTGTGCAGATCGACGGAGAGCGACGTCACGCCCGGGACCGAGAGGTCGAACGGCGGCACGGTACGGCCGGTGCGGCGCAGGAAGGGCAGGAACCAGCCGCCGATGCACGCGTCCACATGGCACAGCACCCCGCGCCGGGCGGCCGCCGCCGCGATCTCCGCCACCGGATCCATCACCCCGTGCGCGTACGACGGCGCGGACGCCACCACCAGGACGGTACGGTCGGTCAGCGCGGCCTCGACGGCCCCGGCGTCGGCGCGGAAGCTCTCCGGGCGGACCGGCACCACCACGGCCTCCACCCCGAGGTAGTGGGCGGCCTTGTGGAACGCCGCGTGCGCGGTGGAGGGGAGCACCAGCTGGGGACGGGTGACACCGCGCGTCGCCCGGGCGTGGTCCCGCGCGGTCTTCACCGCCAGCAGGATGGACTCGGTGCCGCCGCTGGTGAAGGTGCCCTGCGCGCCCGGGACGCCGAGGAGCGCGGACACCGCCCCCACGACCTCGTTCTCCAGCCGGCCCACACTCGGGAACACGGTCGGGTCCAGGCCGTTGACGGTGGCGAAGGCCCCGTAGGCGGCGCCGGCCAGTTCGTCCAGACCCGGCAGGCCCGCGTCGTACACGTAGGCGAAGGTGTGGCCGCCCCGGGTCGGGGCGTCACCGGCACGCAGCTCCCGCAGTTCGGCCAGCAGCGCCTGCGCGGACCGGCCGTCCGGCAGTGCGGCGGAGGAGGAGGCGGGTTCAGCGGACACGGCGGGTCCCTTTCCGGGCAGTGGCGTTCGGTGTGGGTTCGGTGGGCGTGGTGGGCGGGTCGCCCGGGGCCGGGGCGGAGGCCGCGGCCGACCGGCGTGCGTACACGGCCAGCAGGGCGCAGGCGGCGAGCGAGAGCAGCGCGGGCAGCAGGCTCATCCCGGCGTTGATGCCGACGAGGGCCGCGGCCGGCTGGGCCACCTCCTCGGACGACTCCGAGGAGCGGAAGCCGGTCAGCGCCAGCACCGCGGCGAACACCCCGCTGCCCAGTGCCAGGGCCAGCGTCTCCGCCGCGGTCCACAGGCCGGTGAAGGTGGCGGCCCGGCGTCGCCCGGTCCGTGCCGTGTCCGCGGCCAGGGTGTCCGCGAGCATCGTCAGCGGCAGCAACTGGAGTCCCGCGTAGGCCACTCCGACCAGCGCCACGGCCACGTACCCCACCACGGGGGAGGTGTAGCGGGTCAGGAACACCAGCGCGGCCGCCCCGGTGAACAGCGACGAGGCGCACCACTGCGCGAAGACCGGGCCACGTGCCCGCGCCAGGCGGTTCCACAGCGGCATCATCAGCACCAGCGGGCCGATCATGCAGGCGAACAGCGGGGTGACGGCCTCCGGCGAGCCGACGACGTAGGTGGCGAAGTACTGCACCCCCGCCAGCATCACGCCCACCGCCAGCGCCTGCACCGTCCACATCCCGGCCAGTGCCGTGAAGACGGGGTTGTCGCGGGCGACCGCCAACTGGGCGCGCAGGGACGGCTCCGCCTCGCTGCGC
Source organism: Streptomyces sp. NPDC104096 (assembly GCF_055584385.1). NCBI lineage: Bacteria > Bacillati > Actinomycetota > Actinomycetes > Kitasatosporales > Streptomycetaceae > Streptomyces > Streptomyces sp. NPDC104096. Next base: position 5,239 of record NZ_JBVJMD010000075.1, read on the forward strand.
GCCACCGTGGGAGCGCGCCGGACCGCGCGCCAGGCCCCCAGCATGCCCGCGGCCAGCAGGACCGCGACGACCACACCCATGGTTCGGTAGCTGCCGGGGGTGTCGCCGTCGGCGTGGGCGATCGCGGGGGCCAGCGCGCCGGAGAGCAGGATGGCCACGCCGAGGAAGCCCACCCGCCAGGCCAGGACCCGGCCGCGTTCGGCCGGGTCCTCGGTCATCTCGGCCGGCAGGGTCACGTACGGCACCTGGAACACCGCGTACGCCGTCGCCGCGAGCAGGAACAGCACCGCCACATAGCCGGCGGCCCCGATGCCGCGCAGCGGGGGCGCGGCGAAGAGCAGCGCGAACAGCGGCGGCAGGGTGAGCGCGCCGGCCAGCAGGAACGGCCGGCGCGAACCGCCCTGGAGCCTGCTGCGGTCGGCCGCCGCGCCGACCAGGGGGTTGATCAGCACGTCCCAGGCCTTGGGCAGGAACACGGCCGCCCCGGCCAGGGCCGCGGGGACCGCGAGGACGTCCGTCAGGTAGTACAGCAGGATCAGACCCGGCACGGTGCCGAAGGTGCCGGTCGCCAGGGACCCGAGCCCGTAACCGATCCGCACCGAGCGCGGCAGCGGCGGCCCTGCGGCCGGCGTCGCGGGGACGGGCGGGGACGGTTCCCCCGGGGCGGCCGCGGGCGGGCCGGTGGGTCTCGACTCGTGCATGGTCGTCCTGAGCGGTGAGGGGGCGGTGTGCGTGCGGTCGTGCGGACCGCGACGTCCGCGGTGGCGGCCGGGGCGGTCCGCGTCCGGGCGGGGCGGTTCCGCGGGGCCGCCCGGAGGGAACGATTCGCGCCGAGGGGTCAGGACCGACCCGCCGGGAAGGTGTGCCATGAGGCGGACGGCCGGCCCCGGGGAGGAGGGGGAGCGGCCCGGCCGTCAGGACCTCAGGACCGTGCGGACCGGCTGCCGCCGGTACATCGCCGTGGAACCCCGGGCCGGGCACGGCGGGCATACGCCCTCGTCATTCGTGCCGCGTCCTTTCGTCCACTGCTGCGCACGCGGCGAGCATGGATCAGCCGCACCCTCCCTGGCAAGGCCTGTTCACCACACGGTTCGCGCGACTTCCGGCACCATGGACGCGTTCCGTGTCGGCAGGACAGGCCCCCTCACCTAGGTGGCCACCGTCACCGGACCTCCCTCCGCGCCGGGACCGGCGTGGCGGGCATCGCGGCGGTGAAGGAGAAGCGGCCACCGTGGCGATGGGCGCCCCGGCGACGCGTCGTCCGGGGCGCTACGCCGTTTCCGGGCCCGGGGGCACGGCCGACTCCCGGTTCAGCTCGGCGGTGAACTGGGCGCCCGCGAGCAGGGCGAGGTTGGACATCCACAGCCAGATCAGGAACACCACGACGCCCGCGAGGGAACCGTAGAGGCGGCTGTAGGCGCTCATGGCGGAGGCGTAGACGGCGAAGCCCGCCGAGGCGGTGAGCCACAGACCGGCCGCCAGTACGCCGCCCGGCAGACTGTGGCCGCGCCGACGGGCCGAGGCGGGCCCGGTGTGGAAGACGACGACCACCAGGAGCGCCACCAGGCACAGCAGCAGCGGCCAGCGCAGCAGGCCCCACGCCCACGCGGCCATCACGTCGAGACCGAGGAAGCGGCCCGCCGCCTCGGCGACCGGTCCGGTCAGCACCAGCACCAGTGCGCTGACGACGAGCAGTCCGAGCAGCAGCAGCGCGGTGAGCACCGTGCGGTGGGCCCTGCGCCAGGGGGAGCGACGGTCGGCCGTCCCGTGCATCCGGTGCAGGGCGCGGCGGAAGACGGCGAGATAGCTGGAGGCGGACCACAGCGCGCTCACGGTGCCGGCGCACAGCAGTGTCCAGGCCGCCGAGTCGTCCTGCAGCGTCCGGGCCAGCACATCGTGCAGTTCGGCGCCCGACTGGCCGGGCGCGTAGGCCGCGACGTGGGCGATGAACGCCTTGGCCGTGTCGGGGCTGATCAGGCTGAACGCGACGACGGTGACCAGCAGGGCGGGCAGCACCGCGAGGATGGAGTAGTAGGTGAGGGCGGCGGCGTGGTCGGAGACGTCGTCGCGCCACATCGACACCGGCGTGCGGCGCAGGGCGGGCCACCAGTGGGGGGACACCCGAAGGACTTCGGCGACCCGGCGGGCCGGGGCGTGCGGGCGGGGTCCGCGGTCGACCGGGACGGACCTGGACCGGGCGGACACGCGCTTCACGGTGGTGGAGCGGGCGGAGAGCGGGGCGCCGGCGGCCGCCGCCGTCCGTGACCGTCCGCTCCGCCGTGGGGCGGAGGTGTCCTCGTGGGGCGGTGCGGTCGGCCTCGTCATGGCAGGTCCTTTCTCCACGCCGGTGAACCGCTCTCGTGCCGACGGACCCGCTTCGGCTGTGTATGTGACGCGCTTACCCGGAATTTCTCCGTTCAGGCGGCGAGAAGGGAATCCGTCCGACGAAAGGACGAATGCCGTCGGTGCCGTCGGTGCCGTCAACGACGGGGGAATGCCCGAGTGACGGTCCGTATGGCAAGGGGGGTACGCGCGTCGCGTGGTGCGGGTGGAGCACCAGGCGAAATCCGCCGGTCACGGCCCTGGACCGGTGTGTCGCGGCGGGCCGGGCCGGGTGACGTCCCGAGGCGGGTGAGGCGGTCGGGGGGCGACGGCCGGGGAAACTCCCGAGCATCCCGTCCGGCCGGGCGAATCCCGAGCGCGCCGCGCGCGAGGGGATTTCCGTGTTCTCGGCCAGGGGCGTGCAAATCGACAGGATCGGATGAGGAGACGGATGAAGAGCGGGTTGCGGAACGGCTCCCGGCAATTGCGTTCGGCCGTCGGGGGGAGGCGCGGCGAGCAGGGCGGAGGGGGCGGCCGACCGGCGCCGGAGCCTTCCCCGGGTTCCCGAAGGCGAAGCGGAACGCTCTGGACCTCATCGCAAACTCTCGTATAGTGACGCCCAGTTGATCGATCCAAACAGCTTTCTGCGCACATTTTTCCCGAGGACGAGACGAGGGCCGTAGCCGCTGCGGCCGCCCGAGGAACCGATTGATGACCGCGTCCGCTGCCCACGGCGACCGACCCGCCCTCCGCTCCCATCTCTCCGTCGCGCTGCCCACCGCGGCCCTGTCCACCCTCGTCGTCTGCTGCTCCGTCGCGGCGGCCCCGCACTCGGTGCGAGGCCCGCTCGCCTGGGGCGCGAGCGCCGCCGCGGTGCTGCTGTGCGCGGCCGTCACGGTCGCCGCGCACGGGTTACGCTCGGCCCGCGCCGCCCGCACCGCGCTGCGCGCCGCGAACGACGAAGCGCAGCGCGCCCTGCACGAAGGCGCGCGTGCGGCCGAGCAGTGGCGCCGGGAGAACCAGCGGCTCAGCGACGCCGCCGGGCACGAACGCGCCCGGCTGCTGGAGGACTTCGCGCGCGAACGGGTCCGGCTCGCCCAGGCCGGCGAGGCCGAGCGGCACCGCCTGGCCGACGAACTGGCAACGGTCTCCGCGCGGTTGGAGCGAGCCGTCGGCGAACGCGCGGCGGCGATCTCCGCGACCGCCAACGCGGCGGCCCGGATGCAGGCGCTGGCCACCGGTACCCTCGCCGACCTGCGGGCGATGGAGGACCGGCACAGTGACGAGGACGTGCTCGCCGATCTGCTCCACCTGGACCACCGCACCGCGCAGGCGGGCCGTCTGGCGGACTCGATCGCCGTGCTCACGGGCGCCCGTTCCGGTCGGCGCTGGGCACGCCCGATCGCCATGGAGTCCATCCTGCGCGGCGCGATGGGCCGGATCAGCGGCTACCAGCGCATCCGGCTGCACTCGGTGAGCGACAGCGCGGTCGCGGGATTCGCGGCCGAGGGAGTCATGCACGCCCTGGCCGAACTCCTCGACAACGCGGCCAATTTCTCCCCGCCGAACGCCGAGGTCCACGTCTACGTCGAAGAGGTGCCCGCCGGGGTCATCGTCTCCGTCGAGGACAGCGGACTCGTCATGGGTGACGTCCAACTGCGCCGGGCCGAGACGGCCGTGGCCGGTGACGCGGCCGAACTGGGCGGTCTCACCGGTACCCGGCTGGGCCTCGCCGTCGTCGGCCGGCTCGCCCGCAAGCACGGTCTGAAGGTCTCCTTCCGGCCCTCCGCGCGCGGCGGCACCGGTGTCCTGATGCTCATCCCGCAGGACATCCTCACCGCCGCCCCCGCCGAACCCCGCTCCGCCGCGTCCGGCGCGTCCCGGCCCGTGGCCGCCCCCGCAGCGCAGCGTCCCCCGGCCACCTCCGCCCGGGGCGCGCTCGACCCCACCGCCGCGGGCACCGCCGCACCCTCCGCCCCCCTCGCCGCCTCCGCGGCCTCTCCGGCGGACGCCGTACCGGAGGAGAGCGGTGACGGCGTGGACGACGAGGCGGGACAGGGTCTTTCCGGTCTGCCCAAGCGTCGCCGGGGCCGTACCCTCGCCGCCGCCGAACGGGCCCGCTCCACCACCCCGGACCCCGAGCGCCGTACGGAGTCCGCCGCGGACATCCGGTCCAAGGCCGCCCGCTTCGGCAGCTTCCGCGAGGCCGTCCGCGCCGGCACCGAGGACACGACCGGGCGGTACCCGCTGCCGCCGGCCCCCGACGAGCGGCGGACCGCCGCGCCCGCCCCGCCCGAGGCGGCATCCGACACCCCCTCCCACTCGCACGCGTATCCGGAAGGCGACACCACCTCATGACCGGCACGACCACCGCCGACGAGAAGCTCACCTGGCTCATCGAGGGGCTCCTGGAGCGCACCCCCGGCGCCCGGCACGCGCTCGTGCTCTCCCGCGACGGACTGAAGCTCTGCCGCACCAAGGAGCTGACGGTCGATCAGGCCGACCACCTCGCCGCCATCGCCTCCGGTCTCCAGGCGCTCTCGCACGGCGCCTCGGTGGAGTTCGGCGACGGCAGCGGCGGGGTGCGCTCGTCGATGACCGAGTTCTACGGCGGGACCCTCTTCATCGTCGAGGCCGGCGAGGGCGCGCACCTGGCCGTGGTGACCACCGAGGACGCCGACGCGGGACTGATCGGACACAACATGAGCGAGCTCGTGGAACAGCTCGGCGAGCACCTGACGGCCCCGCCGCGCACCGCATGAGCCGCCCCGGCAGGGACGACAGCCCCGACCGCCTCTACACCCTCACCGGAGGGCGCAGCGGGGCCGGACCGGACAGCCCGTTCGATCTGGTCACGCTGGTGGTGGCCGAGTGCGAACCGTCCCCCGGCATGCAGTCGGAGCACGCCGCGATCCTGCGGACGACCCGGTCGCCCACCGCGGTGGTGGAGGTCGCCGCGGACCTCGGCCTCCCCGTGAGCATCACCAAGATCCTGCTGTCCGACCTGCTGGCGACGGGCCGCGTGAGCGCCCGCCACCCCCGCACGTCGGCCCTTCCCGACCCCGACATCCTGGAGCAGGTGCTCGTTGGACTCCGCAACATCTGACGCCCGCACCCCGCTGGGTGCCACCGCCGACAACGGTCTGAAGATCGTGATCGTGGGCGGGTTCGGCGTCGGCAAGACGACCATGGTCCGCTCGGTGAGCGAGATCCGTCCCCTCAACACCGAGGAGACGATGACCCGGGCCGGCGAGTCGGTGGACGACGTCAGCGAGGTGCGCGGCAAGACCGCCACCACGGTGGCCTTCGACTTCGGCCGCATCACCCTCGACGCGCGCAACGTCCTCTACCTGTTCGGCGCGCCGGGGCAGGAGCGCTTCTGGTTCCTGTGGGACCGGCTGTTCTCCGGCACGCTGGGCGCGGTCGTCCTGGTCGACACCCGCCGCATCGACGACTCCTGGTACGCGATCGACCGCCTCGAACAGCACGGCACGCCGTTCATCGTGGCCTGCAACGACTTCGGGGGCTCCGATCGCCACTCGCACGACGCCGTCCGCGAGGCGCTCGACCTCGATCCCGAGGTGCCGCTGATCGACTGCGACGCCCGCTCGCGGGAGTCCAGCAAGGACGTCCTGATCACCCTGGTCCAGCACATCAAGAACAGCTACGCCGGGCAGTCGGCCCGGACCGCCGCGCCTCCACGGGAGTTCGTGTGACCACCGACGCCGTACCGCTCAGCGGCTCCCGATTCCAGACCGAACCCGCCCTGCTCTACCGGGAGATGCGACGCGACCACGGTGCCGTCACCCCGGTGCTGCTGGACGGCGACGTCCCCGCGTGGCTGGTGCTCGGCTACCGCGAACTGCACCAGGTGACCGGTGACCCGGTCCTCTTCAGCCGCGACTCGGAACTGTGGAGCCAGTGGGACGCCGTCCCCGCCGACTGGCCCCTGTTGCCCATGATCGGCCGCAAGCAGCCGTCCATCCTCTACACCGTCGGCGAACGTCACCGCGAACGCGCCGCCATGATCAGCAACGCGCTGGAGGGCACCGACCCGTTCGAACTGCGCCGCCACGCCGAGCGGTTCGCCGACGAACTGATCGACTCCGTCTGCACCGTGGGCGAGGCCGACCTCATCGGCCAGTACGCCATGCTGCTGCCGGTGCGCGTCCTGGCCCGGCTGTACGGCTTCTCCGACGAGGACGGCCCCGGACTGGTCACCGCCCTCAACGACATGATCGACGGGCGGGAGCGGGCCCTGGCCGGCCAGATCCATCTGGCCACCTCCATGACCGAGTTGGTGGCCGGGCGCCGGGCCGCGCCCGCCCGGGACGTCGTCTCCCGGATGCTGGCGGACGACAGCGGCTTCACCGACGAGGAGATCACCCAGGACCTCATGGTGATGATGGCCGCCGGGCACCAGCCGACCGCCGACTGGATCGGCAACTCGCTGCGTCTGATGCTCACCGACACCCGCTTCGCCGCCTCGCTCTTCGGCGGTCGCCACAGCGTCGCCGAGGCCATGAACGAGGTGCTCTGGGAGGACACCCCCACCCAGAACGTGGCCGGCCGCTGGGCCTCCCGCGACACCCACCTCGGCGGGCGCCGGATCCGCGCCGGGGACCTGCTGCTGCTCGGCCTCCAGGCGGCCAACTCCGACCCGCAGGTGCGCACCGACGCCTCCGCCCTCACCGGCGGCAACAACGCGCACTTCTCGTTCGGGCACGGCGAGCACCGCTGCCCGTTCCCCGCCCAGGAGGTCGCCGAGGTGATCGCCCGCACGGGCATCGAGGTGGTCCTGGACCGGCTGCCCGACATCGACCTGACGGTTCCGGCCGAGCGCCTGAGCCGTCGACCCTCGCCGTGGCTGCGCGGGCTGACCGAACTGCCCGTGCGCTTCACACCCACCCCTGCCCTGGGAGGCAACCGACCATGACGTCCGGCACCGAAGCAGCACGGATCGCGCTCGATCCGTTCGTCACCGATCTGGACGGCGAGAGCGCGAAGCTGCGCGCCGCCGGTCCGCTGGTGGCGGTCGAACTCCCGGGCGGGGTTCCCGTGTGGGCCGTCACCCACCATGCCGAGGCGAAGGCGCTCCTGACCGACCCCCGGCTGGTCAAGGACATCGATGTGTGGGGTGCCTGGCAGCGCGGCGAGATCCCGCCGGACTGGCCGCTGATCGGCCTGGCCAACCCGGGCCGCTCCATGCTGACCGTGGACGGCGCCGACCACCGCCGGATGCGCACCCTCGTCGCCCAGGCCCTGACCCCGCGCCGGGTGGAGGCGATGCGGGACCGGATCGCGCAGCTCACCGAGGAGCTGCTCGACCGGCTGCCCGCGGACGCGGATGTCGTCGACCTCAAGGCGGCCTTCGCCTACCCGCTGCCCATGTACGTCATAGCGGACCTCATGGGCATCGAGGAGGACCGGCTGCCCCGGCTGAAGGAGCTGTTCGAGAAGTTCTTCTCGACCCAGACCGCGCCCGAGGACGTCCTCGCGACCCTCGTCGAACTGGCCGGCATCATGGCCGAGACGGTCGCCGCGAAGCGGGCGGAACCCGGTGACGACCTCACCAGCGCCCTCGTCCTCGCCTCCGAGGACGGCGACCGGCTCACCAACGAGGAGATCGTCTCCACGCTCCAGCTGATGGTCGCGGCCGGGCACGAGACCACCATCTCGCTCATCGTCAACGCGGTCGTCAACCTCTCCACCCACCCCGAGCAGCGCGACCTGGTGCTGTCCGGCACGGTGGACTGGTCGGCGGTGGTCGAGGAGACGCTGCGCTGGTCGACCCCGACCTCGCACGTCCTGATCCGCTTCGCGACCGAGGACGTGACCGTCGGCGACCGGGTCCTCCCGGCCGGGGACGCGCTCATCGTGTCGTACGGCGCGCTGGGCCGCGACGAGGCCGCGCACGGTCCGACGGCCGGGGAGTTCGACATCACCCGCGAGACACGTACCCGCCACATCTCCTTCGGGCACGGCCCGCACGTGTGCCCGGGGGCGGCGCTGTCCCGGCTGGAGGCCGGGGTGGCACTGCCGGCGCTGTACGCTCGCTTCCCGCGGCTGGAGCTCGCGGTGCCGGCGTCGGCCCTGCGCAACAAGCCGGTGGTGACCCAGAACGACCTGTTCGAACTGCCGGTGCGGCTGACCGTCTGACGCCCGGCCGGACGGTCCGACATCCGGCCGTGGCCTCGTCATGAGGGTCACGGCCGCACGGACGGACCGTAGCGGTCGGGGCGGGCCCGGGACTCCCGGACCCGCCCGCCGTCCGGCCGGGCCGCCGGGTCTCCGGCGACGAATGATCGGTGAGCGATCCGCTGATCCGGGCGTCGGCGCACGCCCGGCGGGCGAGGAGGACGGATGACCGGGCACGACCACACACCCGCCCCCGGCGCGGCGGATCCGCGCACCGCGCTGGTGGCCCGCCGGGCCCCGGCCACGGCGCGTGCCGCGGTGCTGTTCCTGCACGGCGGCCGGGCCGACGGCCGGACCCGGTCCCGGCCCTGGCACCTGGCGGCGGTACGGATGCGGCCGTTCACCGGGGCCGTGTCCGCCGCGCTGTCCGACGACGACGTCTTCCTGGGAGAGGTGCGCTACCGGGTCCGCGGCTGGAACGGCGCGGACGCCGATCCGCTGCGGGACGCCCGGCGGGCGCTCGACGAACTGGCCGGCCTCGTCGGCGACGTCCCGGTGGTCCTCGTGGGCCACTCGATGGGCGGCCGCGCGGCCCTGCGCGCCGCGGCCGCGCCGCAGGTCCGGGCCGTGCTGGCGCTGGCCCCCTGGTGCCCGGACGGCGAACCGGTGACCCAGCTGCGCGGCAAGGACGTGTTCGTGCTGCACGGCGACCGCGACCGCACCACCGACCCGCACGCGTCGGTGGCGTACGTGCGCCGGGCCCGCGAGGCGGGCGCGCGGGCGGGCGTCGTGCTGGTGACCGACGGCGACCACGCCATGCTCCGCCGGGGCGGCAGCTGGCACCGCGCGGCGGGTTCGGCGGTGGCCGCGCTGCTGTCGCCCGGCGACCCCGCCCCGCTGGCCGCCGCCTTCTCGGCGGCCGGACCGGGCGTCCTGTAGCCGACGGCCGCCCCGCCGGACCGCCCCTGAAACTCAGGCGGCGAAGCCCTCGACCGCCTCGGCGAGGTCGTCCCCGGTCAGGGGCTGTTGCACCGTGCTGAGCAGTCGGGCCAGGGCGGGCAGGGCGGTCTCCTGGCCGGCGAGGGCCACGCTCACGTGGTCCCGGTCCGGGACGAGGACCATCGCGGCCCGGTAGCCGGGCAGCCGCCCGTTGAGATACATCTGACCCGAGGGACCCAGGGCCCAGCCCAGCCCGTAGGCCATGGGGTCGTCGGTCCGGGTGCGCGCACGGCGGACCTCGTCCCGCAGGGCCCGGTCGGCGAGGAGGGCCTCGCCGGCGGTCAGGAGGTCCGACACCGACGACCACAGGCCCCCGCTGGGCCGCCGGGTGCGCGGATAGCCGAACGGCGGGACCTCGGTCGTGCCGTTCCACCCGGTGACGGACCCAGCCGGGGCCGCGAAACCGGTCCGTTCGAGGCCCCACGGGTCCAGGACGCCCGTCTTCAGCGCGCTCTCGTACGTCGTGCCGCTCAGGGCCGCGAGGACCGCGCCGGCCATGAAGTAGTTGCCGTTGTAGTAAGCCCACCGCTCGCCGGGCTCCCGCTCGTTCCCGGCGCGGACCACGAGCCGGGCGGCCTCCAGCAGCGCGCCGTCACCGTCCCCCAGCGCCCGCGCGGTTGCCGCGTCCACCGATGCGCGCAGACCGGAGACCTGCCCCAGGACCTGCTCGACGGTGAGACCCGCGTCGGCCCGCCAGTCCGGCGCGAGTCGGGGAAGCAGTTCGACGACGGGCGTGTCCAGCGGGACGCCCTTGTCCCGCAGTACGCGGACCAGCGCCGCGCAGGTGAAGACCTTCGTCAGCGACGCGATACGGAAACACGATCCCGCCGTCGCCGCGACCGGCCCCCGGCCGGCCGTCGTGCGCGCGCCCGCCGCCGACACGCCCGCCACCACGGCCGGGACGTCGCGAAGACCGGCCTGTTCGTCCATCAGATCCTGAAGTTCCACGGTGCGCATGGTAGTTACGGCGTCGCGCACGGTCGGAGGCGGTGGCCCCGGTGGCACTTCGCGGCGTACACGCGGAACGTCCGGTCGCGACCGCGACCGGACGTTCCACCGGCCCTGTCCAGGCTCAGGTGGGCAGGGTCAGGGCTGTGCCGTCAGGGTGAAGCGCTGCGCGGCGGTGCCGTCGCAGGCGCGCTGGGTGAGCTGCACGCTGTTCGCCGTGCCGCCCGCCGCGGTCAGGCACTTGCCGCTGTGCCGGGCCGTGAAGCGGTAGTGCCCGGGGCTCTCCTCGACCGGCAGCCACTGCTGGTTCTGTCCGCCTCCGTAACTCCACAGTTGCAGCGGTGCGTTGTCTGCGGTGGAGACGCCGGTCACGTCGATGACCTGCGCGGGGTTGGCGCGTACGCCGACCTGTCGGTAGCCGCTGTCGGTCGGGCGGAACCGGAACTGCTGTGCCTGCGTGCCGTTGCAGGCGTACTGCTGGATCGCGGTCCCGTTCGCCGTGGCGGCCGAACGGGCGTCCACGCAGGTGCCGTTGCCGTCGTTCGTCAGTGAGTACCAGGCCGTCTCGGAGATCGGGCCGGTCGGCGGGGTCGTGCCGTCGGCCCCGCCCAGCCACTTCAGCCCGTCCAGCAGGAACCGGTTCTGTGTCGCGCTCGCGAACGTCGACGACAGCCGGGTGTTCGACGCGTAGTCCATCGCGTTGTGACCGAAGTTCGCGTACAGCATCCGGTACTTCGTGTTGGTCCACAGGATCGGGTAGTAGCCGCTGTACCAGCTCTGGGCGGGGTCCGTGCCCAGCGGGAAGCTGCTGGGGTCGACGGAGGCCAGGATCCTGATGTCCGGGTTCTGCCGCAGGTCGTTGGACCAGCTGTACCACTCGCTGACCGCCGAGGTGAACGTGGCCGGCAGGTTCCTGGTGGACGGGTGGGCGCGGTCCTCGACCTTCAGGACGGCCGAGGTCGGTCCCCAGGTGTTGGAGCGGAAGTCCCCGCTGCCGAGGAACTGGTCGTGGTACCAGGGCCAGTCGGCCGCGTCGGTGGTGAAGGCCGAGACATGGAAGCCCAGCCAGGCACCGCCGCCGCGCATGTACCGCTCGAAGCCGCTGCGCTGCGCGGCCGTCTGCGGCAGGTCGTCGAGGAACAGGACGACCTGGTAGGCGTCGACACCGCCGTTGGCGAGCAGGTTCCAGTCGGTGCTGGCGGTGTAGGTGAAGCCGTTCGCCGCGGCCTGCCGCGGGAACCAGTCGTCGGCCTCCTTGTCGAAGTCGATGTGCGCCGCGTCCCAGGTGCCGCTGTAGAGCGCGAGCACCTTGAACGGGGCCGCCGCCGTGTCCGCCCGGGCGGCGGGCGGCGCGACGAGGGCGAGCAGCGCCGCCAGCAGCAGGACGATCCGCAGCGCGGTGCGTGCCGCACCGGACGTGTGGGTGTTCACCGAGGTGTTCATCGGCCGGTCCTCTCCGCGCGGGTCACGGGTAGCTGACGAGGTTGGCGACGTTGGTGGCGGAGTTGGACGGCCCGCCCCGGTCGTTGACGACGTGCCGGATCGTGCCGGTGCCGCCCAGGGAGACCGTCACCATGTCCTTGAACCGCACGTTCGCGTTGTTCGGGGCCTCGACGGCGCGTTCGGCGGCGACGGCGGGGTTGACGTTGAAGTAGCAGTAGCTGCCGAAGCCGTAGACCTGATGGCTCGTCACCGAGTTCGCCACCTTGTAGGCGGCGTAGCCCTGCGTGGAACCGTTCGTCCAGGCGGCCTGGTTGGGCGGGTCGTACGGCATCTCGTTCTGGTAGAAGTACGTGCGGCCGCCGTTGCCGTTCCAGACCGTCTGGTACTTCTGGTAGTGCTCGACGAACAGGCCGTACATCGTCACGTCGTCGCCGTTGACGACCAGCCCGGTGTCGGCGGTGTTGCTGGTCCAGCCCACTCCGCTGCCGTGGTCGGCGCGCCACAGCCACAGGTGGTCGCCGATGACGTCGTCGCTGTTGATCGTCAGGCTGGTGGTCGCCCGGCCGACGCCCGCGCCGCCGATCCGGAAGAACACGTCGTGCAGCGCGCTGGGGTCGGCGCTGTGGTCGGCGGCCGAACCGCTCGGGCCCATCTCCATGAGCTGCGCGGAGTCGGTGGTCCCGGCGTCGATCAGCAGCCCGGCGAGCTGGACGCCGCCGACGTCGGCGACGGACACCGCGGTGATCCCGTTGTCGGGGACGAGCGTCGCGAGGCCCAGTCCCAGGACGACCGTGTCGGCCCGGGTCACCTTCAGGGTCTGGTCGAGGTGGTAGACCCCCGGCGTCACCAGCAGGTTCTTGCCCTGGGCGAGCGCGTCGTCCATCTGCGCGGCGGTGGCGCCCGGCTTGACGACGAAGAAGTCGCTCAGGGGCAGCGAGGTGCCCGCCGGGGTGCCGGCGCTCCAGGTCGTGCCGCTGCTGTCCGTACGCGCCGAGGGCACGAACACCTTCCAGGCGCCCGCCGTGTCGACGTACAGGAAGGGCTTCTCACGGGTGACCGGCGCCTGTGCGACGGTGGTGTACGGAGGGCTGGGGAAGGTGTTCGCGGGCGCGTTCCTCGCGCCGACGAAGACCATGTTCCAGTTGGATCCGGTCCAGCCGCCCCACTCGGTGTTCCGCGACAGCCACTGCTGCTGCGAGCCCGAACCGACCTGCCCGTCGATCTTCGTGTCGGCCATGTAGCCGCCGCTGGACCAACCGCCGTCGTCCAGGGCGAGGTTGCCGCGCAGATGCATCCGCCGGTACGGGGCCGCCTGCGACACCGCCCAGCGGTCCGCGCCGCCCGTCGGGGTCACCGACAGGTTCTCCGCCGACCGCCAGAAGTTCTGGGTGGCGTTGCCCTGGAACCAGTCGGCCTCGGCGTGCACGGAACCGCGGATGTTCACGTCGTCGGGGGAGAGGCCGAGCCCCGCGACCTGTGTGTAGAAGCCGACGTTTGCGTTGGCGTCGTAGGTGCCGGGCTTGAACAGGAAGGCCTTGCGGGCGGTGCCGAACTGGTTGGTCTCCTGCTGCGCGAAGGCCGCGTCGAGGCTGCTCTGGACGGTGGCCGCGGGTGTCGACGGATCGAAGACGGTGACGTTCGGGCCGAGGTCCGGGGTGCCGGGCGGTGGCGTCGCGTCGACGGGGGCTACGTAGAAGGACTGGGCCGCCGTGCCGTTGCACGTGTACTGCTGGAGCTGCACGCTGTCCGCGGTGGACGCGCTCGGCACGTCGAGGCACTTGCCGCTGTTGCGGTTCACGAAGCGGTAGGCGCCGCTCGGCTCCACCACGGCCTGCCACTGCTGGTTGGCGCCGCCGCCGTACGTCCACAGCTGTACCGGCGCGCTGTCGGCCGTCGAGACGCCGGTGACGTCCCAGGCCTTGGTGGCGTCGGTGCGGTTGTCCACCCGGGCGTACCCGCCGGAGGTGGCCGTCACCCGCCACTGCTGGGCCTGGCTGCCGTTGCACGCGTACTGCTGGACCACGGTCCCGTCCGCGGTCCCGGCCGCGCGGGCGTCGACGCACTTGCCGCTGCCCGCGTTGACGACGGTGGCCCAGCCGGTGGGCGGTGCGGCGGCCGCGGCGGACGCCCGGTCCTGCGCGGCGAACGTCAGACAGGACACCGTCGCCGCCATGACGGCGACCACGGACAGCGTCCTCGGCGTCCGGGGACGGCCGGACGAGGGTCTGCTGGATCTGGACACAGGAACTCTCCTGGAACGGTGGGGGGTTGGCATCGCGGATCGGCCCGGACGAGGTGGGGCCCGGGTGGCGCGGAAGGTCAGCCGGTGTACTTCGCGAGGACGCGGGTGTAGTCCCAGTTCTGCTGGCCCACCCCGGAGCAGCTGTCGGCGACGCCGCCGGTGCAGGGACGGTCGCGGTTGACCGACCAGAACGTCAGCCGGGCCAGGTGGTGTTGCTGCGCGTAGCCGAGGATCGCCTGGAAGTCGGCGACGGTCACCGTCTCGTTCTGGTCGGTGATCCCGTTCATGGAGGAGATGCCCATGTCGCGGTACGCCTGGTCGTCGCTGTAGCCGTACGCGTTCCTGAGTGCCGTCCTGAGGCCCTCCGCGGCCCGCTGGGTGAGCGTGCCCATGTTCTGTCCGGCGCCGCCGAAGTCGAACGGCATGATCGTCCAGCTGTCCACGGTCAGCCCGGACGCCGCGGCCCGGTTGATCAGACCGGTGTCGGGGCCGTTCTGCCCGGTGCCGATGGTGACGTACACCTTGAGGCCCGGGTTATTGGCCTTGACCGTCTTCAGCGCGTCCACGGTGCGCTGCTGGACCGTCGCGCTGCTGTAGGCGTCGGCCTCGATGTCGATGTCGATCGCCTTGAGACCGTAGGCGTCGACGACCTTCTGGTACGCGGCCGCCAGCTCCCCGGCGCTCGAACAGGAACTCTCCAGCTTGTTGCCGCTGTAGCCGCCGAACGACGGGATGACGTCACCGCCGCCCGCGCGCACGGCGGTCACCGTCTGCTGGTCGACGCCGCCGGTCAGGGGGCGGCTGCCGTCCCACTGCGGGTTGCAGTAGCCGTTGCTGAGCACGAACGCCAGCGTGAACCACTTGACGCCGGTGGCGTTCATGACGGTGGTGGGACTGGGCGGGTTTCCCCACCCGTTGTACAGGTACGGCGCGACGGCCATCGGAGCGGCGGGTGTCGTGCCGCCGCCGGCCGCGGGCGCGGTCCACTTCTGGTTGGCGCCGCCGGTGCAGGTCCAGAGCTGGATCGGGGTGGCGTTCGCGGAGGTGTTGCCCGTGACGTCCGCGCACTTGTCGGCCTGCGGGTTGACGAGGTCGCGGGCCGCGGAGACCGTCCATCTCTGGTTGGCGCCGCCGGTGCAGTCCCACAGTTGGAGCCTGGCCCCGTTTGCGGTCGAATTGCCGGTGACGTCAAGGCACTTGCCGAGCGCCCGGACCGTCCCGTCGGTGCCGACCGTCCACTGCTGGGCGGCGGTGCCGTTGCAGTCGTAGAGCTGTACGGCCGTACCGTTCGCCGGGTTCGCACCGGCCACGTCGAGGCACTTGCCCGCGAGGCCGGTGATCGTGCCGGTGGCGGCCGAGGCGGGGGGTGCGCCCAGGGCGCCGGCCGCGAGTGCGAGCAGAGCGGTGGTGAGGGTGCCGCGTAACACGCGTGAGCGTGCCGGGAGTCGTCTGGTCATCAGGGAGTCACAGTCTTCCGCTGGAGGCTGATGGTGGGGGGTGTTCACATCCGTGAATGGTGAGCGCATTCGTGGAACCGCGGTGCTCGGGAACCTAAAGGTCTGAACCACAGTCGTCAAGCTGTGAAGCAACTGTGCTTCGAAATTCGCCCATGTCCGCGATGAGTTGAACGCGGGCAGGCCCGATCGACCCGCCGGGCACGGGGAGTTGAAGCGGCGGTCGATCAACCGGTGGACGGTTCGGGGGCGCCGGGCGGCGGTTCGGGGTCGGACGGCGCCGGTCCGTCGGCGGCGGGCGGTGCCCATTGCGCGTCGGTGCTCAGCCGGAAGGCGGTGACGGCGGCCTCCACGGTGGGGAAGAAGTGACGCGGGTCGATCGTGCGGGTGAGCCCGTACTGTTCGATCTTGCGTCGCACGGGGTCCTTCAGCTCGGCGAACACCAGATGGACGTGCTCGGCGTTGAGCGCCACGTCCAGTTCCTGGAGGACGTCGGCGGCGGTGGTGTCCACGTCCGTCATCGGCTCCGCCGCGATCACGATCCAGCGCGGCCGCGGCTCGGCGCGTGCCATCCGCCGGATCGCGTCGCGGAAGGTCCGGGCGTTGGCGAAGAACAGCGGCGCGTCGAACCGGTAGATCACCAGCCCGGGGAGCCGGCCCGCGTCCGGGTAGGAACGGACGTCGTGGTAGCCCTCCAGCCCCTCCACCCGGCCCAGCACGGTGTTGTACGGCCACCAGGCGCGCCGGAAGACGTTCAGGACGGACAGCGCCACGGCGACGGCGATCCCCGGCAGGACGCCGATCAGCGCCACGCCGAGGAAGGCCGCGACCGACAGCAGGAACTCCGTCCTGCGCTGCCGCCACAGCCGTACCGTCCCCGGCACGTCGGCCAGGGACAGCGACGCGGTGATGACGACGGCGGCGAGGGCCGGCTGGGGAAGGTTGCGGAACATGCCCGGGACCAGCACGAGCATGAGGACGATGAGCGCCGCCCCCACCAGGCCGGTGAGCTGGCTCCTGGCACCGGCCCGCTCCGCCACCGCCGTACGCGATCCGCTGGTGCTGACCGGGAAGCCCTGGAAGAGACCGGCCGCCAGGTTGGCCGCCCCCACCCCGGCCATCTCCTGGTTGCCCCGGACCTCCTGCCCGGTACGGGCGGCGAACGCCGACGCGTTGGAGATCGTGTCGGCCAGCGACACCAGGGCGATGCCCAGCGCGCCGCCGAACAGCGGCAGCAGGTCGGCGAGTCGGACCTTGGGGATGGTGAACGGCGGGAAACCGGCGGGCAGTTCGCCGACCAGGTCGACGCCGTGTTCGCCGAGGTGGAGGAGCGCGGTGGCGGCGATCGCGAGGACCACCATCACGAGCACCGCGGGGACCTTCGGCACCAGCCGTTGCAGCACCAGGATCACCAGGATCCCGCAGATCCCGACCGCGGCCGCGGCCGGCACCACCGCTCCCTCGGCCAGCTTCCGCACCAGTCCGACGCACTCCCCGATCAGGGTGTCCGCCTCGACCTTGAACCCGAGCAGTTTGGGCAGTTGGCCGATCAGGATGGTGAGGGCGAGGCCGTTCATGTAGCCGATCATCGTCGGCTTGGAGATCAGGTCCGCGATGAAGCCCAGCTTCGCCACCGACGCCAGGATCATGATCGCCGCCAC
This sequence comes from Streptomyces sp. NPDC104096, assembly GCF_055584385.1. Lineage (NCBI taxonomy): Bacteria > Bacillati > Actinomycetota > Actinomycetes > Kitasatosporales > Streptomycetaceae > Streptomyces > Streptomyces sp. NPDC104096. The sequence continues at coordinate 22,446 of NZ_JBVJMD010000075.1, forward strand.
CATCAGCGCGAGCACCGAGGCGAGCGCGACCGCCCGGTCGGGATCCCCGCCCGCCGCCACCAGGGGCAGCACGGTGGCGGCGATCATCGGCCCCAGCGAGGAGTCCGGGCCGAGGACCAGAATGCGCGAAGGGCCGCACACCGCGTAGCCGATCAGGCAGAGGATCGTCGTGTACAGGCCGGTGATGCTCGGCAGGCCCGCCAGCTCGGCGTACGCCATGCCCTGCGGCACCAGCAGCGTGGTCAGGACGACGCCCGCGACCAGGTCCTTGACCAGCCACTCGCGCCGGTACGACGACAGGGCACGGATCCCGGGAACGGCGCGCAGCCGGGACGCGACCGTGCGACCGCCCTGCCGGTGGGTCACGGACCGTCCCTTCGCCTCGCCAGGATCCGCCTCGCCCGGATCCGCCCCGAGCGGATGTGCTCCGCCAGGATCCGCCTCGCCCGGATCCCCTCCGTCCGGATCCCCTCCGTCCGGTTCCGACCCGCTCGGATCCAACCCGTGCGGATGTGCTCCGTCAGGATCCAACCCGTCCGGAGGTGCGCCGCCGGGACGCGTTCCGTCAGGATCCGCCTCGTCCGGATCCGGCGCAGCCAGATGCGCCGCAGCCGGATCTTCCCCATCCGGACCCTACCCATGCGGAACCGTCGCAGCCGGATCCTTCCCGACCGGATCTTTCCCAGCCGGATCCTTCCCGACCGGAGCCTGCCCGGCCGGACGCGCCCCATCGAGGCCCGTGGCGTCCCGAACTCCCGCACCGGGATCCGTCGTACCGGGACCGGTTCCGCCCGGTGGCCCCCGCTCACGCGTCGCTCACCCGCCGTTCTTCATCCGGTGGCGGGCCGCCAGCTTGCCCAGCTCCCACACCACCAGCAGGGCCACGGCCGACAGCAGGGCCCAGCCGAACTGACGGGCGTCGATCGAGGTGGTCCCCAGCAGCCGGCGGAAGCCGTCCAGTTGCGTCACCAGGACCGAGAGCACCAGCTGGGCCAGGGCCACCCAGTTCATCTGCCTGCTGTCGAACGTGGAGGGCGTCAGCACCGAGTCCGTCTCGCTGCGGCACTCGAACGCGGCCACGATCAGACAGAGCGCGAAGGCGGTGAAGGCGATCGACTGACCTGTCGCGGCGCTGCCGAAGTGGGCCTGGCCCAGCTTGATCAGCCCGAGCAGGACGCAGGTGATCGCCAGCCCGGAGAGCCCCACCGTGAGGAGCACGGACCGGGTGAGCACCGTCTCCCCGCGCGGCCGCGGCCGGCGGCGCATCAGCCCCGGGCTCTCCTTGTCGAAGCCGAGCGCGAAGCCGAAGGAGGCGTTGACGATGAAGTGGATCCACAGCACCTGGGGCGGGGTGAAGGGCTCTCCCGCGGCGATGTCGAAGACGGTGGCGCCGAGGAACGTCAGCACGAACGTGACCAGCAGGAGCAGCACGAACCGGATGTACTTGGTGAGGTTGTCGTAGATCGTCCGGCCCTGTTCCACGGCGTAGACGATGGTGGCGAAGTTGTCGTCGGAGAGGATCATGCGGCTGGCGGTCTTCGCCACGTCCGTGCCGCTGCCCATGGCGATGCCGATGTCGGCGGACTTGATGGCGGGCGCGTCGTTGACGCCGTCCCCGGTCATCGCGACGACGTCGCCCTTCTTCTTCAGCGTGTCGGCGAGCAGCACCTTGTGCTCCGGCGCGACCCGGCCCAGCACGCCGATGGCGTCGATCCGGGTCATCCGCTCCGTCTCGCTCATCGCGGCGAAGTCGGCGCCCAGCACGGCCTCGCCGGGGATGCCGATCTGCCGGGCGATCGCCGCCCCGGTGGTGACGTCGTCGCCGGTCACCAACCGGACCCGGATGTGCGCGGCCTGAGCGTCCGCCACCGCGGACTTCGACTCCTCACGGGGCGGGTCCACCATCGCCACGAGGCTGCTCATCCGCAGCTCGGTGACATAGCCGAGCAGGTCGCCCTCGGGATCGAAGCCGGCCGGGTCGAGGTCCCGGGTGGCCGCGGCCATCACCCGGCGTCCCTCGCCCCCCATCCGCTCGATCTGCGCCTGGGCCCGGCCCAGCAGATCGGCGTCCCACGGCACGGTCTCGCCCGCCGCGAGCGCGGTCCCGACCCGGGCCATGACCGCGGGCGCCGCGCCTTTGACGAAGCAGCGGACCACCGTCCGGCCCGCGGGGTCCTGCGCCGAGTGGAAGGTGGCCATCAGCTTGTACTCGGGGTCGAACGGCAGGGTCGCGAGGCGGGGGAGGCCCTCCCTGGTGGTGTCCGTGTCCAGCCCCGCCTTGTGGGCCAGCACCAGCAGCGCGCCCTCGGTCGGATCGCCCACCACCCGACCGTCGACCAGCTTCGCGTCACTGGCCAGGACGTACGGCAGGATCGCGTCCTCGATGCCCGCGGAGGAGCCCGCCGCGTGGTGGACCTTGCCCTCCAGGCCGTATCCCGTACCCGAGACGGTGTACTTGTCGGTGGGACTGAGCACCTCGACGGCCGTCATCTGGTTCATCGTCAGGGTGCCGGTCTTGTCCGAGTTGATCGCCGACGTGAACGCGAGCGTCTCGACCGACGGCAGTTCCTTGACGATGGCGTTGCGTCTGGCCAGGTTGAGGCTGCCGACGGACAGGATCGCCTGGGTCACGGTGGGCAGGGCCTCGGGAATGGCGGCGATGGCCAGGGAGACCGCGCTGACGAACAGGGTGTCCCAGGCCTGGCCCCGGTTGCGTCCCAGGGCGAACATCACGATCATCGTGAGCCCGGCCGCTCCGGTGATCCACAGCGTCAGCGTGTCGAGTTCCTTGGTGAGCGGCGGGACCTCCTTCTCGGTGGCGGACAGCAGTCCGGAGATCTTGCCGAGCTCGGTGTCGGCGCCGATGGCGGTCACCACCAGCAGCCCGCTGCCATGGGTGACCGGGGTGTTCATGAACGCCGTGTTGGTCCGGTCGCCCGGCGGCAGCTCCCGGCCGCCCGGCAGCGTCGCGGTGTCCTTCGAGGCGGGCAGGCTCTCGCCGGTGAGCGCCGACTCGTCGATCTGGAGCGCGCTGGCCTCGATGATGCGTCCGTCCGCGGGGACCTGGTCACCGGCCGAGATGAGCACGATGTCGCCGACGACGAGCTGCTCCGCGGGGATGTGCGCGTCGGTGCCGTCCCTGCGGACCCGGGCCGTGGCCTTCATCATCGACTTGAGGGCGTTCATCGCGCTCTCGGCCTTGCCCTCCTGACGCAGCCCCACGACCGCGTTCAGCAGGGTCAGCGCGAGCAGCAGCACCGCGGTGGTCCACTCCTTGATGAGCAGCGAGACCACCGCCGCGACCACCAGGACGATCTGCATGTAGCTGCGGTACTGCCCGAGGAACCGGCGCCAGGCGGGGATCCTGGCCTCCTCGGGGAGCGCGTTGGGGCCGTGCGCGGTACGCAGTTCGGCGGCCTTCGCCGCGCTGAGCCCGACCGCCGGATCGACACCGAGGGCGCGCACGACCTCCTCGGGGGAACGCGCGTACCAGCCGTCCTGAGCGTCCTGAGCGGCCACTGTCTGTTCGCCCACGGAATCCTCCTGCACCGTCGTCGCCCTGCCTTCACCTGTCCGACCGGTCCCACCCGGCCCTGTCGGCGGCCTGACGGCGCTTCTTCCCGCCCCGCGTCCCGGCGTCGGACGTCTGCGCGTCCCCCGAGGGACGCTGTGCCGCGTACGGGTCGGCGGGGACGCCCGACGGCGCCTCCTCCACCAGCTCCCGCCTGGTGGCGAGCAGCTCCTTGCGCGCCGCCTCCGGCACCACCGGGTACTGCGGGTCGATGTCCATCAGGGTGTGCGCGAGGATCGCCGCCGTGCAGATCCGCGCGAACCACTTCCGGTCGGCCGGCACCACGTACCAGGGCGCCCACTTCGTGCTCGTGGCCGACAGCATCTGGGAGAACGCGTGCTGGTAGTCGTCCCAGAACCGCCGCTCCCGGACGTCGGCGGCGGAGAACTTCCAGTTCTTCTCCGGCAGGTCGAGGCGCTTGAGGAAGCGGGTGCGCTGCTCCTCCTTCGACAGGTTCAGGAAGACCTTCACCACCTTGAACCCGTTGTCCGTGAGGTAGCGCTCCCAGTTGTTGATCTCCTGGTAGCGCCGCTGCCACACGTCCGACTCGTCCGCGCGGCCGGGCAGCCTCTGCCGGAGGAGGAGCTCGGGGTGCACCCGTACGACGAGCACCTCCTCGTAGTGCGACCGGTTGAAGATGGCGATCTCGCCCCGTCCGGGGAGCCGCTGGGCGTAGCGCCACAGATAGTCGTGGTCGAGTTCCTCGGCGGAGGGCACCTTGAAGCTGCTCACCCGCACGCCCTGCGGATTGACGCCGCTCATCACATGACGGATCGTCCCGTCCTTGCCTCCGGCGTCGAGCGCCTGGAGGCACAGCAGTACGCCGTACGTGTCCTGGGCGGCCAGCCGTTCCTGGTACTCGGCCAGCAGGGACACCCCGGCCCGCAGCATCTCGGCCCCGTCCCGTTTCTTCACCCCGGCCTTGTGACGGGGGTCGAAGTCCCGGCCCAGCCGGACCTTCGACCCCGGCCTCACCCGGAGCGGCGCGATGAACTCGGCGATGCGTTCGGCTCTCTCGTCCGTCATCACGGATCAGCTCCTGATGCCATGTCCGACGACCTCCGGACCGCGCAGACCCGCCTCGCGCCATCCCCGGCGAGCGGGTGTTCTCGCTCATTCTCGGGTCGGCCCGGCAAGATCGCCCGCTGGAGCCGGCCCGGGAGACCGCCGACACGCATCGCCCCCGAACACCGGCAAGGCGTTCAGGGGCGATGCCCTCTCCTGTGGCCCGGAACCCGGTCGCGGACGCGACCGTCCCCTCAGGAGGGGTCAGGACCGGCGGTGGCTCTGGGCCTCCGCCTCGGCGTTGGCGATGGCCTCGGCCTCCGCCTCGGCCAGCTCGATGGCGACACCGAACGCCTGGGTGATGTGGCTCGCGGCCGACATCACACGTGCGGTGCCCACGACGGGGGCGATCGCGATGAGGACGTCCTGGAGTTCCTCGACCGTCAGCGCGGCCTTCACCGCCGGATTCATGTGCGCCAGGTAGGAGATCGCGGGTGCGTCCATGGCCACGAGGGCGGCGATACGGGTGAGGATCAGCGTCCTCTCGTCCATGTTGCAGCGCTCGATGGAGTCGATGGTCATGGCGGCGAGCGTGTCGAGGACAGGAGCGTCAGACGCGGTGGCCATAGGGGACCGCCTTTCGGTGCTGGGGGGTGTCAGACGCACTGCCCGCCGACCGCGGGATCACCTGCGGGTCGGCGGGTGGCCCTCTCAGCGTAGGTGTCGTCCCGGTGTTGCGCCCGCTGAGCCGGACGGGCGAACCGCGGCGGCCGGTACGCCCTGGCCACAGCCGTCGGGACGAGCGGGAGGGATCCGGCGCGCGGCCCGGCGCGTCCGGGCGGCCGGATGCCGAGTGGAGTTCCAGGGGGCACGATGGTCGCTGACCGGAGGACGCACCTCCGCCGGCCCGGCCGGATCGCCCGGAGCGGAGAGGCAGTCGCCCAAACGGAGGCACGACATGACCACACAGGTGTATCTCGCCTACGACTACCCGCTGCTGAGCCTCTTCTGGACCATGCTGTGGCTGGGGCTCTGGATCCTGTGGCTGTTCCTGCTCTTCAGGATCATCTTCGACATCTTCCGCGACGACGACATGGGCGGCTGGGGCAAGGCCGGCTGGCTGGTCTTCGTCATCCTGCTGCCGTTCCTGGGCGTCTTCGTCTACCTCATCGCCCGCGGCAAGGACATGGGCCGCCGCGAACTGGAACAGGCGCGCGAACAGCAGAAGCAGTTCGACTCCTACGTCGCGCGGACGGCCTCCGGCGCCCGGCCCAACAGCGCCGACGAGCTGGCCAAGCTGTCGGACCTGAAGGCGCGCGGCGCGATCACGGACGAGGAGTTCCGGCGGGCGAAGGAACTGGTCCTGACCGACAGCGCCCCGCAGGGCCGTGCCGCCGCGACCGCCACCACCACCGAACCCTCCGGCGGGGTGCCGCGGCCCTGACCCGCGGTCGCTCGCGCACCGAGTCCTCGGCACCGGTCGACGCGGTGCCGAGGGCCGGCTCGTCGGTGGCTGGAACCGTCTCGTCGGTGCCGAGGACCGTCTCGGCGGCGCCCGGTACACGACGGCCGGTCACGCCCGGTTCACCTGGACTTTCCCGACCGGCCCCGAGCAGGCTATAGTCGATCTAGAGCGCGACGCGGAAACGCGAGACACGCTCCACGCGTTGGTGGTCCAAGGAAAGACGCCCCGCTTCCTGCGGGGAAATGCAGGTGCAAGGCCTGCCCGGCGCTCGAACAGACCCCGTCCCGGATGATCCGGGACGGGGTCTTCCGCTTTTCGGCGTCCGTCCGGCCGGCCTTCCGGAATTGTTCGATCCGGTGCCTCTCGTGGATGGATATCCGTCCGGCCCGGCAAACGGGTCACGCCGTCTTCAGATCTGACGCAATGATCCGTACCACTGAAATGGGTCGAAACTTCAAAGGCCGTCAACCCGCCGCTTTTTATCGGCCACGGGTCACGGTGTGATCCGGCCAGTTATGTCTCACAGGATTGTGTGCATGCACTTGAGCTGTCACCGTCATGCGCGGAATAGCAGGCCGATCATGGCATTCGACGACCGTAACCGCATGACTACACGCGGCAATCGTTGGCTCACGAAGGCGCCAACGCGGACGGGCATTGCAACCTCTCGACGCCCGCCGAATTCCGTGCCTATGGCAGGCGTTTGCCGGGGGCGCGGGTGCGGCCGGTAATCCGCAGATCCGCTAAAGGAGACATTTCGCAGTCATGAGAAACGTACTTGACGCTCCTGCCGACAGACCCCACGCCCAGGACCGCGGCGGCAAGAGCGTGAGACCGGGCTGGCGCGCCCGCGTCGGTGTTCTCGCGGCGACCACGGCGATGGTCTCGACGGCCGCCCTGATCGGTGCCGTTCCGGCGATGGCAGCGCCCGCGCCGATCAAACTGACCTCCTCGTCCTGCCCCAGCGTGATCCAGAAGGGCCAGGTCAGCGGCTGCGTCACAGAACTCCAGAACCTGCTCAACGCGCACGGCGCCGGTCTGACGGTGGACGGCGACTTCGGTCCGGCCACCCTCTACGCGGTCCGTGAATACCAGGCCGCCACCGCGATCGCGGTGGACGGACTGGTGGGCCCGCAGACCAAGTCGAAGCTGTACGCGACCGGAGGATCGGCGCCCGCGCCCATCAATCTGATGTCCTCCTCCTGCCCGGCGAACATCGTCCAGGGCAACAAGAGCGGCTGCGTCACCGAACTCCAGCGGCTGCTCCGCCACTACGGTTACTCGGTCGACGTGGACGGTGATTTCGGCCCGGCCACGGAAAGCGCGGTCCGCAGTTTCCAGTCCTCGCACGGTCTGTCGGTCGACGGCCAGGTCGGCCCGAACACCAAGGCCGAGCTCTACAACACCGACGAATCGCCCGCGACCGGAATCGACCTGCGGTCCGCGTCCTGCCCGGCGAACATCACGGAGGGGCAGAGCGGCGGATGCGTCGCCACCCTTCAGGCCCTGCTCAACGGCAAGGGCCAGCACCTGGACGTGGACGGCGAGTTCGGTCCGCTGACCCTGGCGGCCGTGAAGTCCTTCCAGTCCGCGAGCGGCCTGTCCGTCGACGGCGAGGTCGGCCCGAACACCAAGGCCGCCCTGTACTCCAACATCGGCGGTGGCGGCGGCAACGGCGCACCGGCGCCGATCAACCTGAACTCCTCCTCCTGCCCGGCGAACATCGTCAAGGGCCAGAAGAGCGGCTGCGTCACCGAGTTGCAGAGCCTGCTCAACCACCACGGCGCCGACCTGGCCGTGGACGGCGACTTCGGGGCGATGACCGAAGCCGCGGTGCGCGACTTCCAGTCCGAGAAGGGCCTCTCGGTCGACGGCCAGGTCGGCCCGAACACCAAGGCGGCGCTGTACGGCGCGGTCACCCCGCCGACCACGCCCCCGCCCGGCGGCGGCTACAGCAAGATCTACGACGTCGCCGCGGCCGAGGTCGGCACGGTGGAGGGCAGCGCCCGGGCGAACAGCTACGGTGCGGCCGTGGGCCTGTCCCTGTCCACCAACAACTACGCCTGGTGCGCGACCTTCGTGAGCTGGGTGGCGCGGCAGACCGGGGCCACCTCCTACCGCAACAGCTACGTCTCGGGCTGGGTCAAGCAGGCGCGGGCCGGCAACTACCACCTGTCGGTGACGAACAACCCGCAGCCCGGCGACATCGTGGCCTACGACTGGAACGGCGGCAGCGACTTCACCGGCGGCCACGAACACATCGGCATCGTGCGCACGGTGAGCGGCGGCTCCAGCTTCACCGCCGTCGAGGGCAACACCGGCAACCCCAACGGCGGCAAGGACGGCGTCTACGTCAAGAACCGCTCCACCGCGAGCGGCTACGACGTGGTCTTCATCCGGGTCCGCTGACCGGCCCCACCGAGCTGATCCCCTGCCGTGGGGGGGGGGGGCCGGCGCGGGGGGGGGGGGGGGGGGGGGGGGGGGCCCGCGGGCCCGCCCCCCCGGCCCCGGGGGTTGGAGTGTACCGGTGGGGGAGAGGTGTGGGGTG
>NZ_JBVJMD010000076.1:0-27965 GCF_055584385.1 Streptomyces sp. NPDC104096
TGCAGCTGCAAGGCGGAGGAGGGAGTCGACGCGGTGGGGGCACCTCCCGGCCGAAGGCTGGGGGACGTCGGCGAGTGACGACAACGCCGCAGCTGTGCGTGCCACACCCGCGACGCCGGGCTGATCCAAACGACAGGCCCTACGCCCCTCTCGATCATGTTGAGGACGACACAGCGTGGGAGGTACGCCGTGAGCAGCACCCTCTTCCGGACGAAGAAGGTCGAGCAGTCCATCCTCGACACCGAGGAGCCCGAGCACGCGCTCAGGAAATCCCTGTCCGCGCTGGACCTGACCGTCTTCGGCGTCGGCGTCATCATCGGAACCGGCATCTTCGTCCTGACCGGCAAGGTCGCCAAGGAGAACGCGGGCCCGGCCGTCGCCCTGGCCTTCGTCGTGGCCGGCATCGTCTGCGCCCTGGCCGCCCTGTGCTACGCGGAGTTCGCCTCCACCGTCCCGGTGGCGGGATCGGCGTACACCTTCTCGTACGCCTCCCTCGGCGAGCTGCCCGCCTGGATCATCGGCTGGGACCTGGTGCTGGAGTTCGCGCTCGGTACCGCGGTGGTCGCCGTCGGCTGGTCCGGCTACATCCGCTCCCTGATGGACAACGCCGGCTGGCACCTGCCCGTGGCGCTCGGCAGCCGGGAGGGAGCCCACGGCTTCGGCTTCGACATCCTCGCCGCCGCGCTCGTCCTGGTGCTGACCGGCGTCCTGGTGCTGGGCATGAAGCTCTCCGCGCGCGTCACCGAGGTCATCGTCGCCATCAAGGTGGCCGTCGTCCTGATCGTCATCGTCGCGGGCGCCTTCTTCATCAAGAGCGCCAACTACAGCCCGTTCGTCCCCAAGGCGCAGCCGGTCCCGGCGGGCGCCGACCTCAAGGCCCCACTGATCCAGCTGCTGGCCGGCTGGGCCCCCTCCAACTTCGGCGTGATGGGCATCTTCACCGCCGCGTCCGTGGTCTTCTTCGCCTTCATCGGCTTCGACGTGGTCGCCACCGCCGCCGAGGAGACCAGGAACCCCCAGCGGGACATGCCCCGCGGCATCCTCGGCTCGCTGCTCGTCTGCACCGTCCTCTACGTCGCCGTCTCGATCGTCGTGACCGGCATGCAGCACTATTCCAAGCTGTCCGTGGACGCCCCGCTCTCCGACGCGTTCAAGGCCACCGGGCACCCCTGGTTCGCGGGCCTGATCAGCTTCGGCGCGGCCGTCGGTCTGATCACGGTCTGCATGATCCTGCTCCTGGGCCAGACCCGGGTGTTCTTCGCGATGAGCCGTGACGGACTGCTGCCCCGCTTCTTCTCCCGGGTCCACCCCCGCTACCGGACCCCGCACCGGCCGACCATCCTGCTCGGTGTGATCATTGCGATTCTCGCGGGCTTCACCAGTCTGAGCGAGCTCGCCGAACTGGTGAACATCGGCACGCTCTTCGCCTTCGTGGTCGTCGCCATCGGCGTGATCATCCTCCGCCGTACCCGCCCCGACCTGCACCGCTCCTTCCGTACCCCCTGGGTGCCGTTCCTCCCGATCGTCTCGGTCCTCGCCACGTTCTGGCTGATGCTGAACCTCCCCGCCGAGACCTGGCTCCGGTTCGCGGTGTGGATGGTGATCGGCTTCGTCGTCTACTTCCTGTACGGCCGTTCGCACAGCCGTCTGGGACGCCACGAGGAGATCACGGCCGACCAGATCCCCGAGCACGGGGAGTGATCGAGCCATCCGACCACCCGGCCTCGTATGTCCTGGTTAGGAGGGAGATGCGGGGCCGGATAGCGTGCTCCCCATGTCTGCCGCGCCGCTCGCCACACCACGCTCCGCAGTCGCAGCCGAAGCGGCGGTGTCGTACTGGAGGCGCCTGTTACCGCTGCTCGCGGTGCTGGCCTGCGCCACCCGGGTGCCGTCCTTCGTGCCGCCGCTGTGGAACCCGGACGAGGGCTATCTCGCCGTGCAGGCCCGCCTCCTGGCCCACGGCGGACAGCTCTATGAGACGGTCGTGGACCGCAAGCCGCCGCTGGTGCCGTGGCTCTACCAGGGGGCGTTCGCCCTGTGCGGCTCGCACTCCCTGACCTGCGTCAGGGTGCTCGCGGTGCTGGCCCAGCTGCTCACCGCCGCGACGCTCGCCTCGCTCGCCCGGCGCCGCTGGGGCGACCGCGCCGGTCGTACCGCCGGCGTGCTCTACCTGCTGGTCTCGGTCGGACTCAACCCCGAGGACGCGCAGGCGGCGGGCTTCGAGGTGTTCATACTGCCCTGCACGGCGGTCGCGATGTGGTGCGCCGACCGGCGCCGTTGGGCGGCCGCCGGAGCCGCCGTGGCCTGCGCCTTCCTCGCCAAACAGACCGGAGGGGCGGTACTGCTGCCGGTGCTGTGGCTCTGCGGCACCGCACGGCCCGCCCTGCTGCGGCTGACGGCCGGGGCGGCGCTGCCGGTGCTGGGCGCCGCCCTGCTGACCGACCCGGCGGGCTTCGTGTTCTGGACCGTCACCGGCTCCGCCGTCTACGCCACGTTCACCGGCTCCGAACTGCACGTCCTGGGCCGGGGGCTGGTCAACACGGCCATCCTCGCGGTCGCCTGCGCGGGCCTGCTCCCGCCCGTCGTACGGGCCCTGCGCATCGCGCGCACGGGCGCCGCCGACCTCTGGCTGTGGCTGGCCGCGTCGGGCGGCGCGGTACTGACGGGCTTCCACTTCTTCGGCCACTACTACCTCCAGCTGATCCCGCCGCTCGCGCTGCTGGCCACCTCCGCGCTCCAGCTCCTGCCCCGGGACCGGGCGCCCGCCGCCGTGCTGACCTCGTCCTGCTGCTGCGCCCTGTTCCTGGCCTGGGGGCTGTTCGCCCCGCGCCCCGAACTCGCCCACGCCCAGCGCCTGGCCGCCGCCGTCGCCGACCGCACCGGCCCCGCCGACCGGGTCCTGCTGTGGGGCATGCACCCGGAGACGTACTGGCTGGCCGACCGCACCCCCGCCAGCCGCTATCTGACGGCCGGTCTGCTCACCAACTTCAGCGGTGGCCGGGACGGCCCCCAGGTCGGCGAGAAGTACGCCGTCCCCGGCACCTGGACGGTCTTCCGCGCGGAACTGGCCGACCGCCCGCCGTCGCTGATCGTCGACGACTCCCGCGGCGGCCCGTACGGCCCGGACCGCATCCCCGACCTGCGGCACCTGCTGGCGGCCGGGTACGAGGAGGCGGGAAGGGTGGACGGGGCGGTGCTGTACCGACGGGCGGCGGGGCAGTGAGCCGGCCCGCCGTCAGCCCGTACCGCCGTCACCCCGTACCGCCTGCGGCCCCGTCACCCGTGCCCCCAACTCCGTCACCCGACGCCGGAGTCCACGGTCGGCCGTGACGACCAGACAGGGGCGTCCGACGGCACCGGCGACGACCTCGACGAGGTGGTCGTCGCCGCTGCCGGGCGCCGACTCCACCCGTACCCCCGGCACGGACTCCACCCCGCGGGCCGCGCCCTCCACCACCAGCACTATCTCGACCGGGCCGTCGTGACCCGGCAGGCCGTCCACCGCCAGCCGGTCGCGCAGCCGCCGCGCGGCGCCGCGCCGGTCGCGCCACCAGCCGTCGGGCACCGACCCGACGACGTTCGCCGCGTCGACGATCACGAGGAGGGGGCGCGCGTCCTGGTCGCTCATGCGCCCCAGCCTCGCACGGAGATCACCCGGTATCGACCACGGCCCACGGCGGCGGCATTAAGGTGATCCGGTGAACGGCGACTGGTTCATACGCGGCCGCGACGGCCGGCTCAGTGTCTACCTGCTCTCTGGAGACGCGGTCCTGTGCCGCGCCGAGCGCGGTCCCGGCGCCGCCTGGGCCGAGGCCCGCAGGATCGGCGGCGAGCAGAGACTGCACCCCGGCCTCGGGACCGGGCAGGGCGTCGACGGCTATGCCCATCTGGTCTCCTGGCGGCCCACCGCGCCCGGCGAGTCCGGCCTGGTGCACTCCACCCACTTCCGGCCCCGGCTCTCGGCCCTGGACTGGACCTCGATCGGGCACCCCGACAAGAAGGGGGACCGCACCGGCGCCCCCACGGTCGCGGTGGACGCCCAGGGGCGCGCCCACGTCTTCGTCCGCAACGCGGCCGGCGGGATGAGCATGCGCGCCCAGAAGGAGACCGGCGGCTGGGAGCCCTGGCGCGACCTGAAGGGGCACGACGTCCAGGGGGAACCGGCCGCGGTGACGGGGGAGTCGGGCCGCGTCGAGCTGTACGCGGCGGTGCCGGGCGCCCTGCTGCACTGGCGGCAGGAGGAGGCGGGCTCCACGCCGGTCCTGGAGGAGGCGATGGAGGCCACGGCCCGCCCGGGCACGCTGCGCGCGCTGGCCACCTCGCCGGAGAGCACCACCCTGCTCTTCACCGACGACTCCGGCGACCTGCGCGCCTGGCGCCCCGGCGGCGAGCCCGTCACCGTGCTGACCGCCGCCGGTCCGGGCCGGGTGGCGGCGGTCCGCTGCGAACTCGACGGCCACGACTGCACGTTGCTGGCCCAGCGCGCGGAATCGGGCCGGGTCGCCTTCGCCGCCTACCCGACCGAACAGGAGACGGCCGGGGCCTGGTGGACCGAGTCGGGCCAGGAACTGCCCGGGGACGCGGAGGTGAACCTCACCGTGGCCGAGGACGGCCGGGTGGTCGCGGCCGCCCTCTCCCCGTCGACCGGCGAACTGCGCCTCACCCGCCGCAAGGACGAACCGGGCCTCGCCCTGGAGGCGTGGCGCACGGTCTGAACGACGGTGACACGCAGGCCGCCCCCGCCGCTGTGGAAGCGGCGGGGGCGGCCTGTGGTGTCGCACCGGTGTCAGGACCGGTGCACGGTGGACGTCACGCCGGAACCGAAGCCACCCCAGGCTCCAGGAACGGCTTGCCGTTCACCCGCTGCGAGACACCCTCACGGTCCAGGTACGGCGTGATGCCGCCCAGGTGGAAGGGCCAGCCGGCGCCCGTGATCAGGCAGAGGTCGATGTCCTGGGCCTCGGCGACGACGCCCTCGTCGAGCATGAGCCCGATCTCCTGGGCGACCGCGTCGAGGACCCGGGCGCGCACCTGCTCCTCGGTCAGGACGACATCGCCCTGCTTCAGGAGCGCGGCGACCTCGGGGTCCAGCACCGGCTTGAAGCCGTTCTCGGCCGAGTAGACGTAGAAGCCGCGCTTGCCCGCCTTGACGACGGCCGCGAGGTTCGGGGACACCGTGAAGCGGTCCGGGAAGGCCCGGTTCAGGGTCTCCGAGACGTGCAGACCGATCGCGGGACCGACCAGCTCCAGCAGGACCAGCGGGGACATCGGCAGGCCCAGGGGCTCGACCGCCTTCTCCGCAACCTCGACGGAGGTGCCCTCGTCGATGACGTTCTGGATCTCGCCCATGAAGCGGGTGAGGATGCGGTTGACGACGAACGCCGGGGCGTCCTTCACCAGGACCGCGGTCTTCTTCAGCTTCTTGGCCACCGCGAACGCGGTCGCCAGCGACGCGTCGTCGGTCTGCTCGCCGCGGACGATCTCCAGCAGCGGCAGGATCGCGACCGGGTTGAAGAAGTGGAAGCCGACGACCCGCTCGGGGTTCTTCAGCTTCGAGGCCATCTCGGTGACCGAGAGGGACGAGGTGTTGGTGGCGAGGATCGCGTGCGCCGGGGCGACCGCCTCGACCTCCGCGAACACCTGCTGCTTGACCCCGATCTCCTCGAACACGGCCTCGATGATGAAGTCCGCGTCCGCGAAGCCCTCGGCCTTGTCCAGCACACCGGACACCAGCGCCTTGAGGCGGTTGGCCTTGTCCTGGTTGATCCGGCCCTTGCCGAGCAGCTTGTCGATCTCGGCGTGGACGTAGCCCACACCCTTGTCGACGCGCTCCTGGTCGATGTCCGTGAGGACGACCGGGACCTCCAGGCGGCGCAGGAACAGCAGCGCCAGCTGCGAGGCCATCAGGCCCGCGCCGACCACGCCGACCTTGGTGACCGGACGGGCCAGGCTCTTGTCCGGGGCACCGGCCGGGCGCTTGCCGCGCTTCTGCACCAGGTTGAACGCGTAGATGCCGGAGCGCAGTTCGCCACCCATGATCAGGTCGGCGAGCGCCTGGTCCTCGGCGTCGTAGCCCTGCTGGAGGTCGCCGTTCTTGGCGGCGGCGATGATGTCGAGCGCGCGGTAGGCGGCCGGTGCCGCGCCGTGCACCTTGCCGTCGGCGGCGGCGCGGCCGCGGGCGACGGCCTGGTCCCAGGCCTCGCCGCGGTCGATCGCCGGGCGCTCGACCGCGATGTCGCCCTTGAGGACGTTCGCCGTCCAGATCAGCGACTGCTCCAGGAAGTCCGCACCCTCGAAGAGGGCGTCGGCGATGCCGAGGTCGAAGACCTGCTGGCCCTTGAGCTGCTTGTTCTGGTTGAGGCTGTTCTCGATGATCACCGAGACGGCCTTGTCCGCGCCGATCAGGTTCGGCAGGATCGTGCAGCCGCCCCAGCCGGGGACCAGGCCGAGGAAGACCTCGGGCAGCGAGAACGCCGGCAGGGCCTTGGAGACCGTGCGGTAGGTGCAGTGCAGGCCGACCTCGACGCCGCCGCCCATCGCCGCGCCGTTGTAGTACGCGAAGGTCGGGACCGCGAGGCCCGCGAGGCGCTTGAAGACCTCGTGGCCGCCCTTGCCGATGGCGAGCGCGTCCTGGTGCTCCTTGAGGAGCTCGACGCCCTTGAGGTCGGCGCCGACCGCGAAGATGAACGGCTTGCCGGTGATGCCGACGCCGACGATCTCGCCGGCCGCGGCCTCCGCCTCGACCTGGTCGATCGCGGCGTTGAGGTTCGCCAGCGACGCCGGGCCGAAGGTGGTCGGCTTGGTGTGGTCGAAGCCGTTGTCCAGCGTGACGAGCGCGAAGCGCCCGGCGCCGTACGGCAGGTCGAGGTGGCGCACGTGCGCCGACGTCACGACCTCGTCCGGGAACAGCTCGGCCGCACCCTTCAGAAGCTCAGCGGTGGTGCTCACTTGTCCCCCTCGAAGTGCGGGTTCTCCCAGATGACCGTCGCGCCCATGCCGAAGCCGACGCACATGGTGGTCAGGCCGTAGCGGACGTGCGGCTGCTCCTCGAACTGGCGGGCCAGCTGCGTCATCAGACGCACACCCGACGAGGCGAGCGGGTGGCCGTAGGCGATCGCGCCGCCGTACTGGTTGACGCGGGCGTCGTCGTCGGCGATGCCGTAGTGCTCCAGGAAGGCGAGGACCTGGACGGCGAAGGCCTCGTTGATCTCGAAGAGGTCGATGTCCTCGATCGTCAGGCCGGCCTGGGCCAGGGCCTTCTCGGTGGCCGGGATCGGGCCGTAGCCCATCACCTCGGGCTCGACGCCCGCGAAGGCGTAGGAGACCAGGCGCATCTTGACCGGCAGGTCGTTCTCGCGGGCGAAGTCCTCGCTGGCGATGATCGACGCGGTGGCACCGTCGTTCAGACCGGCGGCGTTGCCCGCCGTGACCCGGCCGTGCACGCGGAACGGGGTCTTGAGGCCGGCCAGGCTCTCCAGGGTCGTGCCCGGGCGCATCGGCTCGTCGGCGGTGACCAGGCCCCAGCCCGTCTCACCGGCCTCGGCGTTGGTGCGGCGGACCGAGATCGGCACCAGGTCCTGCTGGATCTTGCCGTCGGCGTACGCCTTGGCGGCCTTCTCCTGCGAGCGCACGGCGTACTCGTCGGCGCGCTGCTTGGTGATGGTGGGGTAGCGGTCGTGCAGGTTCTCCGCGGTCATGCCCATGAACAGGGCGGACTCGTCGACCAGCTTCTCGCTGACGAACCGCGGGTTGGGGTCGACGCCCTCGCCCATGGGGTGACGGCCCATGTGCTCGACACCACCGGCGATGACGACGTCGTAAGCGCCGAAGCCGATGGAGCCCGCGACGGACGTGACGGCGGTCAGCGCGCCCGCGCACATGCGGTCGATGGAGTAGCCGGGGACCGACTGGGGGAGACCTGCGAGGATGCCGGCCGTACGGCCCAGCGTCAGACCCTGGTCGCCGATCTGCGTGGTCGCGGCGATGGCGACCTCGTCGATCTTCTTGGGGTCGAGGCCCGGGTTACGGCGCAGCAGCTCCCGGATCGCCTTCACGACGAGGTCGTCGGCGCGGGTCTCGTGGTAGATGCCCTTCGGGCCCGCCTTGCCGAACGGGGTGCGGACGCCGTCGACGAAGACGACGTCCCTGACGGTACGAGGCACGATGGCTCTCCTCCAGATGCGGGATGGCACTGCAGCGCGGCACACGCGCTGAGCGCGCGCTCACCTCCCCATGCTACTTACGAGTAACCATGCTGCCCAGTCCCGGGGGCTGGAGCGGCGAAGGTCACATTCACGCGCGCGCCGGAGCCGCTTCCGCGGGGGTGCCGGGGTCGCCTGGCCGGGGCGGTCACCGCTTGCCGCGTACGCGCCGCGCGGCGGTCCGCACCCTCGTCCGCCGGGCGCCGGTCGCTCCGCTGCCGCGCGGGAGGGGCGTGCCGCTGCTGTCCACGCCGGATCTTGGCGTGATCTCGACGTACGCCCCCGCTCCGTTTCCGACATACCTTCGGGGCGCACCCGGAGAAGAGGGACGGAGTGGAGCGCGGGCGCGTTCCGCCGGCCTCCCCGACGGCGTTCCGCCCGTGTCTTCGGCGGCGGTCCGTCCGCCTCCCCGGCGGCCCGTGGCGGTCCGTCAGGGTCCCCGACGTTCCCTGTGGTGGTCCACCGGGGATCTCGGCGGCCCCATGGTGGTCCTCACGGTCCCCGGTGGACCGTCGCCCGGCGGCGCGCCCGCGCCGCCGACCCGGCCGCCGAGGGGTCCGCCGGGACACGGACGGCCCGTGGTGGTCCGTCAGGGTCCCCGCTGGTCCGTGTGGTGGTCCACCGGGGACCACCGAGATCCTCGGTGGCCCGTCGTGGTCGGTCAGGGCCCCGGACGGTCCCGTGGGGGCCGAACGGCGGCTCCACCGTGGTCCGTGGGGCCCGGCCGGGGGCCCTGGTGCGGTCCGTGGAGGTCCGTCGGGCCCCGGGCGGCCCGTGTGCAGGGGCAGTGCCGGGCTGTCGGGCCCGGCGGGCCGTCGGGGTCAGGGGCCCTGGACGGACAGGGCCTCGGACAGGGCCGGGGCCACCAGTTCCACCTGCCAGGGGCGTGCGCCGTACCCGGCCAGTGCGGCCGCGGTGGAGTCGACGTCCGTGCTCCTCGGCGGCTCCCAGCAGACCCGGCGCACCGTGTCCGGCGTGATCAGGTTCTCCTGGGGCATGTCGATCCGCTCGGCCAACGCCGACACCGCGGTCCGCGCCGCCGACAGCCTGGCCGCCGCGGCCGGGTCCTTGTCCGCCCACGCCCGCGGCGGCGGCGGACCGGTCACCTGCTGCCCCGGCTGCGGCAACTGCGCGTCGGGCAGCGCCCTGGCGCGGTCGACGGCCGCCTGCCACTGGTCGAGCTGCCGCCGCCCCATGCGGTGCCCGAACCCGGTCAGCGCGGCGAGGGCGTGCACATTGGCCGGCAGCGACAGGGCGGCCTCGACGATGGCCGCGTCGCCGAGCACCTTGCCCGGCGAGACGTCCCGGCGCTGCGCGATCCGGTCGCGGGCCTCCCACAGCTCGCGCACCACCGCGAGCTGGCGCCGCCGCCGCACCTTGTGCATGCCGGACGTACGTCGCCAGGGGTCCTTGCGGGGCTCCGGCGGCGGAGCCGAGGCGATCGCGTCGAACTCCTGCCGGGCCCACTCCAGTTTGCCCTGCCGGTCCAGCTCCTTCTCCAGCGCGTCGCGCAGGTCGACGAGGAGTTCCACGTCCAGGGCCGCGTAGCGCAGCCAGGGATCGGGCAGCGGCCGGGTCGACCAGTCGACGGCGGAGTGGCCCTTCTCCAGGACGAATCCGAGCACGCTCTCGACCATCGCGCCCAGGCCCACCCGGGGGAACCCGGCGAGCCGGCCGGCCAGCTCGGTGTCGAACAGCAGGCTGGGAACCATGCCTATCTCACGCAGACAGGGCAGGTCCTGAGTGGCCGCGTGCAGCACCCACTCCACCCCGGACAGCGCATCGCCCAGCGCGGAGAGGTCCGGGCAGGCCACGGGGTCGATCAGGGCGGAGCCGGCGCCGGCGCGGCGCAGCTGCACCAGATAGGCGCGCTGGCCGTAGCGGTAGCCGGACGCGCGCTCGGCGTCCACGGCCACCGGGCCGGTCCCGGCGGCGAAGGCGGCGATCACCTCGGCGAGGGCGGCCTCGTCGGTGATCACCGGCGGAATGCCCTCGCGCGGTTCGAGGAGCGGGACGGGCGCCCCGGTCGCAGAAGATCCGCCGTCGTCCGGAGGGGCGCCTCCGGTGGTTCGCAGTGACGTGGCTGCTGCGGTCTCTTGGGCGTCGGTCACATGTCAAGGGTATCCGTGTATCGACAGCGCCCGCCGACGGAACGTTCCGTCGGCGGGCGCCCGAGGGGTGCAAACCAGTCACGCATCACACGTGTCAGTGAAAGCGGTCAGTGGGGCAATGGGGTGAAACTCCGGGCGGTGACCCGGTCGGGAGATCGGTATGCGGTCGTGATGGTCAGTGGATGATGCCGGTCCGCAGCGCCACCGCGACCATCCCGGCGCGGTCGCCCGTGCCGAGCTTGCGGGCGATACGGGCGAGGTGGCTCTTGACGGTCAGCGCGGACAGGCCCATGGAGACGCCGATCGCCTTGTTCGACTGGCCCTCCGCGACCAGTCGCAGCACCTCGACCTCGCGTCCGGACAGTTCGCGGTAGCCGCCCGGGTGGCTCGGGGCACCCGGGGGGCGGCGGTGCAGGCGGGCGGCGGCGGAGCCGATGGGGGCGGCACCGAGGCGGGTGGGGAGCCCGACGTTGGTGCGGGTGCCGGTGACGACGTAGCCCTTGACGCCGCCCGCGAGGGCGTTGCGCACGGCGCCGATGTCGTCGGCGGCGGAGAGGGCGAGACCGTTGGGCCAACCGGCCGCGCGGGTCTCGGACAGGAGGGTGAGGCCGGAGCCGTCCGGCAGGTGGACGTCGGCGACGCAGATGTCGCGGGGGTTGCCGATGCGGGGACGAGCCTCCGCGATGGACGAGGCCTCGATGACGTCGCGCACACCGAGCGCCCACAGGTGGCGGGTGACGGTGGAGCGGACGCGGGGGTCGGCCACGACCACCATGGCGGTGGGCTTGTTCGGGCGGTAGGCGACCAGGCTTGCGGGCTGCTCGAGGAGAACGGACACCAGGCCTCCTGGGTGGGGGACGGTACCGGCTCGTAGGGATGAAGCCGGGACGAACCGTGCTTTCAAGGTCACAGTCGTCTTCGGCACCAAACCCGGCGTCCTTTAGGAAATGATCACGATCTAGTGAGTAACAATACGTGCAATTCGGACACGCGAGCGATCATCCGAAGATCGAATCGTTTCGGTCGAAGCCGATTGGTTGTCTGAAAGTGGCCGTATCGACAAAGAGATCATCAAAACGGGCGAGCAAACGGGCCAAGAGGGGGTGAGCGAGTGTGAGAGAGCGGTCGAAAAACCGATCAGGCGGCGGTCCGAGGGCCCCTCGGGCGCGGCGGAGGGGCGGCCGCGGGATTCTCACGCGGGTGCCCCAGGCCCCGGCCCCCGGCCCCTACGTCAGCCCCGGCCCCGGCTCCAGTCCCGACTCCGGATCCGGTCCGGACTCCGCCCCCCGCGGTGAGGTCACCGGGACTGCGGCCCCCGTCGCTGCGGCAGCGTCACCACCGACGCGTCGCCGGGACCGGCCGGCGGCAGCCCCGCCACCTGGGCCAGCAGATCGCACCACGACGCCAGATGGCCCGCGGTGTCCGGGACCCCGCCCAGGCCCTCCCGGGGCGTCCACGACGCCCGGATCTCGATCTGCGAGGCCGCGGGGCGTGCCGACAGCCCGCCGAAGTAGTGGGAGCTCGCGCGCGTGACGGTGCCGCTCGGTTCGCCGTACCCGAGGCCGCGCGCCTGGAGCGCGCCCGTCAGCCACGACCAGCACACCTCGGGCAGCAGCGGGTCGGCGGCCATCTCCGCCTCCAGTTCCGCGCGCACCAGCGTCACCAGCCGGAAGGTGCCCTGCCAGGCATCGTGCCCGGCGGGGTCGTGCAGCAGCACCAGCCGGCCGTCGGCCAGTTCCTGGTCGCCGTCGACGACCGCCGCCTCCAGCGCGTACGTGAACGGCGCCAGCCGCTGCGGGGCCGGTGTCGGCTCGATCTCGATCTGCGGTCGCAGCCGCGCGGTTCTCAGCGCGTCCACCGCGGCCCGGAAGGGCGGCGGAGCCGCGTTCGCGTGTGAGGCGTCCTCCCCGGTGTCCTTCGCGTCGTCCATCTCGCCAGCGCCGTCCGACAGTCGTCCCTGAGCCGCAGCCATGCGGGGAAGATTAAGGGGAACGGGGGCTTCGTGCAGAGCAAGACACCCCCATGGCCCCTTGCGCCCCCGCGCACGACCCCTCGCACCCCCGCGCGCACCCCGCCTCCGCGCCCCGGCCCGGACCCTGGACCGACCTCGCCCCCCACGCCGTGGGGCCCGCACCCCGCGCCCCGTCCCCACGCCCCGGCCCGCGCCTTGCCCACGCCCCGACCCGTACGCGGTCCCGCGTCCCGCGGTCCGGCCCGGGGTGCTCCGCCGTCGTGCGAGACTTGCCGTCGTGAGTGCGAACGGAAGCCCCGCGGGCCAGCAGCCGACAGCGACGTACGACAGTGCCTTCCTGAAGGCGTGCAGGCGTGAGCCCGTGCCGCACACGCCCGTGTGGTTCATGCGGCAGGCCGGTCGCTCCCTGCCGGAGTACCGCAAGGTGCGCCAGGGCGTCGCGATGCTGGAGTCCTGCATGCGCCCCGAGCTGGTCACCGAGATCACGCTCCAGCCGGTGCGCCGGCACGACGTGGACGCGGCGATCTTCTTCAGCGACATCGTCGTCCCGCTCAAGGCCATCGGCATCGACCTCGACATCAAGCCCGGCGTCGGCCCGGTCGTCGAGCGGCCCATCCGCACCCGCGCCGACCTGGCGCAGCTGCGCGACCTGACCCCGGACGACGTGCCCTACGTCATCGAGGCGATCGGCCTGCTCACCCGCGAACTCGGCGGCACCCCGCTCATCGGTTTCGCGGGCGCGCCGTTCACCCTCGCGAGCTACCTCGTCGAGGGCGGCCCGTCGCGCACGTACGAGAACGCCAAGGCGATGATGTACGGCGACCCCGAGCTCTGGGCCGACCTGCTCGACCGTCTCGCCGACATCACCTCCGCCTTCCTGAAGGTCCAGATCGAGGCGGGCGCGAGCGCGGTCCAGCTCTTCGACTCCTGGGCCGGCGCGCTGGCCCCGGCGGACTACCGGCGCTCGGTGATGGCCGCCTCCGCGAAGGTGTTCCGCGCGGTCGAGGGGTACGGCGTCCCCCGCATCCACTTCGGCGTCGGCACCGGCGAGCTGCTCGGCCTGATGGGCGAGGCGGGCGCGGACGTCGTCGGCGTCGACTGGCGGGTGCCGCTGGACGAGGCCGTCCGCCGGGTCGGACCGGGCAAGGCGCTCCAGGGCAACCTGGACCCGACCGTCCTGTTCGCCGGCCGGGAAGCCGTCGAGGCCAAGACGCGTAAGGTCCTCGACGCGGCCGCGGACCTGGAGGGCCACATCTTCAACCTCGGCCACGGAGTCATGCCGTCCACCGACCCGGACGCGCTCACCCGGCTCGTGGAGTACGTCCACACCCGCACCGCCCGCTGAGGCGCCTCACCAGGAGTGCCGGGGCCGCGCCCGCCTGCCGAACAGCAGGCCGCGCGGCTCCGGAGGCGGTGGTGTGCCGGGCCGCAGCGGCCAGGCCAGCAGCATCCCGGTGAGGAAGCCGACGATGTGCGCCGCGTACGCCACCGTACCCACCTCGGAGACGCCCTCGCCGGACGAGTACACCGCCTGGAGCACGAACCAGAAGCCGAGCACCAGCCAGGCCGGCAGCCGCAGCGGCAGGAAGACCAGGAACGGGACGAGCACCCACACCCGCGCCCTCGGATACAGCACCAGATAGGCGCCCAGCACGCCGGCGATCGCCCCCGAGGCGCCGATCAGCGGGTCGGTCGACGCGTCGTTGAGCAGCGCGAAGCCGTACGACGCCGCATAGCCGCAGGCGACGTAGAACAGCGTGAAGCGGACGTGCCCCATGCGGTCCTCGATGTTGTTCCCGAAGATCAGCAGGAACAGCATGTTGCCCAGCAGGTGCAGCCAGCTTCCGTGCAGGAACATCGCGGTGAACACGGACAGCGGCGGGGACTTGACGTAGCCCGGCGGGCCGACCACGCAGCCCGGACCCTGCGCACCGACCCCGACGGCGCCCGTGGGGACCGTTCCCGGCAGCTGATGGTGGATCAACTCCCGTGGCACCGCCGCGTAGTGGTCCAGGAACGCGTGCAGATGGCAGAGCCGTGACAGATGGTCGCCGGCCGCCGCCGAGCCCGCGAGGCCCGGCGTGAACAGGAACACCAGGACGTTCGCGGCGATCAGCGCGTACGTCACCCAGGGGGTGCGGCGCACCGGGTTGACGTCGTGCACGGGGATGACCACAAGGGACTACTGCCCGCGGGACGCCGGACGAACCGGTGGATGACGGACCGGTGAACACCCGCGTCCGTACACGCGTATGAGTCGTCAACCGCCCGCGGTCCGGGGAAGGCGTGACGCGGGGACGACGTGAGGATCAGGCGATGAACGACGGAATTACCGCTCAGGCTCTGCCCGCGATCCACGCACTGCCGGACGGTGAGGCGGAGATCTCACTGGTGGTGCGGCTGCCGTGGGAGGACGTGGCCCGGCTGGGCCAGGAGGCGGGGCGGCTCGCCGCGCAGCTGAAGCGGCCGGTGACCCTGGACGAGGCGGTCGGCAACCGGCTGCGGACCGTCAGGCCGTCGGCGGCGCACGCGCGGCCGGCCGGCGAGCAGCCGGCCGCCGCGGCCGCGAGCGCGTCCGTGGCCTCACTGCCCCGGATCACCGGCACGGCCTGAGCGCTCCGGCCCGAGCCGCGGATCCGCGGGACGGTCCGAGCGCGCCGGCCCGGCCGCGGTGGCGCAGCCGGGCCGTCAGGCGGGGCGTACCTTGGCCGCCGCCTTGCGGGCGGCCACCAGCACCGGGTCCCACACCGGGGAGAAGGGCGGCGCGTACCCCAGGTCCAGGGCCGTCATCTGTTCCACCGTCAGGCCGGCGGTGAGGGCCACCGCGGCGATGTCGACCCGCTTCGCCGCGCCCTCCCGGCCGACGATCTGCACGCCGAGCAGCCGTCCCGTACGACGCTCGGCGAGCATCTTCACCGTCATGGGCGAGGCGCCCGGGTAGTAGCCCGCCCGGCTGGTCGACTCGATGGTGACCGCCTCGAAGCGCAGCCCGACCCGGTGCGCGTCCTTCTCGCGCAGCCCCGTGCGCGCGATCTCCAGGTTGCAGACCTTGCTCACCGCCGTGCCGACGACGCCGGGGAAGGTGGCGTAGCCGCCGCCCGCGTTGGTGCCGATGACCTGGCCGTGCTTGTTGGCGTGGGTGCCGAGCGCGATGTGCCGCTCCTGTCCCGAGACGAGGTCCAGCACCTCCACGCAGTCACCGCCCGCCCAGACGTTCTCGTGGCCGCGTACCCGCATCGCCAGGTCGGTGAGCAGGCCGCCGTGGCCGCCCAGGGGCAGCCCGGCGGCCCGCGCGAGGGCCGTCTCCGGGCGTACGCCGATACCGAGCACGACCACGTCGGCCGGGTACTCCGCGTCCTCGGTGACCACCGCCCGTACCCGCCCCTCGTCGCCGGTGAGCACCTTGGTGACCTCGGCGTCGTTGACCATGGTGATGCCGAGGCCCTCCATCGCCCGGTGCACCAGACGGCCCATGTCGGGATCCAGCGTCGACATGGGCTCCTTGCCACGGTTGAGGACCGTCACCCCGTAGCCCCGGTTGATGAGCGCCTCGGCCATCTCCACGCCGATGTAGCCGGCGCCGACGACCACCGCGCGTCGGCCACGCGTGTGCGCCAGGGTGTCGAGCAGGGCCTGGCCGTCGTCGAGGGTCTGAACTCCGTGGACCCCCGGGGCGTCCATGCCCGGCATCTCGGGACGCACCGGCCGGGCCCCGGTCGCGATCACCAGCTTGTCGTACGACGTCCAGGACTCGGCGCCGCTGTCCAGGTCACGCGCGCGTACCCGCTGCCCGGCCGTGTCGATCTCCGTGACCTCGGTGCGCATCCGCAGGTCGATCGCCCGCTCGCGGTGCTCCTCGGGCGTGCGGGCGATCAGCCGGTCGCGTTCGGTGACGTCGCCGCCCACCCAGTAGGGGATGCCGCACGCCGAGTAGGACGTGAAGTGGCCGCGCTCGAAGGCCACGATCTCCAGTTCGTCCGGACCTCTGAGTCGGCGGGCCTGGGACGCCGCGGACATTCCCGCGGCGTCGCCGCCGATCACGACCAGTCGCTCTGCCTGAGGGCTCACACGGCTCATGCTCATACGAACACGCTACGGGGGACGGGCATTTCGGCGCTGTCGGTTCAGTGCTGATCGGGTCCGTTCAGGGCCGGACCGTTCCGGTCGGGTCCGGTCAGGCCCGGTCCGTCCGGTGCGGTCCGGTTGCGGCGCCGGGGCCGGATCAGGCGCAGCCACGCCAGGACCAGCAGCGCCGCCACGGCCGCGAACGGCAGGGTCGCGCCGAACGCCACCGCGACCCAGCGCAGCATCGTCACGAACGCTCCCCAGCCACCCGCGAGCGCGTCCACGAACCCGGGGTCCTCGTCCTTCTTCTCGGCCTTCGGCACCGGCTTCTCGAAGAGGGAGAGCGTGATGGTGGCCATGCTCGTCCGGTCCTTCAGGGACGCCTGCTGGGCCAGCAGCGACTCCAGATCGGCCTCGCGGGAGCTCAGTTCGCCCTCCAGCGTGACCACGTCGGAGAGTTGGGTGGCCCGGTCCATCAGCTCGCGGATGCGGGCCACGCTGGCGCGCTGCGACTTGACCCGGCTGTCGACGTCGACGACCTGGTCGGTGACGTCCTGGGCCTTCGCGGTGCGCTCCAGGAGCTTGCCCGTGCCCTCCAGACCGGCGAGGACCTCGTCGTACCGGTCGACCGGCACGCGCAGCACGACCCGGGTGTGCTCGCCGCTGTCCTCGTCCCGGGTGGTGGTCTCGTCGCCGACGTAGCCGCCCGCGTTCTCGGTGGTGGTGCGGGCCGTGTCGAGGGCCTTCGCCGAGTCCTTGACCTGCACGGTCAGCGTGGCGGTACGGATGATGTGGCTGGTGGAGAGGGCCGGCGGCGTGCCGGTCCTCGCGCTGCCGTTCCGATTGCTGTCCGCGGCGCCCGCCTGTGCCTCCGCACCGGCGCCGGTCTGCGCCTCGGGCCCGGCCGCGGCCTTGGCGTCGGAACTGGTCGCGGCCTTGTCGTCCGCACCCGCGCCGCATCCCGCGAGGGCCAGGGCGCAGACGAGCAGCACCCCGGCCAGGGCCCGGGCGGAACGCCGTACGGAAGGCGGCGCGGAACGCCGTGCGGAACGTGGGGCGGGATGTGGTGCGCGCATGTGGGTCTCCCCCCGGGGCGGTGACGACTGACGCTCCTTCGACGCCGTAGCGGCCCGGGACGTTTGCGGCGGCCGGTCGCGATGCGGTCACGGTCAGGACTCGTCCAGGACACCGGGGTCCCGCGGCAGTGCCGGCGCGCTCTGAGAGAGTGGGGCCATGAGCGCAACGGGTACGGGCACGGAGCATGTCGTCGTCGTCGGAGCCGGGATCGCGGGGCTGGCCGCCGCCCACCGGCTGCTGGAGCGCGGGGCGCGGGTGACCGTGCTGGAGGCGTCCGGCCGGGTCGGCGGCAAACTGCTGCCGGGCGAGATCGCGGGCGTGCGCGTCGACCTCGGCGCCGAGTCGATGCTGGCCCGCAGACCGGAGGCGGTGGGGCTGGCGCGTGAGGTGGGTCTGGCCGACCACCTCCAGCCGCCGGCCACCGCGACCGCCTCGATCTGGACCCGGGGCGCCCTGCGTCCGATGCCCAAGGGCCATGTGATGGGTGTCCCCGGTACCGCCGCCGCGCTGGCCGGGGTGCTGTCCGACGAGGGCCTGGCCCGTATCGACGACGACGCCCGCCTGCCGCGCACCGAGGTCGGCGACGACGTGGCGGTGGGGGAGTACGTGGCGGCCCGGCTCGGCCGCGAGGTCGTCGACCGGCTGGTGGAACCCCTGCTGGGCGGGGTCTACGCGGGCGACGCCTACCGCATCTCGCTGCGCTCCGCCGTCCCCCAGCTCTACCGGGCCGCGCGCACGCACGACTCGCTGACCGAGGCGGTCCGCGAGATCCAGGCGAAGACGGCGACGGACCAGCCGGCCGGACCCGTCTTCATGGGCATCGCCGGCGGAGTGGGCCGGCTCCCGCTCGCCGTCGCCGAGTCGGTGCGGGCGCGCGGCGGGGAGATCCGGCTGGACACCCCGGTGCGCGGCCTGCGCCGCACCGGCGACGGCTGGCGGATCCTGACCGACGGCGGCGCGCAGGAGGCCGACGCCGTGGTCCTCGCGGCCCCCGCCCGCGACACCGCCCGCCTGCTGCGCGACGACTGCCCCGCGGCCGCCGCCGAACTGGACACCGTGGAGTACGCCTCGATGGCCCTGATCAGCCTCGCCTACCGGCGCGGCGAGGCGGCCGCCCTGCCCGAGGGCAGCGGCTTCCTCGTCCCGCCGGTCGACGGGCACACCATCAAGGCGTCGACGTTCGCCTCCCGCAAGTGGGGCTGGATCGCCGACGAGGACCCGGACGTGGTCGTGGTGCGCACCTCGGTCGGACGGCACCGCGAGACCGAGGTCCTCCAGCGCGACGACGCCGCTCTCGTGGCGGTCTCCCGGCACGACCTGAAGGCGGCCACCGGCCTCGACGCCGTCCCCCTGGAGACCCGGGTCACCCGCTGGACCGACGGCCTGCCCCAGTACCCCGTCGGCCACCACGCGCGCGTGGCCCGCGTCCGCGAGCACGTCGCCGCGGTCCCGGGCCTGGCGGTGTGCGGCGCGGCGTACGACGGGGTCGGCATCCCGGCCTGCATCGCGAGCGCGTACGCGGCGGTCGACCGGCTGGGCGGCGACCTGCGCGGTGTGCAGGAACTCACCGCCCACCCGGTGCAGAGCCTGCACGGCGGAGCGGGAGAATAGCCGCATGAGTGAAGATGCCCCCACCACCGAGTCCGGCAGGATCCCGAACAAGGGCAAGCTGGCCAAGGACCTCAACGAGGTCATCCGCTACACCCTGTGGTCCGTCTTCCGGCTGAAGGACGTGCTGCCCGAGGACCGCGCGGGCTACGCCGACGAGGTCCAGGAGCTGTTCGACCAGCTCGCCGCCAAGGACGTGACCGTCCGCGGCACCTACGACGTGTCCGGCCTGCGCGCCGACGCCGACCTCATGATCTGGTGGCACGCCGAGACCTCCGACCAGCTCCAGGAGGCGTACAACCTCTTCCGCCGGACGAAGCTGGGGCGCGCCCTGGAGCCGGTCTGGTCGAACATGGCGCTGCACCGCCCCGCCGAGTTCAACCGCTCGCACATCCCGGCGTTCCTCGCCGACGAGACGCCCCGCGACTACGTGAGCGTCTACCCCTTCGTGCGCTCCTACGACTGGTACCTGCTGCCCGACGAGGACCGCCGCCGGATGCTCGCGGACCACGGCAAGATGGCGCGCGGCTACCCCGACGTGCGCGCCAACACGGTCGCCTCGTTCTCCCTCGGCGACTACGAGTGGATGCTGGCCTTCGAGGCCGACGAGCTGTACCGCATCGTCGACCTCATGCGTCACCTGCGTGCCTCCGAGGCGCGGATGCACGTCCGCGAGGAGGTCCCCTTCTACACGGGCCGCCGCAAGGACGTCGCCGATCTGGTCGCGGGCCTGGCCTGAGCCCGCTCCGAGGGCTTGCCGCAGGGCGAGCCCTCGGCCGCCGGTCCCCGACGGCCGGCCGTCAGCCCCGTACCGGCTTCGACCTCGTGGCCGGCTTCGCCTTCGGGTCCGGCTTCGGCGCGGGCACCGGTTCCGGACGCGGTGCGCAGGACGCGCGCCGGTCCGGCAGCCGGTCCTCCAGCAGATACGCCTCCAGATGGCCGTTGACGCAGCGGTTGGGACCGCCGGCGACGCCGTGCGTGCCGGCGTCCCGCTCGGTCACCAGCACCGAACCGGCCAGCCGCCGGCGCAGCTCAAGAGCGCCGTCGTAGGGCGCGGCCGCGTCCCGCTCGGAGGCCAGGACCAGCGTCGGCGGCAGCTCACCCGGACCGGTCCGCACATCCAGCGGCCGCTGCCGCGGCACCGGCCAGTAGGCGCACGGCAGGTTCGCCCAGGCGTTGTCCCAGGTCTCGAACGGCGCCACCCGCGCGAGCCGCGTGTTGTCGCGGTCCCATACCTTCCAGTCCGTCGGCCAGGGCGCGTCGTTGCACTCCACGGCCGTGTAGACGGCGCTCCCGTTCTCCGCCTCGGCGGCCGCCCGCGTGACCGGCGCCGCCAGGGCCACCAGCGGCCGCGGGTCGCCCTTCAGATACGCCGACAGCGCCGCGGCCCGCGAGGGCCAGTACGTGTCGTAGTACCCGGCCTGGAGGAACGCGTTCTGCAACTGGGCGGGGCCGACCTTCCCGCCCGCCGGCCGGGCGGCCAGCCGGGTCCGCGCCTTCTCGTAGCCGTCCGCCACCGCCGCGGCCGTCGTGCCCAGCCCGTACACGTCGTGGTGGCGGGCGACCCACTCCCGGAAGTCCGCCCAGCGCTCCTCGAACGCGGCCGACTGGGCGAGGTTGTTGCGGTACCAGATCTGCGCGGGATCCGGGTTCACCGCCGCGTCGAACACCATCCGGGCCACGTGCGAGGGGAACAGGGTCGCGTACAGCGCCCCGAAGTAGGTGCCGTACGAGGCGCCCATGAACGTCAGCTTCGGCTCGCCGAGCGCGGCCCGCAGGACGTCCAGGTCACGGGCGTTGTTCAGGGAGGTGTAGTGGCGCAGCGCGCTGCCCGACCGCTTCGCGCAGCCCTGCGCGTACGCCTTGGCCCGGGCGATGCGCTGCCGCTTGTACGACTCCGAGGGGTGCACCGGCGCCGGGGCAGGGCCCTTGAAGAAGTGCTGGGGGTCCTGGCAGGACAGCGGCGCCGAGCGGCCGACGCCGCGCGGGGCGTAGCCGACCAGGTCGTAGGCGGCCGCGATGCGCTTCCACTGCGGGAGCGTGCCGGCCAGCGGGAAGTACATGCCGGAGCCGCCGGGGCCGCCCGGGTTGAAGACCAGGGCGCCCTTGCGCGGCACCAGGCGCTTGCTGTTGTGCGGGTCGCGGTGGGTGGCCGGCACCCGGCTGACGGTCAGCTCGATCTGCTTGCCGTCCGGGTGGGCGTAGTCGAGCGGGACGCTCACCGTGCCGCACCGGAGGCTGTCCGGCGCGTCCCGCAACTCGGTGCACGCGCCGAAGCGGACACCGGTCTCGGCGGCGCGGGCGGCGGCCACCCTGGTGCCCTCGCGCTCGGTCGTCGCGCCGGGGGCGCCGGTGCTGCCCCCGGCCGGACCGGCGGCGAGAACGGTCAACAGCAACGACCCGGCGGCCGAGTGGACGACGGCTGCTCTCATCGCGGATCCCTTCGAGGCACGGCGGCGACAAAGGGGATGTTTCGTGGGGGTGCGGGGGAAGGCAAGCACCGTCTGCCGGTGTCGGCGCCAATGCCTCCGCACGCCCCCGCCGGGCGCGGGCGCGGTCAGTCGTGCCAGTACGGTGTGCGCTGCTCGAAGGCCGCCCGCAGTTCGGGCTCGCCGACGGCGCGGACCCCGCGCACCGCGACCGACGTCAGGTAGGTGCGGTCGTCGCCGGGGCCGCCGCCCTGCTGTGCCAGGGCGCCCAGCAGCCGCTGCCCGGCCGGGGAGGCCCAGCGCGAGTACGGGTGGACCTCGACCCGCGCGATCACGAGGCAGCTCAGGGTGAGCGCGAGGGGCAGCGCGAACCAGAGCGCGACCAGGGTGCGCGGCATGTCCGGCTGGCCGGGCATCGACAGCGCGACGGCGCCCAGCGCCAGGACGGCCAGCGCGGCGGCCCGCACCTGGCGGACGCCCGCCGCCACCGTCGTACGGGCCCCGTCGGGTACGGCCAGGCCCGCGCTCACCAGCCGGTCGGCGAGGCTGCGCACCGCGTCGGCGGCGGCCGCGCCGGCCCGCACCGGCGCTATGCGCGACTGCCCCTCGGGCCCGATCGCCCCGATGACGGACCGCTCCATGTCGTCCCGCCCGCGCGGATCGACGACGGTCGCCCAGCCGGTGTGCGCGAGCAGCAGCCGACGCTGACGGGCCATCGACACCAGGGTCAGCTCGGCGACCCGGGCGGGCCCGCCGGACAGGAACGCGGCTTCGTAGAGCGTCAGATCGTGGGTCGCGTCCGGGTCCGTGTCGACGACGGCCGCGCGTGCGGCGGCCAGGCACAGGCGGGTGCACGAGACGGCGGCCACGGCCCAGGCGGACAGCAGGAAGAGGACCCAGAACATGCCGTGTTTCTATGCCAAGGGCACCGTGAGGCGCCATGCCCTGTTCACGATCCGGACGCGGTGTTGCGGATATGTGACGTCACGGCGGCGGGCCGGAGGTGGCCGGCGGCAGGGGGTAGGCGGGGGAGGCGCTCGGCCCCGGCGCGGCCGGGACCCCGCCCGCGGGGTCGGTCGTCGGGTCGAGCGGCACGGGGAAGTGGGAGACCGGTGGGGTGCGCGTGGCGTCCGACTCCCGGGCCAGGGCGTTGAAGTCGACGTATCCGGTGGCCTCCAGGACCCTGATGTGGTCCAGTTCGGTCGTGATCGCGTCGTCGGCGAGGTCGCGCACCAGGGAGTTGCGGGTACCGGCCCGCACCTGGGCGACGAGCGTGAACGACCGGCCGTGCGCGAGCCGCAGGACGTCGGCGAACCTGCGGTCGTACTCCGTGCCCTGCGCCGCGTCCAACTCCTTCAGCCAGGCCCGCTGTTGCGCGTCGGGCTCGTCGGGCAGCGCGAGCCCCAGCCGCGCGGCGACGTCACGTATCCGCGCGTCCAGGTACGTGTGCCCCTCGACCAGGTGCTCCCCGGCCGTCCGCACGGCCCGCGTGGTGCCCTTGCGCCCGGCCTGGCGCCCCGCGGACAGCTCCCACAGGCCCGCCGGCCGGGCCTTCGTGAGGAAGTCGCGGTCGAGACCGGACAGCGGCCCGTACCGCGTCCGCACGGTCTGTGGGCCGAGCACGTCCACACCGGCCGGGCGTCGGTCGGTGTACGACCAGATCGGGTAGAGCAGCGCGCACATGGTGGCGGCGAGACAGACGATGATGAGGCCGGTGCCACTGAACAGGCCTCTGCCGTGCACGGGGGGTCGGGGTCGTCGCATGGTGCCTCCTGTTGCGGCACCGCACGCTAACCGGCTTCGGTACGGGACAGCCGGGTTATCGCGGCTTCTACGCCGACTGCCGTACAGGGGACGGGGGTTGCGGCTCGCTCGGTGACGGCTCAGTGGCGGCTCAGCGGCCGGCGCAGCGCCTGACGCGTCGCGCGGGCGAGCCGCACCCCCGGCCGGGCGGAGCGCGGCGCCGGACCCGACCGCTCCAGCCACCACTCCCGCAGCGCCCGCCGGGTCCGCCCGTCCGCCGGCCGCCCGGCGAGCAGCAGGTCCGCCACGAAGTCCAGCGCGTCGCGCCGGTAGCCGCCCGTCATCGGGTGCCGCTGGGCGTAGCCGAGGAACACCGGCCGGTACTCGTCACCGAGGATCTCCGGCAGTTCCGGCGCGACCTTCGCCACGACGTCGGCCCGCTTCCCGGCCAGCGCCCGCGCCTGCACCCCCAGACGCATCCGGTCGAACCCCTCGGGCGCGGGCGTCCCCGCCACCAGCGCGGACAGCAGCGCGGCCTCGGCGAGGGCGAGACGCTGACGGGCCGGATCCAGGTGTCCGGTGACGGGGGAGTCCGGGGCCGGCGGCGCGGGCGCGGGCCGGTCGGCCGCGGCGGCCCGCCCCTTCTCCAGGACGTCCCGGATCGCCCCCAGTTCCCGTTCCAGTTCGCTCGGCTCGGGAAAGTTCTCGTCCCGCTCCAGCAGGACGCCCGGCGGGGTCACCCGGGAGGCGAGGTCGGCCAGGATGTCCAGGACCGGCCGGGGCACCGGGTGGGCGTGGCTGTCGTGCCAGACGCCGTCCCGTTCGAAGCCGCCCGCGACATGCACGTACGCGATGGCCTCCAGGGGGAGCGCGGCGAGCGCCGCGGCCGGGTCCTCACCGCGGTTGACGTGGTTGGTGTGCAGGTTCGCCACGTCGACGAGCAGCCGCACACCGGTACGGTCGGCCAGCTCGTACAGGAACTGCCCCTCCGTCAGCTCCTCGTCCGGCCAGGAGAACAGCGCGGCGATGTTCTCGACGGCGAGCGGCACGGGCAGGGCGTCCTGCGCGATACGGACGTTCTCGCACAGCACGTCGAGGGCGTCCCGGGTGCGCGGGACGGGCAGCAGATGACCGGCCTCCAGCCGCGGGGAGGCGGTCAGCGGCCCGCCGGCCCGCACGAACGCGATGTGCTCGGTGACCAGCGGCGCGCCCAGCGTCTCGACCCGCTCGGCGAGGGCGGCCAGCCGGCCCTCGTCGGGGCGGTCGGCGCCGCCGAGTCCCAGGGAGACGCCGTGCGGGACCACGGTCACCCCGCGCTCGCGCAGCCGTCGCAGGGAGGCGGGGAGGTGGCCGGGGCACAGGTTCTCCGCCACGACCTCGACCCAGTCGACGCCCGGCATGCGCTCCACCGCGTCGGCGATCTCCGGCCGCCAGCCGATTCCCGTGCCGAGTCGCTCCATGGTCCCCTCCTCCGGGGCCCCCGTCGGCCCCCGCCGCGGCCCCTCCCTGGTGACGGAGGTATCGCCCCGGCGCCGAGCACCGAACCCTGCCGCTCCCGTCTTCAGAGCAACATTTGAGGTTCGCGCCGCAGGGTCGCCGGGCCACCGGCCTGCGGGACCCCGGCCCGCGAGGCCGCCGGGCCGCCGGGCGAGGCCGTCGCCCCGGTGGGCCGCCCGTGCCGGGCCGTGACTACCGCAGGGCCGGATGCTCGGCGATCACCGTGCAACTGCCCGGCGCGATCTCGGTGAAGCCCGCGTCGCGCACCAACGGCAGCCCGCTGACGGTCAGTTCGCGCCACCGCAGGGGATCGGCCGTGCGCACGGCGAGCGGGAAGCCGGCGTCGCGCCAGGTGCGGCGCTCCTCGTCCGACAGTTCCCACCAGGCGAGTTGGGCGCCGTGCCCGGCCTGGGCCATCGCCTTGCCCGCCGACATCGGGACCTCCGGGTTGAACCACAGCACCGGTGTGCCGGGCGCGGCGTCGGCCGGCGGCCGCGGGTCGTCGAGGTCGGTGCCGGAGACCTGGAGCTTCACCAGCTCCTTGGGCCAGCCGTCCAGCGGGACCGGCGGGAACACCCGTACCTCCGCGGACGTCCCGGTGACCGTGATCCCGGGCAGCGCCTCGGCCCGGCGCCATTCGGCCCCGCGCGCCCGCCGCACGACCTTGCGGATGCGGGCGTCCTGCCAGTCCCGGACCGCCTGCGCCCAGGCGCCGTCGCCCGCCGAGCGTTCGTCGTCCAGCATCCTGAGCACCGCGCGGGCGGCGGTCTCCAGGGCGTCCGTGCGCTCGGGCGGCTCGGCCCGCTCGATGCGCACCACCAGCGGCAGGACGTACTGGGGTGCCTGGTCGCGGGCGCTGGGCTCGGACCGGAAGGGACTGTCGGCGAG
Organism: Streptomyces sp. NPDC104096; assembly: GCF_055584385.1. Lineage (NCBI taxonomy): Bacteria > Bacillati > Actinomycetota > Actinomycetes > Kitasatosporales > Streptomycetaceae > Streptomyces > Streptomyces sp. NPDC104096. The sequence continues at coordinate 25,592 of NZ_JBVJMD010000076.1, forward strand.
GGGTGTCGGATCGGGGCTCACGACAGCCCACCCTAAGGGGCGGGGGAAGATGCCTCCATGGAACGTGATCTGCGACTGGTCGACGTGGGCCGGCGCTACGGCTTACGGGGCCCCTGGGTGCTGCGCGGCATCGACCTGACCGTGTCCCCCGGGACCCTGGTCCGCCTGGAGGGCGCCAACGGCACCGGCAAGTCCACCCTCCTGCGCGTCCTGGCCGGGATCGACGCCCCCAGCGAGGGCCGGATCACCGGCCGGCCCCGCACGGCGTACGTGCCCGAACGCTTCCCGTCGGCGCTGCCCTTCACCCCGTCCGGATACCTCACCCACCTCGGCACCGTGCACGGCCTGTCGCGCGCGGCGGCCGCCCGGGCCGCGCAGCAGTGGCTGGAGCGGTTCGGCGCCGCCGCCTACGCCCGCACCCCGATGGCACGGCTGTCCAAGGGCAGCAGCCAGAAGGTCGCGGTCGCCCAGGCGATGGTGGCCGAACCGGAGCTGCTGGTGCTCGACGAGGCGTGGACCGGCCTGGACGCCGACGCCCGCGCCGAACTGGAGCGGGCCGTCGCCGAGCGCACCGCCGCCGGCGCGGCCGTCGTCTTCGTCGACCACGACCCGCGCCGGCTGGAGGGGGTGCCCGACGCCACGTACACCGTGCGCGAAGGCGCGCTCGGCCTGCGTACGGAACAAACCGCTCCGGCGGCCGGCCCCGCCGTGCTCGTGGAGGCCCGCGGACCGGCCGGGGCCGCCCCGCCCGCCGACGCCGCCCGCTGGGCCACCGCCGTCGACGAGGCCGCCCCGGGTGTCCACCGGCTCACCGTCCCCGCGTCCCACTCGGACGTCCTGCTCCGTGCCCTGCTGACCGCACGCCCGCCCTGGCACGTGGTGAGCGTCGGCCCCGTCGTCGGACCCGTCGAGGAGAGCCGCCCGTGACCGCCCTCGTCCGCTACCAGACCGCCCTGCTGGTCCGCTCGCAGCGCTGGCTGCCGCCGTTCATCCTGTACGCCGGTTTCCTCGCGATCGGCCTCCAGGGCGGGCAGCCGGTGCTCGACTCCCTCGGCTACGCGGCCGCCGCCCTGCTGCCCGTCGCCGCGTGGCTGGTGCGGATCTGCGTCACCAACGAGCCGCCCGCGGCCCGTGGCGTGGTCGCGGCGGCGACCACCCCGGCGCGGGCGCATCTGGCCTGTCTGCTGGTGGCCCTGGCCTGCGCCACCGCACTGGGCGCGGCCGCGACCGCCGTCGTGACGCTGATCAGCGATCCGGTGAGCACCGACCACCGCACCCGGGTGCCGCCGCTGCCCGCGGCCGGTGCCGGGCTGCTGGCCGTCCTGGTCTGTGCCCTGCTCGGGGCGGCCGTCGGCGCGCTCACCGCCTGGCCGGTGCTGCGCTCGCCGGGCCGCGCGGTGCCCGCGCTGCTGCTCGCGGCCCTGCTGTCCCTGGTGGTGACCGGGTCCCCGGCGCACGCGGCGGTCGGCGGCCTGGTCGCCGGTTCGCAGTCCGGGAAGGTGCCGGTGCCCCTGCTGCCCCTCGCCGCCGCCGTGCTGCTCACGACCGCGGCGGCCGCCGTGACCTGCGCGCTCACCTCCCGGCGAGCGCCGTGAGAGGTCCGTACGCCGTTTCCGGCGGGGGTCATCGCCTGCGGTCGGCGGCTCCGATCAGCTGGGACACCTTCACGAACCGGTAGCCCTGCTTGCGCAGTTCGGGCACGACCAGGCGCACGGCCCGCTCGGTCGCCGGGGCGGCGCTGCGCGTGCAGTGCATGACGACGACGGAGCCGGGCTTCACGCCCTCCAGGACCTGCCTGGCCACGGCGTCGGAGTCGGTGGCGAACGCGTCCCCGCTCACCACGTCCCACTGCACCGCCGTGACGCCGGTGGCGCTCAGCGCGCGCAGCGCCTTCTGGTCGTAGCAGCCTCCGGGGAAGCGGAAGTACGGCATCGCGTCGTCCACCCCCGCCTTGCGGAGGGCGGTGTACGTCCGTTCCACCTCCGAGCGCATCCGGTCCTCGGACACGGTCGGCAGGCCGTAGCAGTCGCCGGTGAAGGCGTAGTGGCTGTAGGAGTGGTTGGCGATCTCGAACAGCGGGTCCCGTCCGATCGAGCGGGCCTGGATCGGGTACTCCTCGGCCCACCGCCCGGTCATGAACACGGTGGCCGGCACCTTCAGCGCCCGCAGCGTCGCGATGAGCTGCGGGTTGTCGAAGTGCTCGCCGGCCGCCGCACGCGGCCCCTCGTCGGCGGTCATGTCGGCGTCGAAGGTCAGGGCGACGGTCCGGTCCGGTGTGCGGGGTCCGTTCTTGAAGACCGGGGTGAGACCGGCGGGCCCGGGCGCGAGGGTCGGCGGCCGGGAGACCGCGGGGGAGGGGGCCGCGGGGGAGGGG